>NZ_JBIWFT010000017.1:0-182773 GCF_044763205.1 Kitasatospora sp. NPDC096204
ACCCGCACCAGCGGCGCCGGGGCGGACAGCCGGTTGGCGACCAGCACCTCGATCACCTGGCCGTGCGTGAGGTGCGCGACCTCGCGGATCGGGCACAGCTCGTCGACGATCCCGGCCACGTCCAGCCGGCGCAGAAACTCGGCAGAGGCGGGCAGAGCGCCCAGACGCCTCTCCACCACGGGCGTCAACTCCACAGCGAAGCGTGGACGGTGCACCCGGGAACGACGTGAACGAGATATCGGCACGCCAGGCTCAACGACCGGCACCCCACCGAGGTACCGGTCGCATCACCACATCATCCGAACTCGTTATGTGCGAAGGACGGGGCTAGCCTCGCGTCCGCCCAGGTCGGCAGGCGGGGCTACACGGATTGTTCACGGATATGTACGGACGGCAGCCGTCGGAGCCGCCGGGTCGATAGGCTGGTGCGTGCCCGCGGTCGCTCCGTGGGGGGACATCGGAAGGGGACGACATGTCGACACCAGCCCCGGGTCGTCACGCCGCGCTTGACCAGGGTCCGACGGGCCCGTTCACCTCCCTCCAGCACGCCCTCAGACTGCTGGAGGCGGTCGACCGCCTCCCCGACGGCGCCACCCTGGTGGCCCTCGCCCGGGAGACCTCGCTCGGGCTTCCCACCGTGCGGCGGCTCGCCGAGATCCTGGAGGTCGAGGGCTATCTCCAGTGCCAGGACGGGGGTTGGCTGCTGGGCGGCACCTTCGCCCTGCTCGGTCAGCACAACCGGGAGCAGCTGGTGAAGGCCAGGCTCAACCGCAAACTCGCGGAACTCCGGGACGAGTTGGGTGCCGCGGTGTACTTCAGCCGGTACCACGACGGCGAGTTGTCGGTGGAGGCGGTCTCGGCCGCCGACTACGCCCCGGCCGTGCAGGAGTGGGTGGACTTCAAGGCGACCGCGCACGCCAGCGCGATCGGCAAGTGCCTGCTCAGCCAGCTGGACGTGGACGCCCGGCGCGACCACCTCTCCCGGCACCCGGTCGCCCGGCTCACCTCCCGCACCGTCACCGACGCCGACCAGTTGATGCACCGACTGGAGCGGCAGCCGGCCACGGTGCCGGTGCTCGACATCCAGGAGTACGCGCTGGGCACGGTGTGCGCGGCGGTGCCGATCACGGCGGGCAGCACGGTCGGCTGCCTGGCCACCTCGATGCCGGCGGACAACATCCACAAGCTGAAGGCCGCCGCCGAGCTGCTGGCGGCCCGGGCGGCGCCGTTGATGCTGGCGATGGCGGTCTGACGGCGGGTCGGCGGTCGCGCACGCGGGCCAGGGGAAGCCCTGCCGGGAAACCGGTGGGGCTTCCCGCGTTTCCCGTGACGTCGGCCGGTGCACATCACTTATTAGACTCGATGTCGATAAGGGTCGGCGAAACCCTTGTCCCCACGGCTACCCGCGAGTACGTTTCCCTGGAGCCGAGCCGCCCGCCCCCAGGTCAGGAGGGCCTGCCATGCCCCGTTCCACCCCCGTCCCCGCCCTCGCCGCCCCCGCCGCGCGCGTGCACGACAGCCTCGTCCTGGAGCCCCGGGACGTCCGATTCGACTGGGCCCAGCTGCCGCTGCACTGGATCCCGGACGAGCCGATGGCCACCCACGTCATCAACGTGCTGCACCTGCTGCTGCCCGAGGGCGAGCGCTGGTTCGTCAAGGTGTTCAAGGAGGCGCTGCCGCTCATCCGGGACGAGCAACTGCGCGAGGAGGTCCTCGGATTCATCGGGCAGGAGGCCATCCACGCCGAGGCGCACCAGGAGGTCCTGGACCACCTGCTCGGCCAGGGGCTCGACCCGCGGCCGTACGTCCGGCAGATCTCCTGGCTGTTCCAGCGCGTCCTCGGCGACAAGCCGGGGCTGACGGCGGCCCAGCAGCGGGAGAACGTCATCGAGCGGGTCGCCTTCATCGCGGCGATCGAGCACTTCACCGCCTTCCTCGGCAACTGGGCCCTCAACTCCCCGGGCCTGGACCGGGCCAAGGCCGACCCGACGATGCTGGACCTGCTGCGCTGGCACGGCGCGGAGGAGGTCGAGCACCGCAGCGTCGCCTACGACCTGATGGTCCACCTGGACCCGGGCTACCTGCGCCGGGTGCGCGGAATGGTGATCTCGGGGCCGCTGCTGGTCCACCTCTGGGTGCGCGGCGCCCGCTTCCTGCTCGCCGCCGACCCCACCCTGGAGGGGCGACTCAAGCCCACCTGGCGGGAGGCGGGCCGGATCGCCAAGCGCGGACTGCTGCCGGACCCGTTCGGGTCGATCCGCTCCGGGCTGCGCTACCTGCGGCCGGGCTACCACCCGACCCAGGAGGGCTCGTCCAGCCAGGCGCTGGGCTACCTCGCCACCTCCCCGGCCGCCCGCGCGGCCGCCGGGCGCGGCTGACGGCCGACGGGTTTCAGCGAACAGATGACGTCATCTGTTCGCTGAAATCTGAACGCTGAACGCTGAACGCTGACATCTGAACCCTGTCAGTTGTCAGTTGTCAGTTGCCGCCCGCCGCCCGCCGCCCCGCTCCCACCCAAGGACCCCGCCGGATGGACCTGCTCACCCCGCCCCCCGACCTCTACGGCCGCCCCCGCGCCGACGGCTTCATGCGTTGGCTCACCGCCTTCGGCGACCGCTACTCCCCGGCCCTCGGCGGTCCGCTGCTGCGCCGCAACCCCCGCCGCCCGCACAGCCGCCCCACCCCGGCGCTCGGCCTGGTCGTCGCCGAGCGCCGCCAACTGGCCGCCGACGTCGTCGAGCTGACCCTCGCCGACCCCTCCGGAGGCCCGCTGCCCGGCTGGCAGCCCGGCGCCCACCTGCGCCTCGTCCTGCCCTCCGGCCGCGAGCGCCACTACTCCCTCAGCGGCGACCCGGCCGACCGCACCGCCTACCGCATCGCCGTCCGACGGCTGCCCGACGGCGGTGGCGGGTCCGTCGAGGTCCACGACGCCCTGCACCCCGGCACCCGGCTCACCGCCCGCCGCCCCCGCAACGGCTTCGCCTTCTGCGCCGAGCCCGCCGTCCTCCTGCTGGCCGGCGGCATCGGCATCACCCCGCTGCTCCCGATGGCCCGCGAGGCGCAGCGCCACGGCCTGGACTGGCGCCTGGTGCACGTCGGCCGCAGCGCCGACACCCTCCCGTACACGGACGAGCTGCGCGCCCTCGATCCGCGCCGGGTGGTGCTGCGCACCGACGACGAGCACGGCGGCGTCCCCAGCGGCGCCGAACTGCTCGCCCACGCCCCGCGCGGTGCCGCCGTCTACTGCTGCGGCCCGGCCCCGATGCTCACCGCCGTGCAGCGCGCCCTGGACGGCTCCCCGGCCGCCTCGCTGCACTTCGAGCGCTTCGGCGCCGCCCCGATCACCGACGGCGAGCCCTTCACCGTTCGCCTCGGCGCCGACGGCCCCGCCCTCGACGTCCCCGCCGACCGCTCTGCCCTGGACGTGTTGCGCGAGGCCCGCCCGGACCTCCCGTACTCCTGCCACCAGGGCTTCTGCGGCACCTGCGAGGTCCGCGTGCTGGCCGGCTCGCCCGACCACCGGGACCGCCGCCTCACCCCCGAGCAGCGTGCCGCCGGCGCCCTGCTGCCCTGCGTCTCCCGGGCCGCCGAGGGCGAGACCCTCGTGCTGGACCTCTAGAAGGAGCCCCTCACCATGGCGAAAGCGACCCCCGCCTTCCGCTACACCGAGCGCGACCTCACCCGCTTCCGCGAGACCCAGCAGCTCGCCTACCACTGCGCCGAACAGGTCGCCGCCTGGATCGAACCCGGCGTCACCGAGCGGCAGGCCACCGCCGAGCTGCGCCGCCGCCTGGTCGCGGCCGGGGTGCAGGACTTCTTCCACGTCCCCTTCGCCTGGTTCGGCGACCGGACGGCGTTCCGGCACTTCCACACCCCGCTGCAGTTCTTCGCCGGCAACCGCCGGCTGGAGGAGGGCATGCCGTACGTGCTGGACTGCGCGCCCGTGGTGGACGGCTACACCGCCGACATCGGCTACGGCGGCAAGGTCGGCGAGAACCGGGTCTGGGACCGCCTGGCCGCCGACCTCGAGGTCTACCGCGAGCTGATCCTCGAGGAGGTGCGGGCCCGCAAGCCGCTCTCCGAGGTGTACGCCGCGGTCGACGCCCAGATCGCCGCGCACGGCTACGACAACCGCCACCAGGTGTACCCGGGCCGGGTGATCGGCCACCAGGTCACCCGCAACACCGCGCGCGGCCCCGCGGGGGTGAACGTCTTCGGCTTCGGCGTGCGCACCCTCCAGACCCTCGGCCGTGAGCTGATCTCCGAGCGGCTGCACGGGCGTTCACCGCTCTGGGCGGACGGGCGCTCGTCCCGGCACGCGCCCACCCCGGGCCTGTGGGCGGTCGAACCGCACATCGGCTTCCGGGGCGTGGGCATCAAGTTCGAGGAACTGCTGGTGGTCACCGAGGACGACGCCTACTGGCTCGACGACGACCTGCCGCACGTCCGCCGCTGGACCACGACCACCAGGCAGACTGCCACCCAGAACACCGCCGCCCCCGAGAACGCCGCCGCCCCCGAGAACACCGCTGCCGCCGAGCAGGCCGCCGCCCCCGAGAGCACCGCCGCCACCGAGCCGACCACCCTGGAGGCCACCCGATGACGAGCCCGTCGCAGCGCCGCCCGTCGCAGCGCCCGTCGCAGACCCCGGCGGCGCCCCCCGTGCGCCGCCGGACCGTCCACTCCGGTGGCCTCCCCCTCGCCGTCTTCGAGCAGGGCGACCCGGACGCCCCCACCGTCCTCCTCGTGCACGGCTACCCCGACACCCACGCCGTCTGGGACGACGTCGCCGCCGACCTCGCCCGCGACCACCACGTGGTCCGCTACGACGTGCGCGGCGCCGGCGAGTCCGCCGCCCCCGCCGACCGGTCCGGCTACCGCCTGGAGCACCTCGCCGAGGACCTGTTCGCCGTCGCCGACGCCGTCAGCCCGGACCGCCCGGTGCACCTGGTCGCCCACGACTGGGGCTCGATCCAGTCCTGGGAGGCCGTCACCGCACCCGGCGCCGAGCGCCGGATCGCCTCGTACACCACCCTGTCCGGCCCCAGCCTGGACCACATGGGCTACTGGCTGCGCCACCGGCTGCGCCGCCCCACCCCCCGCCACCTCAAGCAGCTGCTGCACCAGGGCCTGCACTCCTGGTACATCACCGCCTTCCACCTGCCCTACCTCGCCCCCGGCGTCTGGCGCCTCGGCCTGGCCCGGGCCTGGCCGCGGGTGCTGCGCGACCTGGAGCACGTCACCCCGCGCGCCGACCACCCGCAGCCCAGCCTGCGCCGCGACGCGGTCCGCGGCATCGAGCTGTACCGCGCCAACTTCCGTCCCACCCTGGGCAGTCCGCGCGAGCGGCCGACCGAGGTGCCGGTCCAGCTGATCACCCTCACCCGGGACCGGTACGTCGGCACCTACCTCTCCGAGGGGCTGGAGCGCTGGGCACCCGAACTGACCCGCAGCACGCTGCACGCCGGCCACTGGTCGGCGCTGCTGGAGAAGGGAGCCACCGTGGCCGGGATGGTCCGCGAGTTCACCGCCCGCATCGACGCGGGGCAGGCCCGAGGGGCCGAGGGCGACGGCCGGCTGGTCGTGGTCACCGGCGGCGGCAGCGGCATCGGCCGGGCCACCGCGCTCGCCTTCGCCGAGGACGGTGCCCGGGTGGTGGTCTGCGACCTCGACCTCGCGGCCGCCGAGCGCACCGCCGAACTCGCCTCGCTGATCGGTGCGAAGGCGCACGCCTACCGGGTGGACGTCTCCGACGGCGCCGCGATGGACGCCTTCGCGCAGACCGTCGCCGCCGAGCACGGCGTGCCCGACGTCATGGTCAACAATGCGGGCATCGGGCACTCCGGGACGTTCCTGCAGACCACCGAGAAGGAGTGGCAGCGGGTCCTGGACGTCAACCTCTGGGGCGTGATCCACGGCTGCCGCGCCTTCGGAACCCTGATGGCCGACCGCGGCCAGGGCGGCCACATCGTCAACGTCTCCTCCGCCGCCGCCTACCTGCCCTCCAAGGCGCTCACCGCCTACGCCACCAGCAAGGCCGCGGTGTTCATGCTCTCCGACTGCCTGCGCGCCGAGTTCGTCGCCCACGGCATCGGCGTCTCCACCATCTGCCCCGGCATCGTCAACACCAACATCACCCGCACCTCCACCTTCTCGGCCACCACCTCCACCGAGCAGGCCGCCAAGCAGGCCCGCGCCGCCAAGCTCTACGCCCGCCGCGGCTTCCCCCCGGAGAAGGTCGCCACCGCCATCCTCACCGCCGTCCGCACCGGCCGCCCCGTCGTCCCCGTCACCCCCGAGGCCAAGGCCGCCCGCTTCCTCTCCCGCCTCAGCCCCGGCCTCCTGCGCCTCGCCGCCCGCCTCAACGTCACCTGACCCGGCTTCGCGGGTGGACCCCGCCCCGGGTGGGCCGCGGTGGCCGCCCGGGGCTGTGAGAGCATCGAGGCCCATGGAGATGACAACGGCCCTGTGGTCCTTCGCCCTCGTCGTGGGGCTGCTGACACTCACCCCCGGTCTCGACACCGCGCTGATCCTGCGGACCTCGGCGCTGGGGCGGCGCCGGCAGGCGTGGGGGGTCGTGCTGGGGATCCAGACCGGGACGCTGCTCTGGGGGACGCTGACCTCGGCCGGGGTGACGGCGCTGCTGACCGCCTCGCAGGTGGGGTACGAGATCCTGCGCTGGGCCGGTGCGGCGTACCTGGTGTGGATGGGCATCGGGATGCTGCGCAACCGGGGCGGCGAGGCGGCGGCCGAGGAGGAGCCGGAGGACGGCGGGTTCGCGCACGGCTGGCGGCGGGGCACGCTGACCAACCTGCTGAACCCCAAGGTCGGGGTCTTCTACGTGGCCGTGCTGCCGCAGTTCATCCCGGCCGGGGCCCCGCACTTCGCCGCCGGCGTGGCGCTGACCTGCGTGCACGTCGTGGAGGGCCTGCTCTGGTCGACGGTCCTGGTGGGCTTTGCCCAGGCGCTGCGCGGCTGGTTGCGCCGGCCGGCCGCCCGACGGCTGATGGACCGGGTGACCGGCGCGGTCGTGGTGGGCTTCGGTGTGAAGCTGGCACTGAGCGACTGACCCCGCTCGCCCCGCTCGGCCCCGCCCCCGCTCCGCCCCCGTTCGGCCCCGTTCAGGCCGCGTGAGTACGGCGCTCCGGGCCGCCCGCGGTGGCGCCCCCGAGGTCCCCGAGGTCCCCGAAGCCCCCGTCACTGTCCGCTTCCGGGCGGGGCAGGTCGTGGTGGATCGGCCCGTCCGAGGCGCTCAGCGGCAGGCAGCTGCCGCCGCGCCGGTGGGCGACGATCTCGGCGGCGACCGAGACCGCCGTCTCCTCCGGGGTGCGGGAGCCGAGGTCCAGGCCGATCGGGGAGC
This sequence comes from Kitasatospora sp. NPDC096204, assembly GCF_044763205.1. Taxonomy (NCBI): domain Bacteria; kingdom Bacillati; phylum Actinomycetota; class Actinomycetes; order Kitasatosporales; family Streptomycetaceae; genus Kitasatospora; species Kitasatospora sp. NPDC096204. Next base: position 7,361 of record NZ_JBIWFT010000017.1, read on the forward strand.
GCAGCCGGGCCAGCTCGGCCTCGGTGAGCCCCGCCTCGCGCAGCCGGGCCGTGCGTTCGCGGTCGGTGCGCCGCGAGCCCATCGCGCCGACGTAGCCGACCGGCAGCCGCAGGGCGCGCTCCAGCAGCGGGATGTCGAACTTGGCGTCGTGGGTGAGCACGCACAGCACGGTGCGCCCGTCGATCCGGTCGAGCTGGGAGTCCAGGTAGCGGTGCGGCCAGTCGACCACCACCTCGTCGGCCTCGGGGAAGCGACGGGTGGTGGCGAAGACCGGCCGGGCGTCGCAGACGGTCACGTGGTAGCCGAGGAACTTGCCGATCCGCACCACCGCGGCCGCGAAGTCGATCGCCCCGAAGACCAGCATCCGCGGCGCGGGCACGTACGACTCGACGAAGCAGGTGACGGTGTCCTGCCGGTGGTCGTCGCAGGGGCGTCCGTCCAGGCCGAGCACGAGCCGGCCGGTGCGTCCGGCCTCCAGCATCGCCCGGGCCTGCGCGACGACCGCCCGCTGCAGGCCGCCGACCGTCGACGGGGCCGGTGAGAGCGCGCCCGCGACGCCGTCGGCGGTGACCGCCAGGGTGGCCCCGACCAGCCCGTCCGGCCCGGCGATCACCCGCACCAGCGCCACCGGCGTGCCCGCCGCGACGTGGGCGATCCCGGCGTCCAGGCCCGCGTCGGCCCCCGGCGCCACCGGCTGGACGAAGATGTCCAGGACGCCGCCGCAGGTCAGTCCCACCGCGAAGGCGTCCTCGTCGCTGTACCCGAAGCGCTCCAGGGCCGGCCGGCCGCTCGCGATGGCGGCCTGGCACAGCTCGTACACGGCGCCCTCGACGCACCCGCCGGAGACGCTGCCCACCGCCTCGCCGTCGGCGTCCACGGCCAGCGCGGCTCCGGGGTCGCGCGGAGCGCTGCCGGAGACGCCGACCACGGTGGCCACGGCGAAGGAGCGCCCGGTCGCGTGCCAGGCCAGCAGCTGCTCGGCGATGTCCTGCATGGGGTGAGGCTCCTTACACGGTTTCGACAGTAGCGGGCGGCGCCGCCGTACGGGAAACGATCCCGTACGGCAGCGGTGCTGCCCAGAGCCGCTGCTCAGGGCGGTGCCGCCCTGGGTGCTACCGCCCGGGGCCGTGTCGCCCGGGACCGTGTTGCTCGCGGTGCTACGGCCAAGCCGTGTTGCTCGCGGTGCTACGGCCAGGCCGTGTTGCTCGCGGCGCTACGGCCAGGCCGTGTTGCTCGCGGCGCTACGGCCAGGCCGCGTTGCCCGAGGCGCTACCGCCAGGCCGTGCCGCCCGTGGCGCCCCGGCCCGGGGCTCAGCCCGGCCGCTCGGTGGTCAGGTGCTCCGGTCGCACCGGGATCCGGTTGAGGGCCAGCCCGGTGGCGTTTCGGATGGCGGCCACGATGGACGGCGTCGCCGAGACGGTCGGCGCCTCGCCGACCCCGCGCAGCCCGTACGGCGCGTTGGGGTCGGGCAGTTCGAGCAGTTCCACGGGGATCGGCGGGGTGTCCAGGATGGTGGGGATCAGGTAGTCGGTGAAGGAGGCGTTGCGCACCTTGCCGTCCCGCAGGACGATCTCCTCCATCACCGCGAGGCCCAGTGCCTGGGTGCAGCCGCCCTGGATCTGGCCGACCACGGAGAGCGGGTTGAGCGCCTTGCCGACGTCCTGGACGGCGGTGAGTTCGACCACCTTGACCAGGCCCAGCTCCACGTCCACGTCCACCACCGCGCGGTTGGCGCAGAAGGAGTACTGGACGTGGCCGAAGCCCTGGCCGGTCTCCTTGTCGAAGGGCTGCGTGGGCCGGTGGCGGTGCACGCGGGTCTCCTCGACGGCCTCGTCACCGAGCAGGTCGACGACGGGGACCAGCACGCCGGCGCTCCTCGACACCACCTTGCCGCCGGCCAGCACCAGGTCGTCGTGGGTCCAGCCGTAGCGCCGGCGGCCCCGGTCCAGCAGTTCCCGGCGCACCGCCTCGGCGGCGAGCTTCACCGCGCCGCCGGTCATGTACGTCTGGCGCGAGGCGGAGGTCGAGCCGGCCGACCCCACCGAGGTGTCGGCCGGGTGGATGGTGACGTGCTCGACGCCCAGCTCGGTGCGGGCGATCTGGGCGTGCACGGTGACGCCGCCCTGGCCGACCTCGGCCGCCGCGGTGTGCACCAGGGCGACCGGCTCGCCGCCGATCACCTCCAGCCGCACCCGGGCGGTGGAGTAGTCGTCGAACCCCTCGGAGAAGCCGACGTTCTTGATGCCGACCGAGTAGCCGATGCCGCGTACGATCCCCTCGCCGTGCGAGGTGTTGGACAGCCCGCCGGGCAGCCGGCGCAGGTCGGGGCGCTCGGTGTCCAGCGGCGGCGGAAGCGGCATCTCCTTGGCCCGGCGCAGCAGTTCGGCGACCGGGGCGGGCGCGTCGATCCGCTGCCCGGTGGGCATGGAGTCGCCCTGCGAGACGGCGTTGATCTGCCGCAACTCCACCGGGTCCATGCCCAGTTCGGCGGCCAGCCTGTCCATCTGCGACTCGTAGCCGAACGCCGCCTGCACCGCGCCGAAGCCGCGCATCGCCCCGCAGGACGGGTTGTTGCTGTACAGCGCGAGGGCGTGCATCCGTACGTTCGGGATCACGTACGGGCCGTGCCCGAGCGAGGCCGCGTTGCCGACCACGGCGGGGGAGGTGGACGCGTAGGCGCCGCCGTCCAGCACGATCCGGCAGTCGGCGAAGACCAACTTGCCGTCCCGGGTGGCGCCGTGTTCGTAGTGCATCCGCGCGGGGTGGCGGTGCACGTGGCCGAAGAAGGACTCGTCCCGGGAGTAGACGATCTTGACCGGCTTGCCGGTGCGCTGGGCCAGCAGGCAGGCGTGGATCTGCATCGACAGGTCCTCGCGGCCGCCGAACGCGCCGCCGACGCCGGCCAGGGTGAGCCGGACCTTCTCCTCCGGCAGGCCGAGCACCGGAGCCATCTGCCGGCGGTCCGCGTGCAGCCACTGGGTGGCGACGTAGAGGTCGATGCCGCCGTCCTCGGCGGGCACCGCGAGGCCGGACTCCGGGCCGAGGAAGGCCTGGTCCTGCATGCCGACCTCGTAGTCGCCGCTGACGATCACGTCCGCGAGTGCCCGCACCTCGTCGGTCACGCCGCGGCCGGAGACCAGCCGCTGCTCGTGGCAGATGTTGCCGTGCGCATGGGACTTGTACGCGTGCGGCTCGTGCACGTACCCGTACGTCTCCGGGTCGAGGCACTGCTCCTCGGTGACGATCGGGGTGAGCACCTCGTACTCGACCGCGATCTTCCGCACCGCGCGCCGGGCCGTCTCCGGGTGGTCGGCCGCGACCAGCGCGACGGGCTCGCCGTGGTAGCGGATCCGGTCGATCGCCAGGGCCGGCTGGTCCTGGACGTCCAGACCGTAGTACTTGGTGCCGGGGATGTCCTCGTGGGTCAGCACCGCGTACACCCCGGGCACCTTGAGCGCCTCGGAGAGGTCCACCGAGAGGATGTTCGCCCGGGGGTGCGGCGAGCGCAGCGCCGTGCCCCACAGCATGTCCTCGTGCCAGAGGTCGGAGGAGTAGGCGAACTCGCCCCGGACCTTCAGGTTGCCATCCGGGCGCAGCGGCGAGCCGCCGATGCCGTCCTTGGACGCCTGGTCGATGCCCCGGAGGTTCTTCTGCCCCTGGATCGTCCGCCCGCTTGTCACACCGCTCGTGGTGACACCGCCCGCCGTACCGCCCGAGCCACCGCTCGCCGCACCGCCCGAGCCACCGCTCGCCGCACCGCTCATCGCGCACCGGCCTTCCCCGCGCCGCCCATGCGGGCCGAGGCCAGCCGCACCGCGTCCATGATCTTCTCGTAGCCCGTGCAGCGGCACAGGTTGCCGGACAGCGCTTCGCGGATGTCGTCGTCGCTCGGCCGCGGGTCGTCCGCCAGCAGCGCGTCGGTCTGCACCAGCAGCCCGGGGGTGCAGAAGCCGCACTGGACGGCGCCGGCGTCGACGAACGCCTGCTGCACCAGGCCCAGTTCGCCGTCCTGCCCGCTCAGGCCCTCGACCGTGCGCACGTCGCGGTCCTGCACCTGTCCGGCCGCCACCAGGCAGGAGCAGACCGGGACGCCGTCGAGGTAGACGGTGCAGGAGCCGCACTCGCCCTGCTCGCAGGCGTTCTTCGAGCCCGGCAGGCCGACCCGCTCGCGCAGCACGTACAGCAGGCTCTCGCCCTCCCACACGTCGTCGGCCTCGACCGGCTTGCCGTTGGCGGTGAACGTGACCCTCATGCCGCGCTCCTGATCTGCTTGCCGTAGTCGTTCCAGGTCCAGGTGAGGGTGCGGCGGGCCATCACGGCGAGCGCGTGCCGGCGGTAGTCGGCGGTGCCCCGGACGTCGTCGATCGGCGAGGCCGCGGCCTTCACCAGCTCGCCGAAGCGCCGGACCACCTCGGCGCCCAGCGGCTCCCCCGACTCCCACAGGCCCCGCTCGGCCAGCACGCCCCGGAGGTACTCCTCGGCCTCGACGGCGCGGCGCGGCGTGGGGGCGGCCGAACCGATGCCGGTGCCGACGGTGCCGTCGCGCGGGTGCAGGGCCAAGCCGAACGCGCAGACCGCGATCACCATGGCGTTGCGGGTGCCGATCTTCGAGAACTGCTGCGGCCCGTCCGCCACCGGGACGTGCACGGCCCGGATCAGCTCGTCGGCCGCCAGGCAGTTGCGCTTCACCCCGGTGTAGAAGTCGTCGATCGGGATCATCCGGGTGCCGCGCACCGACGCCGCCTCGACGAACACGTCCCGCCCGGCCGCCAGCAGCGCCGGGTGCGAGTCGCCGGCCGGGGAGGCCGCGCCGAGGTTGCCGCCGACGCTGCCGCGGTTGCGGATCTGCGGCGAGCCGACGGTGCGGGCCGCCAGCGCCAGCCCGGGCAGCGGGCCGGACAGCTCCGCGATGACCCGGGCGTACGGGACGGCGGCGCCCAGCCGGACGACGCCGCCGTCCTCGGACCACGAGGTGAGTTCGGCGATGCGGTTCAGGTCGAGGATCGCGGACGGCCGGTGCATGTCGAAGTTCAGCTCGACCATGACGTCCGTGCCGCCCGACAGGGGCAGCGCGGTCGGCTGCTCGGCCTTCGCCGCGAGTGCCTCGTCCCAGGTGGCGGGCCGAAGGAACTCCATGCGGGTGTCTCCTCACGTCGTCGCCCGCCGGGTGTCCGGCGGCCTGTCGCCCAGTGAACCGCTGTGACGCGGCCCACTGGCAGTCACCGATGGCATGAAGCCCCGGCTGTGAGCCCGCCCGGCATCCTGTACGTTCCTCTAAGCAGGGGAATCCCGCAGCCCAGGTGTTCGCCGGGTGCTACCTACGACCGTAATCCCGGCCGTGACGCGAGGGCTACGGACCCGCACACGCCCGTACGGCCAGGCCCTATCGTTACCCCTTCGTTCCTCCCCCCAAGCCCCGTTAAGGAGTCCGCGGATGCGCGTCCGTGACCTGCTCGCCCCCGGCGCCCCGGGACTGCGCCTGCTCGCGGCCGAGGAAGAGCTGGACCGGCAGGTCAGCGGTGTGATGACGACGGACCTCCAGGACCCGGGCCGCTACCTGCACGGCGGCGAACTGGTGCTCACCGGCATGCTCTGGCGCACCGTCCCGGCCGACTCCGAGCGCTTCGTCCGCACCCTCGCGGCCGGCGGCGCGGTCGCCCTCGCGGCCGGCCAGGCCGAGGTCGGGCCGGTGCCCGAGGACCTGGTCGAGGCCTGCCGCCGGCACCGGATGCCGCTGCTCGTCGTCGCCGACGACGTCGCCTTCGGCACCGTCACCGAGTTCGTCGGCCGCCAGCTCTCCGCCGACCGCGCGGCCGACCTCGCCGCCCTGGTCGACCGGCACCGCCTGCTGGTCTCGGCGGCCGGCGGCGGCGGACTGGACGCGGTGCTGGACCTGCTCGGCGGCGACCTCGACCTGGACTGCTGGGTGCTCACCCCGACCGGCACGGTGATCGCCGGCCCCGCCGACCGGCTCCCCGCCCAGGACCGCGACCAGCTGGTCCGCACCCACCTCGCCGCCCAGCGCCAGCGCCGCCGCCCCCCGCACCGGGCCCGGCTGGCGGCCGGCTCCTACTCGCTGCTGCCCGCCCCGGCCCCGGTCCCCGGCTCGGAGCCCACCCCCGCTCCCACCCCCGCTCCCGCCCCGGCTACCGCCTCCGTTCCCGCCTCCGCCGAGCCCGACGCGCCGCCGGCCGACTGCCCGCTGGCCGACTGGGTGCTCGTGGTCGCCGGCGACGTCACCGAGTGGGCCACCAAGCGCCAGCAACTCGCCGAGAACCTCGCCCGCCTGGTCGCCGCCGAGCGCCACCGCCGCGACGAGGGCCGCCGGCTGCGCCGCCGCCTCGCCGACGAGGTGCTCGCCCTGCTGCGCCGCGACGCCGACCCGGCCGAGATCAGCCGCAGCCTGTACGCCTCCTCGGCGATGGCCGCCCGCTACGAGGCCCCCGGGCGCAAGTCCCCGGCGCGGGACGACTCCTGGCTGGTGCTCAGCGCCGAGGGCACCGGCCTGCCGGAGGGCACCGTACGGGCGGTGCTGGAGGAGGCCCTCGGCGGCACCGACGACCGCGCCCTGATCGCCGGAACGGGCACCGGCGCCGTGGTGGTGCTCCCCGCCCTGGACGGCCCGGTGCCCGCCGACACGCTGCGCGAACTGCTCGCCCCGCTGGAGGCCGGGCTCGGCCCGGACGACCGGATCACCCTCGGCGTCTCCGCCCCCGCCTCCGGGGCCGGCGGCCTGCGCGGCGCCCTGGAGGAGGCCCGGCACGCCCGCCGGATCGCCGCCTCCCGGACCGGCCGGGTCTGCGTCGCGGGCCCCGAGGAGCTCGCCTCGCACGTCCTGCTGCTGGCCGCCGTCCCGGACGAGGTGCGCCGCGCCTTCCGCGGCCGGCTGCTGGACAAGGTGATCGCGTACGACACGGAGCACCAGGCGGACCTGGTCCGCACCCTGGAGGCCTTCCTGCGCTCGGACGGCTCCTGGACCCGCTGCGCCGCGCAGCTGCACGTCCACGTGAACACCCTGCGGTACCGGATCGGCCGGATCGAGGAGCTGACCGGGCGTGATCTCTCCCGGCTGGAGGACCGGGTGGACTTCTACCTGGCCCTGGAGCTGGCCTGACGCCGCACCCGCCCGGACGTGCGACAGGGCCCGCCGCGACCACGGTCGCGGCGGGCCCTGCCCGTACGGTTCGCTACTGCCGGTCCGTCACTGCACCGGGATGACGGACGTCAGCCACTGGAAGGCGGACGGGACCATCTTCTTCCACTGCTCGGTGGTGTGCGGGCCGGAGCCCTCCTCGACCTGGACGGTGGTCGGGGCCTTGGCCGCGGCGCGGATCGCCTCGCCGTCCTCGAAGCCGTCCCCCTTGGAACCGCTGACCAGCAGGGCGACCTTCGGCGGCTGCGCGGCGGTCTTCAGGATGTTGACCGGGTTGTTGGCCTCGCGCAGCTTGGCGTCCTTGCCGACGAGGGAGTCCGGCTCCTGGGCCGGGTCGTTGTAGCCGGACATCGCGATGGCGGCCCGGTACCGGTTGGGGTGGGCCAGCGACAGCTTGGCCGCGCAGTGGGCGCCGGCCGAGTAGCCGGCGATCGCCCAGCGGTCCGCGGACGGGTCGGCGCGGAAGTTGTCCAGCACCATCTGCGGGACGTCGCGGGTGATCCAGGCGTCGGCGTTGATCTTGCCGGGGATGTCGGTGCAGCCCGCGTCCTGGTTGTTCAGCAGCTTCGTGCGGGGCGAGACCAGGATGAACGGGGCGACCTTGCCCTGCTGCATCAGCGGCTTGAGCTGGTCGGAGACCTTGAGGGTGCCGTACCAGGTGGAGGAGGAGCCGGGGTAGCCCGGGATCAGCTCGACCACGGGGAACTTCTTGTCCTTGAACGCCGGGTCGTTGTACTGCGGCGGCAGCCAGACCAGCACCTCGCCGTCGACGCCGGACACCTGCCCCTTGAGCTCGGTCTTCTGCACGTCATTGGGGACGAGCGGGTCGTTCACGCCGCCGAAGCTCTGCTTGACCTTCGGCGGCTCCTTGGCGGCGTCGGCGGCGCTCTGGCCGGGCGCGGCCGCGGCGGCCGGGTCGACCGGCGCCACCACGGGCACCGCGCGGACGTGGTCACCGGTGCCGAGCAGGTCGTCCCAGTTGCCGTAGATCAGGTTGGCGTTGTTGACCATCACGAAGACCATCAGGACGGCCGTGACCTGGCAGAACATGATCATGACGATCCGGGTCAGGTACCGCATCGGCTTGGGGCCGCCGACCTTCCCCCAGAACAGCAGCGCCACCGCGATGGAGACCGGCACCAGGATGACGGTGAGGAGGAAGAATGGCGTACCTGTCAGTTCCATCGATTCTCGTATCCGGGTCGCACGCCGCCCGGGCCCCACTCGCCCGGACGCACGTCAATGGCATCAGACGGCGATGGACCGATGATCGGTTGCCGTCCGAATCTGTGCGGAACCTGAGAGGAACATCACGTTCTCGTGATGAACCCCCTTCGGATCGGCGCCTAAGTCTGCCACCCGAACGGACGCCGTCCGGACCACGTGCTCAGCGAACTACCAGGAAAGGTCCCCCGGGGGCACCTTACCTCCCAGGCCGTTCGAGCTGCCGGGCGAGGCGGTGCGATCGCGCGTGGCCGGGGCAGGGAGACTATGGGGATGAGCATCACCCGCTTTCGCCCGTCCCGCCGCTTCTGGCCCGTGTGCGCCGTTCTGGCACTCGCGGTCACCGCGGCCGGTTGCAGCAGTACCGGAGGCAGACGCGCCGAGGAGGCCCGCGCCAAGGCCGCGGCCACCGGCGGCAGCGCCGTCACCACCCCGCGTTGGAAGGTCGCCATGGTGACCCACGCCGGAGCCGGCGACGCCTTCTGGGACACTGTGCGCAAGGGCGCCGAGCAGGCCGCCGCCAAGGACAACATCACCTTCCTGTACTCCAACGACGCGCAGACCCAGAACCAGGTCCAGCTCGTCCAGGCCGCCATCGACCAGAAGGTCGACGGCCTGCTGGTCACCCTCGCCAAGGGCGACGCCATGGCCGGCGTCCTCGGCAAGGCCAAGGCCGCCGGCATCCCCGTGATCACGATCAACTCCGGTCAGGAGTTCTCGCAGAAGTTCGGCGCGCTGACCCACGTCGGCCAGGACGAGTCCACCGCCGGCCAGGCGGCCGGCGCCGAGCTGGCCTCGCGCGGCCGCAAGAACACCCTCTGCGTGATCCACGAGCAGGGCAACGTCGGCCAGGAGCAGCGCTGCTCCGGCGCCCAGTCCAAGGCCGGCGGATCGTTCCAGGTGCTCTACGTCAACGGCGTCGACATGCCCGACGCCCGGGCCGCGATCTCCGCCAAGCTCCAGGCCGACCCGTCCATCGACACCGTGCTCACCCTCTCCGGCCCGATGGCCGCCACCGGCCTCCAGGCCATCCAGGACGCCCACCGCGGCGTCGAGCTGGACACCTTCGACCTGGGCACCCAGGTGGTGTCCGGGCTGAAGTCCGGCAGCGTCGGCTTCGCCGTCGACCAGCAGCCCTACCTCCAGGGCTACACGGGCGTCGACCTGATCTGGCTGTACAAGTACAACCTGAACATGCTCGGCGGCGGCAAGCCCGTCGAGACCGGCCCGCAGATCCTGACCAAGGACAACGCCGACGCGCTCGCCGAGTACGTCGCGAGGGGGACCAGGTGAGCACCCCCGACCTCCTCGCCCGGGACGGCCTGCTCGACGACCGCCCGGCGGCCCTGCGGCGGCTCCTCGCCCGCCCCGAGCTCGGCTCGCTGATCGCCGCCGTCGCGGTCTTCGCGGTCTTCGCCGCCGTCGCCGAACCCTTCCTGCGGGTCTCCTCGATGGGCACCGTGCTGTACGCGGCCTCCACCATCGGGATCATGGCCGTGCCGGTCTCGCTGCTGATGATCGGGGGCGAGTTCGACCTCTCGGCCGGCGTGCTGGTCACCACCGCCGCGCTGACCTCCTCGATGGTCTCGTACCAGCTCACCGCCGTGACCTGGGTCGGTGTGCTGGTCTCGCTGGCGACCACGCTCGCCATCGGCTGGTTCAACGGCTGGATGCTCGGCCGCACCAGGCTGCCCAGCTTCATCGTCACGCTCGGCACCTTCCTGATGCTGACCGGCGCCAACCTGGGCGTCACCAAGGCGATCTCCGGCACCGTCTCCACCAAGTCGATCGCCGACATGGAGGGCTTCGCCTCCTGCCGGTGGCTGTTCGCCTCCGAGGTCACCATCGGCGGACTGGCGATCAAGGCCACCGTCTGGTGGTGGCTCGGCCTGCTCGTGGTCGGCAGCTGGGTGCTGCTGCGCACCCGCTTCGGCAACTGGATCTTCGCGGTCGGCGGCGACGCGGACGCGGCCCGCGCGGTCGGCGTGCCGGTCGCCCGGACGAAGACCCTGCTCTACCTGGGCGTCGGCTTCGGCGCCTGGGTGCTCGGCCAGCACCTGCTGTTCTCCTTCGACACCGTGCAGTCCGGCGAGGGCGTCGGCAACGAGCTGATCTACATCGTCGCGGCCGTCATCGGCGGCTGCCTGATCACCGGCGGCTACGGCTCGGTGGTCGGCTCCGCGCTCGGCGCGCTGATCTTCGGCATGGCCAGCAAGGGGATCATCTACGCCCAGTGGAACCCGGACTGGTTCAAGTTCTTCCTCGGTGCGATGCTGCTGCTGGCCGCGCTGCTGAACGCCTACGTCAAGCGCCGGGCCGAGCGGGGGCCGCGATGAGCAAGGACGTTTCGGCGGCCTCCACGGCCTCCACGGCCTCCATCGGGGACGAGCTGCTCTCCCTGGCCGGCGTGGGCAAGAGCTACGGCACCGTCCGGGCGCTGCAGGACGTCTCGCTGACCCTGCGGTCCGGCGAGATCAGCTGCGTGCTCGGCGACAACGGGGCCGGCAAGTCCACCCTGATCAAGATCATCTCGGGGCTGCACCAGCACGACGAGGGCACCCTGACCGTCGGTGGCGAGGAGGTCCGCTTCGACTCCCCGCGCCAGGCCCTGGACCGCGGCATCGCCACGGTCTACCAGGACCTCGCGGTCGTCCCGCTGATGCCGGTCTGGCGCAACTTCTTCCTCGGCTCCGAGCAGGGCATGCGCCGCTGGGGCGGCCTGCGGCTGGACGCCGACGGGATGCGCGCCACCACCCGCGAGGCGCTCGCCAGGATGGGCATCGACCTCCACGACGTCGACCGGCCGATCGGCACCCTCTCCGGCGGACAGCGCCAGTGCGTGGCGATCGCCCGCGCGGTGCACTTCGGCGCCAGGGTGCTGATCCTGGACGAGCCCACCGCCGCGCTCGGCGTCAAGCAGTCCGGGGTGGTGCTCAAGTACGTCACCGCCGCCCGCGACGCCGGACTCGGGGTCGTGCTGATCACCCACAACCCGCACCACGCGTACCTGGTCGGCGACCACTTCACGCTGCTCAAGCGGGGCCGGATGGCGGGCAGCCACCCGCGGGCCGAGATCAGCCTCGAACAGCTCACCACCGAGATGGCCGGCGGCTCCGACCTCGCCGAGCTCTCGCACGAGCTGGCCAGGCCTTCCGTCGCCGGGCCTTCCGTCGCCGGGCCCTCCGACTCCGATCCTTCCGACTCCGGAGACTCCGACTCCGATCCGTCCGACCCCCGTGAGGAGCGTCCGCAGCTGTGACCAGCGCCCAAGGCAGCACCCGGCCGCCCGTCCTGCCCACCCTGCTCGGCCTCGGCCCGCGCGCCGAGCGCCGCCGCCGAGCCCTGCCCGCCGGGATACTGCGACTGCCCACCATCGGCGTCGACATCGGCGGCACCAAGGTGGTCGCCGGGGTGGTGGACGGCGAGGGCAAGGTGCTGGAGAAGCTGCGCACGGACACGCCGCACAAGAGCAAGAGTCCCAAGGTCGTCGAGGACGTCATCGTCGAGCTGGTGCTCCAGCTCGCCGACCGGCACGACGTCCACGCCGTCGGCATCGGCGCGGCCGGCTGGGTCGACGCCGACCGCTCCAAGGTGCTGTTCGCCCCGCACCTCAACTGGCGCAACGAGCCGCTCCAGGAGGCGCTCAGCGAGCGGCTGCGGTTCCCGGTGATCGTGGAGAACGACGCCAACGCGGCCGCCTGGGCCGAGTGGCGCTTCGGCGCCGGCCGCGGCGAGGACCACATGGTGATGCTGACCCTGGGCACCGGCATCGGCGGTGCGGTGGTCCGGGACGGCTACGTGGACCGCGGCAAGTACGGCCTGGCGGGCGAGTTCGGGCACATGCAGGTGCTGCCCGGCGGCCACCGCTGCCCGTGCGGCAACCGGGGCTGCTGGGAGCAGTACTCCTCCGGCAACGCGCTGGTGCGCGACGCGCGCGAACTGGTCGCCGAGGAGTCGCCGGTGGTGCAGCCGCTGCTGGCCCGGGCCGGCGGCACGGTCGAGGGCATCACCGGGCCGCTGGTCACCGAGGCCGCCCAGGACGGCGACCCGACCGCGACCGAGCTGCTCTACGAGGTCGGCACCTGGCTCGGCGTCGGCATCGCCAACCTGGCCGCCGCGTTGGACCCGGGCCGCTTCGTGATCGGCGGCGGGGTCTCCGAGGCGGGCGACCTGCTGCTCGGCCCGGCCCGGGACACCTTCCGCCGCACCCTCACCGGACGGGGCTTCCGCCCGGAGGCCGCCATCGTGCACGCCGCCCTCGGCAACGAGGCCGGCCTGGTCGGCGCGGCCGACCTGGCCCGGCAGGTGGCGCGGCGCTTCCGCACGATCAAGCGGCGGCGGGTGGAGCGCAGCGCGCTGTAGCGGGGGAGCCGCTGACGGCGGCCAGCTGACGGCGAACGGCTGACGACGGACAGCTGACGACGAACGGCCGACAGCCGACAACAGGCAGCCGACAGATTTCAGATGACAGATTTCGTTTTCCGTCATCTGAAACCTGTCGGCTGTTGCCGTTCCGCCTCCGCCGGACCCGCCCCGCCGATCCGTCAACTACCCATTGGTATCGGCGCGGTGTGGTTGTCGGATCATGCCTCCTGTGGAACAACTGATGAGTTGACGTCGACTCAGGAGGACTCGCATGAGAGCTCTGGCCCGTCTCGCGCCGTCTCTGTTACTCACCACCGCGCTGGTCTGGTCCGGCGTCGGACCGGCCGGCGCCGCGGCCCCGCCGTCGAAGGCACCGGAGGCGGTGGGCTGGGGCGGGGCGGTGGCCACCGTCGACGCCGACGCCACCGCCGCCGGCATCGAGGTGCTGCGCAACGGCGGCAACGCGGTGGACGCGGCCGTCGCCGCCGCCGCGGCCCTCGGGGTCACCGAGCCGTACTCCTCCGGCATCGGCGGCGGCGGGTACTTCGTCTACTACGACCACGCCACCGGCCGGGTGCACACCATCGACGGCCGCGAGACCGCCGGCCGCACCGCCGACAGCGGCCTCTTCCTGGAGGACGGCAAACCCCTGGCCTTCGCCGACGCCGTCACCAGCGGTCTGTCCGTCGGGGTCCCCGGCACCCCCGCCACCTGGGACGCCGCGCTGCGGCACTGGGGCACCCGCTCGCTCGCCCGGAACCTCGAACCGGCCGAGCGGATCGCCGACAACGGCTTCGTCGTGGACGACACCTTCCGCAACCAGACCGCCGACAACTACGCCCGGTTCAAGGACTTCCCGGCCACCGCCAAGCTCTACCTGCCGAACGGCAAGCCCCCCGAGACCGGCAGCGTGCTGCGCAACCCCGACCTCGCCGCCACCTACCGGCTGCTCGCCAAGGATGGCGTCAAGGCCTTCTACCAGGGCGAGTTGGCCCGGGACATCGCCGACACCGTGCAGCACCCGCCGGTCGACCCGGCCGCCGGCCGCAACGCCCGCCCCGGCAAGGTCGACACCACCGACCTCGCCGACTACCGGGTCCGCGACCAGGCGCCCACCCACGTCTCCCACGGCGCCTACGACGTCTACGCGATGGCCCCGTCCAGCTCCGGCGGCACCACCGTCGGCGAGGCGCTCAACATCCTCGAGGACGGCGGCGACGTCTCGGCGTACAGCAGCACCCAGTACTACCACCACTTCCTGGAGGCCTCCCGTATCTCCTTCGCCGACCGCAACCGCTGGGTCGGCGACCCGGCCTTCACCGACGTCCCCACCAGGCAGCTGCTCTCCGAGCGCCACGCCGCCGCCCGGGCCTGCCTGATCAGCCCGGACCACGCGCTCACCAGCCCGCTCGCCCCCGGCGACCCGCGCCACCCCGCGCCCTGCGCCGACACCGGCCAGGCCCTCCCCGAGCCGTACGAGGGCCCCAACACCACCCACCTGACGGTCGCCGACCGCTGGGGCAACATCGTCTCCTACACGCTCACCATCGAGCAGACCGGCGGCAGCGGCATCACCGTCCCCGGCCGGGGCTTCCTGCTCAACAACGAGCTGACCGACTTCGACTTCACCCCGCTCGCCCCGGGCGTCCCCGACCCCAACCTGCCGGGCCCGGGCAAGCGGCCGCGCTCCTCGATGTCCCCGACGATCGTGCTGCGCGACGGCGAGCCGCTGCTCGCCACCGGCAGCCCGGGCGGCGCGACCATCATCACCACCACCCTCCAGGTGCTGCTCGGGCGGCTCGACCGGGGCCTGAGCCTGGAACAGGCCATCGCCGCGCCGCGCGCCAGCCAGCGCAACAGCGCCGCGACCCAGGCCGAGCCCGGCTTCCTGGCCCTGCCCGAACGGGCTGCGCTGGAGGGCCTCGGGCACCGCTTCGTCAACGGCGGTGAGATCGGCGCCGCCACCGGTGTGGAACGGTTGCCGGACGGCCGCTGGGTGGCCGCCGCGGAACCGGTGCGGCGCGGCGGCGGCTCGGCCGCGGTGGTCCGGCCCGCACGCTGATCGGACCGGCCTGTCGGTGCCGGGCGGTATGTTCGGGGTGGGCCTCCCGTGAGGGGAGGCCCACCCCGTCCGTCATGCCCGTTCGTCATGCCCGTCCGCACACCCGTCGCACACCCGTCCGCACCGAACCACCGGGAAGGCCGCCCGCCGTGACCGTCCGCATCGCCACCTGGAACATCAACTCCGTCACCGCGCGGCTGCCCAAGCTCCTGGAGTGGCTGGAGAGCGCCAAGCCCGACGTGCTCTGCCTCCAGGAGCTCAAGTGCGCGGCCGACGCCTTCCCGTACGAGGCGGTCCGCGAGCTCGGCTACGAGACGGCCGCGCACGGCACCGGCCGCTGGAACGGCGTCGCGATCGTCTCCCGGCTCGGCCTGGAGGACGTCGTGCGCGGCCTGCCCGACCAGCCGGGCTACCTCGCCGACGGCGCCCTGCTGCCCGAGGTCGAGCCGCGCGCCATCGCCGCCACCTGCGGCCCGGTCCGGGTCTGGTCGGTCTACGTGCCCAACGGCCGCGAGGTCGGCCACGCGCACTACCGGTACAAGCTGGAGTGGCTGGAGGCGCTGCGCAAGGCCGCCGCTGAGGACGCCGCCGGCTCCCGCCCGTTCGCCGTCCTCGGGGACTTCAACATCGCCCCGGCCGACGAGGACGTCTTCGACATCGCCGCCTTCGAGGGCCTCACCCACGTCACCCCGGTCGAGCGCGCCGCGCTCGCGGCCCTCGGCGAGATCGGCCTCCAGGACGTGCTGCCCCGCCCGCTCAAGTACGACCGCCCCTACACCTACTGGGACTACCGCCAGCTGGCCTTCCCCAAGAACCGGGGCATGCGGATCGACCTCACCTACGCCAACAAGCCCTTCGCCGACGCCGTCACCGACAGCTACGTGGACCGCGAGGCCCGCAAGGGCAAGGGAACCTCGGACCACGCGCCGGTCGTGGTGGACCTCGACCTCTGATCCGGCCGGCGGCCGGCACGGCGGTGAGCACGACAGTGGGCACGGCGGTGCCATGACCGACGTCACAGTGGGTAACGGGCCGTAACCCGAACGGGTGTGAGCGCTGGCCGGGCGTGAGGCGGGTCCCTACCGTCGGTGAATGACCGGGTGCGGTTGTTCGACCACGTGGACATGGGAGTCCCCGGCCGCGCCCGAGAATCCCGGAGGTTCCGGCATGCGCCCCATGCGTACGGCCGCCGCCGCCCTGATCGGCGCGACGGCGCTGGCCGGTCTGACGGCCCCCCTCGCATCCGCCAGGGACGGCTCCGCCTCGGTCAGCCCGTCCCAGGCCGCACCGGGCCAGACCGTGACGGTCACGGTCTCCTGCGAGAAGTCGGACAAGCCCGACGCCAAGACCATCACCGCCCGCTCCGCCGCCTTCGAAGGCGGCCCGGCGACCCTCACCCTGGGCCCCGACGGCAAGCACAGCGGCTCCGCCCGGCTGGCCGGCCAGCACGCCGGGGACAGCAGGGTCGACGGCACCTGCCCGGACGGCGGGGCCTTCGCCACCACCGTCAAGGTCGCCACCGTGACCTCCACCACCCCCGACAGGAGCCTCGGCGAGTGGGGCGAGGCCGCGGGGGAGTGGGCCGGCTCGCTCGGGCAGTCCGGCGCCGACAGCCGGCAGGTCGCCCCGCACGGCTCCGTGCAGACCGGCCTCGGCGGCTCGGTCACGGCGAACCCGGCGGAACTGGCCGGCGGCCTCGCGCTGGTCGCGGGCGGCGTCGGCGGCTTCTGGCTGCTGCGGAGGCGCGGTGCCTGAGGCCTCGCCCCGCGCCCGAGGGCGCGTCCCCGTGTCGCGCCGCCGGAACCCCTGAGGACCGGCGGCGCGGCGGCATGTCGGGGCCGGGCGGTCAGGTGATCCGACGACCCGGCGGTCAGGCGATCCGGCAGTCAGGGGGGTCCGGCGGTCAGACGGTCTGCGGCCCGGCGCCTTCGCCGGCCTCACCGGCCTCGCGGTGGAGCCGCTCCTGGTGCCGGAGGGTGCCGTCCGCCAGCAGGTACTGGGCCAGCACATAGGTCGCCATGATCCAGAACTGATGGCCCGGCAGCTCCCGCCACTTCGCCAGCTGGGTGGCGATCAGCGTGTCGGAGAGCAGGAACAGCGCCCCGCCCAGCCCGGTCCGCCAGCCCAGCCCGGCCGAGGTGACGGCCGTCGAGGCGAGCAGCAGGCTGTAGCCGGCCACCGGCACGCGCAGGTCTCCGAGGTCCGGCCAGAGCTGCCCGACCAGGGTCACCCAGGCCGTCGCGTACGCGGCCGCGACCACCAGGGCCCGGCGGCGGTCACCGAGCGCGCCGCGCTGGACGAACATCGTCACGTAGCAGACGTGCGCCGCCGCGAACGAGCCCATGCCCGCGAGGAACGCGGGGTCGTTCTTCAGCTGGAGCAGCACGTCCCCGCCCGCGCTCAGCAGCAGCGCCGGCGCCAGCAGCTTCGGTGCCTCCCGGCCGGCCTTCGCGGCCGCCGTCACGCTGTGCGCGGCCAGCAGCGGCATCAGGGCCGGCTTGGTGGCGTTCTGGAGCACCGAGGCACCGGAGACGATCGCGCCCAGGTGCGCCGCCGAGGTGGCCGCGAAGCCGCCCAGCAGGCCGGTGGCCGAGCGCAGGCGTGCCCCGAGGCCGGCGCGGTCGGTGGTACGGACAGTCATGCGTGCGCCTCTCGGTGATCCGCTGCTTCGGACCGACCCTAGAGGAGCCGGACCGGCGGCGGAAGAGCCGGTTACCCGTGCGTAACCCCCGCCGGGCGCGGCGGATGACGGGGCGGTCGGATAGCGGAGCGCGGGCGCCCGCTTCGAGGGCTCTTGCGGAGAGTTCCTCAGGAGGGCGGTTGCTGCCCTCGGGTGACCCGGGCACCGTCTAGTCTGGACCCCGACATGGATCAGCAGGAGTACGCGGTCGGCGCCACCCGGGTGGCCGCCGGCAGGCCGGACGGGCGCACGGGCGGGGCAGGACGGGGAACCGCCGACGCCGTCCTCGCCGTACGCGAAGCCGGGCCCGCCGCCGACGTCACGCTCTCGCCCGACCCCGGACTGCTGCGCCTGGCCCACTGGTTCGCCGCCGCCACCCCCGGCACCGCCGACGACCTGTGCGCCGCCTCCTTCGGCCTCTACCCGGCGCGCCACCTCGGCGGCGCCGCCGAACCCGCCGCCGAGCCCGGCGTCAGCTGGTGGCACGGCCCCACCGCGCACGTCGCCATGCCCGTCCGCCCCCGCGAGGACCGCACCGACGGCGGCCTGCGCCGCGCCCGGCGCGACGACGCCGCGCTGCCCGTCGTCCGGTCAGGTGCCAAGCCGGGCAGGCCGGGTCGGCACCGCAGGCCCGAGGGCACGCCGGTGGCGCCGCCCACCGTGACGGCGCAGGATCGTTCCGGCGAGGAGCTCCCGGCGGCCGAACGCCGGATCGCCGCCCGGCTGTTGCTCGCCCATCCGCTGGTCACCGCCTCCGGCCCGCACGCCGACGGCTTCCCGCTGATCCGCCGTCACCGCGACTGGCTCACCGAGCGCTTCGACACCCTGCTCGGCTACCGTCTCGTGGTCGGCCCCTGGCATGCCCGGCTCTGCAAGGCCGGCCTCGGCGCCGACGCCGCCCGCCGCCTCGAACACCCCGTCACCGGCGCGCCGTTCACCCCGGCCGGGTACGCCCAACTCGCCCTCGCGCTGTCCCTGTTGGTCGACGCTCCGGAGGATCTGGGCTACCGGCGGCTGCTCGACGCGATGGGCGCCGCCGCACCCGAACTCGCCACCGAACCGGCCGACCTCGACATGGCGCTGGCCGCGCTGGCCGGCTGGCAGGTGCTCGGCGAGCTGCCGGCCGACCCGGCCGGCGACTCCTTCGTGCTGACCGTGGACCGCGAACTCGCCCGTGCCGTCCCGGCCGGCCCGCCCGCCCTCGCCGACGACGCCGACGACCTGATCCGCCGCGCCGCCGAGGCCGAACCCGCCACCGCCGTCCGCCGCCTGCTCGCCGAGACGCCCGCCGTCCTGGCCGCCGACCTCCCCGAGGACCACCGCGCCTGGCTGGCCGAGCACCGGCTCAGCGGCCCGGCGGCGCTCGCCGAGTTCCTCGGCCTCGAGGCCGAACTCCGGGCCGAGGGCGTCGCCCTGCTCGACCCGGCCGCCGAACTCACCGACCTCGCCCTCCCCGGCGCCGGAACCCTCTCCCAGGCCGCCCTGCTGCTGGTCGAGCGCCTGGTGGAGGAGGTCCGCCCGCTGCCCGGCGAGACGGTGGCCGGCGACGTCCCGATCCCGGACGCGCTGATAGACGGGGTCCTTGGCGACATCGCGGACGAGTACGGCCTCCCCGCCCGCTACCTCGCCGACCGCACCGCCCTGCGGCGCGACGCCCTCGACCTGCTCCGCCGCCTCGCCCTGATCGCCCCCACCCCCCACCCCACCCGGCCCCCGGCCTGGCGCCTGCGCCCCCCGGCCGCCCGCTACGCCCCGGCCCCCGATCTCCACCCCACTCCCGGCACCGGCCGCCACTCCCGCCCCGGCCCGTTCGTCCCACCCCCGGCCGGCCCCCGCACCGAACAGCGGGCGTAGCGGGGCATACGCCCCCCGGCCGCCCGCTACGCCCGGGCCCCGGCCCCCGGCCTCCACCCGGCCCCCGGCCTCCACCCGGTCCCCGGCCGCTGACCTCCACCCCACTGCCGGCACCGGCCGCCACTCCTGCCCGGTCCCCGGCCTCCACCCTGTCCCCGGTCCCCGGCCGTCACTGCCGCCCCGTCCCCGGCCACTGACCTCCACCCCACTCGCGGCACCGGCCACTTCCGCCCCGGCCCGTTCGTCGTGCCCCTCGGCGGCCGGCCGGGGGTAGCGCGCTCGGCGGGGGCGGAAAGCAAGAAGCACCGCGTCCGGTGTGGGACTGCGGTGCCGGGTGGGGCGGGCTGCTACTTGCTGGCGGAGGCGCTGGTGACGGGGCCGTGCTCGACGGTTTCCACGGTGGCGCCGACGCCCAGGGTGCCGAGGGCGATCGAGGCGAGGACGGCGGTGACGGCGAGCAGCCGGCGGTGCCGTTGGGGCAGGGGGAAGCGCGGTTCCTGGAAGGGCGCCTGAGGGCTGGCGTTCATGACAGGGAGGTTTCCAGGGCGGCGTGAACGGTCGGTACGCGCGGGTGAAGTCCGGACGGGGGTTGGGCGTCGGTTGGCCGCATATGCCCCACCCGTCGCCGGGCGGGGCATATGTGCTGGTCAGCGGCGTGTGCTCGACTCGCCGACGACCTCGCGGACGGCGTCCCGCAGGCCGTGCGGCGGGTGGAAGCGGGAGGGGCCGGCGGCCGGGTCCTCGCGGAGCTCCTTCACCAGCGAGACGCACAGCAGCAGCATCACCACCACGAACGGCAGCGCGACCAGGATCGTCGCGTTCTGGAGCGCGGTGAGCCCGCCGGCCAGCAGCAGGGCCGCCGCGACCCCGCCCATCAGCACGCCCCAGACCACCACCAGCCAGGTGCGCGGGTGCAGCGAGCCCCGGCTGGAGAGCGAGCCGAGCACCAGCGAGGCGGAGTCGGCGCTGGTGATGAAGAAGGTCATCACCAGCAGCACCGCGATCACGCTGGTCACCGAGCCGAGCGGCAGCGAGCGCAGCATCTCGAACAGCGAGGCCTCCGGGCCCTGCGGGATGGTCGCGACGAGGTCGGCCGCACCGGTGGTGACCAGCCGGATCGCGGTGCCGCCCATCACGCAGAACCAGATGACCGTCGCCCCGCTGGGTACCAGCAGCACACCGAGCAGGAACTGCCGGACGGTGCGGCCGCGCGAGATCCGCGCGATGAAGGTGCCGACGAAGGGCGCCCAGGAGAGCCACCAGGCCCAGTAGAAGATCGTCCAGGAGCCGAGCCAGCCCTCGTCGGTGAAGGCGCCGGTCTGGGTGGACATCACGAGCAGGTCGGAGAGGTAGCCGCCGACCGAGGAGGGGATCGTGTCGAGGGCGAACACCGTCGGGCCGAACACGAAGACGAAGAGCATGATCAGCGAGGCCATGACGACGTTCGCGGTGGAGAGCCACTTCACGCCCTTGTGCACCCCGGAGAACGCGGAGACCACGAACGCGGCGGTCAGCGAGCCGATGATGACCAACTGGGCGTTCTGGGTGTTGCGGACGGAGGAGATGTAGCCGAGCCCGTCGGCGACCTGGAGCGCGCCGAGTCCGAGGCTGGTCGCGGAGCCGAAGACGGTCGCGAACACGGCCAGCAGGTCGATCGTCCGCCCGGCCCAGCCGTCCGCGCCACGCTGTCCGATCAGCGGGACGAAGGCGGCGGAGATCCGGTTGCCCCGGCCCTTGCGGAAGGTGGTGTAGGCGAGGGCCAGGCCGCCGACCGCGTAGATCGCCCACGGGTGCAGGGTCCAGTGGAAGAGCGAGAACTCCAGGGCCTGCTGGGCGGCGGCCGCGCTCTGCGGTTCCAGGCCGGAGCCGGGCTGCGGGGTGGCGAAGAGCTGGAGCGGCTCGCCGACGCCGTAGAACATCAGGCCGATGCCCATCCCGGCGCTGAACATCATGGCGATCCAGGCGAGCGTGGAGAACTCGGGCTCGTCGTCGTCGCGGCCGAGCCGGATCCGGCCGAACCGACTGAACGCGAGCAGCACGCTGAGCACCAGGAAGACGTCGGCGGCCACCACGAACAGCCAGCCGAAGTTGTGCAGCACCCAGCCGAGCGCCGTGTCGGAGGTGCGGCCGAGCGAGTCCTCGGCGAAGATGCCCCAGGCGACCACCGCCAGGACCAGAACCGCGCCGATGCCGAACACCGCCCGGTCGGCCGGAAGGGTGGCGGCGGGTTCGTCGGGCTCCTTCACGGGCTGGTCGGGCGGGGGCGGCTGGCTGCTCATCGGATGGACCTCTCGACATACTCGGCGGGCTCGGCGCGCTCGGAATCAAGCTGTATGTCGCACTATGTCCAGTTCACTCCGCCGGTGGCGACCCGGCGCGCCGGGGACGCGCCGGGTCGGGACCCACGTCCCGTCAGGCCGCCCGGTCCTCGCCGTAGCCGTGCGCGGAGTCGTGCCCGTAGTCGCGTCCGGAGCCGTGTGCGGTGGCGATGTAGTGGGAGAGCACGCGGCGGTTGCGGGTGAGGTCGTCGATCCGGGAGTCCAGGTCGGCGAGTTCGTCGCGCAGGATGGCGAGCAGCTGCGGGCAGGCCTCCAGGACGGGGACGGGGCCGGTGGCGCACGGCAGCAGCTCGGCGATGACCCGGGTGCTCAGGCCGGCCGCGAGCAGGCTGCGGATCTGCCACACCCGGACGGTGTCCTCCTCGCCGTACTCGCGGTGGCCGGCCGTCGTCCGGCCGGGCCGGAGCAGGCCCTGCTCCTCGTAGTAGCGGAGCAGACGGGTGGACACCCCGGTCAGGCGGGCGAGTTCTCCGATGCGCATGACCGGGCGAACATCGCCGCCCGTCGGGGTGTTCCCGGACGGCCTCGGCTCACGGTGAACTCCGCTGCCACGCCCGGTGGTTAGGGAGCGGAATCGGCCATCGACGGGTGTTCGCAGGTGAGTTCGGGCGCGGGCCGGGGTTTCTCCGAGGGCCGGAACGGTAGGAGTCCTGACGGTGAGAAGGTCGGGCCGGGGAACGGGGGCCGGTCCAGGACGGCCTTCGCGCCCCGGACGTGGTCGCGCGTACAGCCGAACCTCCAACGCTGACACGGAAGGAACACCGTTCATGGACAACGAGGTCCGCATTCCGAACGACGCAACCCCGGCACAGGACACCCCGGCACAGGACACCCCGGCACAGGACACCCCGGCACAGGACACCCCGGCACGGGACACCCCGGCACGGGACGCCAGGGCACGGGACGCCCGGACACCCGATGCCCCGGCGCGTGCGGCCGGGGACGGTGCGCCGCCCGCCGACGGAGTGGAGCGCCGGACGCTGCTGCGGATGGCCACCGCCGCCGGGGTGCTCGCCGCGCCGGTTCCGGCCGTCCCGGCGCTCGCCGCGGGCCGGGCGGCGGCCGCCGAGGAGGGGGCCACGCCCGCCCCCGGCCCCGCTCCCGCCGCGTCCTCGTCCGTGCCCGGGATCGTCAAACCGTTGCCCGCCGAGTGGTTCGTGCCGCGCGGCACCAACGCCGAGACGCGCTGGGACGCCTTCCGCGACGCCGACGGCGACGCCCTCGTCGGCCGCCACGTCCCGGTGGAACGGTTCTTCGTCCGCAACCACACCAGCACCCCGCTGATCGACCCCGACACCTGGCGCCTCCGGCTCTTCGGCAGCGGCCTGCGCGGCGCCCCGACGGCCGAGCACCCGGTCGAGTTCGGCCTAGAGGAGCTGCGGGAGCTGCCCTCCACCCGGATCAGCGCGCTGATCGAGTGCGCCGGCAACGGCCGCAGCTACTACGCCGGCCAGCAGGGCCAGTCCGTCCCGGGCACGCCGTGGACGCTGGGCGGCGTCGGCTCGGCGAGCTGGCGGGGCGTCCGGCTGGCCGAGGTGCTGCGGGCCGCCGGGCTGACCGGCGCGGCGGTGGACGTGCTGCCCGTCGGACTGGACCCGGACTACGTCGTCGGTGGCACCAACTACGGCCCGGTGCGCCGCCCGCTGCCGATCGCCAAGGCGCTGGACGACGTGCTGCTCGCGTACGAGATGAACGGCGAGCCGCTGACCCCGGACCACGGCGCGCCGGCCCGGCTGGTGGTGCCCGGCTGGGTGGGCATCGCCTCGATCAAGTGGGTGGGCGGCATGGAGGTCGCCGACCGTCCGCTGTACTCGCCGTGGAACACCGACTTCTACCGGATGTTCGGCCCGGACTACCCGCCCGGCGGTGGCGAGCCGCTCACCACCCAGGTGGTCAAGAGCGCCTTCGAGCTGGCGGCGGGGGCGCGGCTGGCGGCGGGCCGCCGGCACCGGCTGCACGGGCGTTCGTGGTCCGGAGCGGCGGCGGTGCGCCGGGTCGAGGTGAGCGCCGACGGCGGCCGGACGTGGCGGCGCGCCGACCTGCGCGACGAGCCGCGGGCCGGCGGCTGGACGCGCTGGAGCATCGACTGGCGCCCCGAGCGGCCCGGCCGGTACGAGCTGCGCGCCCGCGCGACGGACCGCCGGGGCGACACCCAGCCCGAGCGGGCGGTGTTCAACCGGGAGGGCTACCTGTTCGGAGCGGTGGTGGCCCACCCGGTGACGGCGGTCTGAGCGCTGTCGGCGCCCTGACCCGCGTTCCCTGACCCGCCTTGCCTGAACCGCGTTCCCTGAACCGTGTGCCCTGGGCGGCGCCGGTGCCTTGGGCCGCGTCGGCGTGAGCCGCGCCGGCGCCCTGAGCCGCGCCGGCCGTCCGGGGCCGGTGGGCGCTCAGCCGGTGGACTGGACCTCGTACGGGGCCGGGTAGCGCGTCTCGTACGGGTTCAGCACCAGCCGCACCACGTCCTCCAGGCGCCGCCGGGCGTCCCCGAGGGTCGTGCGGCCGGTCACCCAGGCGGTCAGCTCGCCCTGCCAGGCGTGGGCGACGATGTGCCGCACCAGGTCGCTCGCGGCGGCCGGCACCTCGGCCGTCACGGCCTGCAGGGCGTTGCTGTCGGCCCGGGCCATGCCCTGCAGCGCCTCACTGGCGAACGGGTCGGTGGAGGCGGCCACGGCCACCCGTAGCCGGGCGAGTTCGGGCTGCCGCTGGTAGGCCCGCATCCCGCCCCGGACGAACCGCACCGCCCGGTCGGTGGCCCCCAGTCCGGCCCTCGGCCCGCGCAGCTCCGCCACCAGGTCGGCCAGCAGCAGGCGATGCCACTCGGCGATCGCCGCTGCCAGGAGGTGGTCCTTGGAGGAGAAGTAGCGGTACGCCGTCCCCAGAGCGACTCCGGACCGCTCGCAGACCTGCTTCATCTGCATCCGCTCGACGCCGATCTCGTTCACCAGGGCGAGCGCGGCCGCGATCAGGTTTTCGCGGCGTTCGAGCTGACGCGGAGACATCGCCTCCACCGGCCGTGGTGACAGGTCAACCTTGGTCACCCGCACCATGATACGGGCCGGGGCCGCTCAGGAGTATGACGCCGTCCGGCCCCCTTCCGTTCGCGGGGTGGTCACCGGGCCGCGAGGGGCGTCAGGAAGGGTCGCGGATCAGCGCCTCCTGGACGGCGGAGGCGACCAGCCGGCCGTCCAGGTCGTAGAACTCGCCGAGCGCCAGGCCCCGGCCGTCCGAGGAGGACGGGCTGCGCTGGGCGAACAGCAGCCACTCGTCGGCCCGGAACGGGCGGTGGAACCACATGGCGTGGTCCAGCGAGGCCATCACCAGCCGGGGCGGTTCGGTGCGCTGGAAGAAGTTGGGCTGGACGTTCAGCCCGGCGGTGGAGGCGAGGGTGAGGTCGGACAGGTAGGTGAGGGCGCCGGCGTGCAGCAGCGGGTCGCCGTCCGGCAGCGGGGAGGCGGTGCGCATCCAGACGAAGTGCTGGAGCAGCCCGGGAACGGCCGGCGGCAGGCCCGGGGCGTCCGCCGGGACGAACCGCACGTC
The DNA here is from genome assembly GCF_044763205.1 of Kitasatospora sp. NPDC096204. Lineage (NCBI taxonomy): Bacteria > Bacillati > Actinomycetota > Actinomycetes > Kitasatosporales > Streptomycetaceae > Kitasatospora > Kitasatospora sp. NPDC096204. Next base: position 32,576 of record NZ_JBIWFT010000017.1, read on the forward strand.
GAGGTCGCGGAAGCCGCCGCTCGCGGCGAGCGCCCGGCGCACCTCCTCGGGCAGCCGGGCGACGGCGTTCGGCAGCGACTCGGGGTGGGGCAGCGGAGGGACCTCGCGCTGGCGGTCGGGGGCCGGTTCGGGGTGCTTGAAGGACGCGGAGAGGGTGAAGATCTCGTTGCGCCCCTGGAGCGCCGTCACCCGGCGGGTGGTGTACGACACGCCGTCGCGGACCCGCTCGACCAGGTAGTCGATGGGGTGCTCGGGGGAGCCCGGCAGCAGGAAGTAGCCGTGCAGCGAGTGCACCGGGCGCTGCTTGCGGGAGGTGCGCCCGGCGGCGACGAGCGCCTGCGCGGCCACATGGCCGCCGAAGGCCCGCATCGGGGCGCCGGCGTGGCAGTAGCCCCGGAACGTGTTCTCGTCCAGCTGCTCGATCTCCAGCAGCTCGGCGAACGGGGCGTCCGGCCGGGCGTGCCGTTCGGCCCGGACGTGGGGTTCGGTCAGGTCGGTCACGAGGCCATAGTGGCAGAAGCCAACCGTGCCGCGGTGTGACCTGGGTAACGTCGCCGCGATGGTCGGCGGATGACATAGAACACGTTCCAGTTCGATTCTCGGGTCGAGGGCGCGGGATGCCCGTCCGGGGTCGGGTCGAGGCCCACCCGAGGTCGGGGCCGAGGTCGGGGCCGAGGCCGGGTCCAGGCCGGGGCCAGGCCGGGTCGGTGCCGCCCCGACGGATTGTCAGTGCCCTCACCTAGCGTGCTCGGCATGACGCAATCCGCACACGCGTACGCCTATCTGCGCCCGTCGGCCGTCCTGGACGGCGCCGACGGCCGGTGCCTCGACCTGGCCACCTCCGGCGGCGCCACCCCGCTCGGCGCCGCCGCCAACCCGCGCTTCTTCGCGGGCTTCCTGGCCGATCCGGGGCCGGCCGCCGCGGCCCTGCTCGCGGTCGCGGACGTCGCCGCCGCGCGCTACTACCAGCCGCAGCTGCGCGCCTCGCTCGACCCGGTGGTCACCGCCAACGGGGACAGGCTGCGCTTCGAGTCCTTCTCGGGCTGCTGCGGCGTCTACGCCAGGCTCGACGTGCTCCAGGCCGGGCTCGACGGGGACGAGATCGGCCACGGCACCACCAACGTGGACGTCAACAACCCGCTGCGCGAGGCGCTGACCAGGATCGGCCCCGCCGACCCGCTGCACCTCGCGGTCGGGCCGGACGCGCTGGAGGTCACCACCTTCGACGGCCCGCTGGTCGAGAAGAAGGTCCCGCTGCCGGAGCGCTGGCTGCGCGGCTTCGCCGAGACCCAGGTGGTGGCCGCGGGCTTCGAGCTGCGCGCCGAGCTGCCCGCCGCCGAGGCGGTCCGCTTCCTGCGCTCGCTGCCGCGGGCCGGGCGCGGCGGACGGGCCGGCGTCGGCTGGGTCGTCCCGGCGGGGAAGTCACTGCGGCCGACCACCCGTCCGGTCCCCGGCGCGGTCTGCCTGCCCGGGCCCGAGCGCCTGGTCGCGCTCCAGCGGGTGCTGCGGCACGCGCTCGCCCTGCGGGTGTACGGGCCGGTGGCGGCCGGGGAGCCGACCGCCTCCGCCTGGGAGGCGGTGCTGCCCGGCATGCGGCTGACCCTGACGCTGTCGCCGGACGCGTCCCGGGGCTTCTCCGGGGAGGGCGGGGTGCTCGACTCGCTCGCCACCGCGGCGGCTGAGCGGGACGCCGAGCTGATCGCGGTGCTGCTCGCCTGGGAGCCCCGGATCGAGGTCGGGGACCTCGCCGCCCAGTCCGGGCTGAGCCCCGAGCGGGTCCGCGCCGCGCTCACCCGGCTGGGCACCGCCGGGCAGATCGGCTACGACGCCGCCGAGGCCGCGTACTTCCACCGGCAGCTCCCGTACGACGCCGGGCGGGCCGAGACGGCCAACCCCCGGCTGCGGGCCGCCCGGGCACTGGTCGCGGCGGGCGCGGTGCGGCTCGAGGAGGGCGGGGCTACGGCCGTCGTCACCGTGGACGACCACATCCAGCGGGTGCGCACGGACGCGTCGGGGCGGCTGAGCTGCACCTGCCTGTGGTGGGGCAAGTACCGGGGCGGGCGCGGGCCGTGCAAGCACGCGCTGGCGGTCGGGATGGTGCGGGACGCGGCCGCCGGGGCTGCGTCGGCCGTCGGGGCCGGGGAAACGGTCGGGGCTGGGGAGACGGTCGGGACCGTGGTGGCCACCGGGGCTGCGGAGACGAAGGGGGCCGGAGCGTGAGCACGACCTCGGGCACCGACCGGCGGGGGCCGGTCGACGAACTGCTCGCCGCCGTCCGGTCCGGTCGGCTGGCGCGGATACCGGAGCTGCTGGCCGCCCTGGACGCGGCCCAGCGGCGGGCCTGTCTGCCCGCCCTCAAGGAGCTGCGCAAGGAACTGCGCCAGGACTGGTCGCGGGAGTCGGCCGAGGTCAAGGGCAGGCTGCTGGTGGCCGGGGTCGGCTGCCACGCGGGCCCGGCCGGCGCCGCCACCTGGCTGGCCGGCAGCGACTTCGGCGTCCGGGACTGGGCCCGCAACTCCGTGCTGCACCAGGTCATCGAGGCGCAGCCGGTGGAGTGGCAGGTCGAGGTGGTCACCCGGCTCGCCGCCCGGCCGGTGCGGACCTGGGGCTGGTCGATGTACCCGGTGATCGAGGCCGTGATCCGGCGCACCGGCTGCGAGGTGCCGCGCGGCGAGTCCTTCGTCCGGAGCTGGATGGACCACATCGACGAAACGGGCGGCCCGCGCCCGACGCTGGCCGACGCGCTGCGCGGGGACACCTTCACCCCGGTGCTGCTGCCCGAGCTGTTCGAACTCGCCGATGTCGGCTACACGTTGACCTTCCGGCTCAGCCCGCGCCCCGGCGACATCTGGACGGAGGCGATCGGCGAACTGGCCGCGGCCGGAGTGGTGGACCGCGTCCAGCTGCTCGACCGCTGCCTGGCCCGGCTGCTGCGCGGCGGCAAGGCGACCGACCAGCGGGCCTTCCTGGAGGTGCTGCGGGCGCTCGCCCCGACGCCCGAGGAGTACGCGGCCAGGGTGCGCGACGTGGTGGCGCTGCTGGACGGCCTGTCGGTGATCGCCGGGCACGCCCAGGACGTCCTCGCCGGGCTGGACGAGGCCGGCCTGATCGAGCCCGAGGTGCTCACCGAGGCCTCGGCGGTGGTGCTGTTCCGGAGCGAGAAGAAACTGGTCCGTGCCCAGCTGGCCTGGCTGGAGAAGGCCGCCCGGCGCGCGCCCGAGCGGTCGGGACCGGTGGTGCTGGCCGCGGCCGAGGCCTTCGGACATCCGGACACGGCCCTCCAGGAGCGGGCGCTGAACGTGGTGGCCCGTCACCTGAAGGCTGCCGGGGAGGCGGTGCTGGCGGACCTGCGCTCCGCCGCCGAGACGCTCAACCCGGCCCACCACCGGCGCGCGGGCGAGCTGTTCGGGGCGCCGGTAGGCGGCGACGGGGACGACCCGGACACCGGGTGGAACGAACTCCTGCCGCCTGCCCCCGAGCCGCGCCCGCTCGGCGCGCCGATCGGCTCGGCGGCCGAACTCGCGGAGGAACTGTCCGCCCTGCTCGCGGCGCGCGAGCCCGGCATGGCGGCCTTCGAACGGGTGCTGGACGGGCTGGTCCGGCTGGCCCACCGGGACCGGGCGGCGTTGGTCGAGGCGCTGGAGCCGGTCCGCCGGGTGCACCCGTGGCGCGGCACCGGCAGCTGGGGGGACTGCACGCCCCGGGAGATCCTCTTCGTGGTGGCCGCGGTGGCCGGTGAGCTCCCGCCACGCCGGTTCTGGGACTCCCTCCGCGGAAAGGACGGCTCAGCGCTGCGCGGCCCGGGCACCACCGTGCCCGGGGCCGTTCTCGCCGCCCGGCTGGAGGAGGCGGCCTGGCAGGTGACGGCCACCCGGCCGCCGTACCTGCTCGCCACCCCGACCGACGCCACCGGCGCGCTGGACCCGGCCGTGCTGGTCGAGCGGATCGCCGGGTACGAGGCGGCGGGTGTCACACCGGGGAAGGCCGACCTGTCCCAGGCCCTGCTGCGGGTCGGACCGGTGGCGGTCGGGTCGGTGGCGGCCGGGCCGGTGGCGGACGGGGCGGCGCTGAAGGCCGCCGAGGCGCTCACCTCCCCGGCCGGGCGCCGGCTGGCGCACTGGCTGCGCACCGGCGGACTGCACGGCCAGCCGTCCCAGCGGGTGCTGTTCGCGCCCGGCAAGGGGCTGCGGCGGACCAACGTGTACGGGAACCGCTGGTGGGAGGAGATCGAGCGGATCGCCGTCGCCCAGCCGGGCATCGGCGCCGGGCCGGTGGGGCCGGGCCGCGAGCACCTCCCCAGCGAGTTCCTGGCCCTGCTGGACGGCACCGAGCCCAGCGTGGCCCGCGCCCGCAAGGTGTACGACTGGAGCCGGCGGCCCGTCGCGCACTGGTTCGCGATGCTCCCCTGGCACCGGGAGGAGCTGGCCGCGCGCTGGCTCGACCCCTTCGCCGAGGGCGCCGACCGGGACGAGCGCGGGGCCGCCGGCCACCTCCCGCTGCTCGCCGAGGCCGGCGGCCCGGCCGGGCTCGCGCTGCACCTGGCGCTGGCGTACGGCCTGGGCGCCCGGCACGCCGAGGACCGGACGGCGGCGGTGGACGCCCTGCTGGTGCTCGCCGCGCGCGGCGACCTGGACGGCGCGCTGCTCGGCCGCGAACTCGGGGCCTTGGTGGCCTGCGGCACGGTGACGGCCGGCCGGCTGGGAGCGGCGCTCACCCTGGCGGCGGAGAGCGGTGCCCGGGCGACGGTCTGGTCGGTGCTCGGGGCGGCCCTGCCGGCGCTGCTGGGGGAGGCCGACCCGTCGACGCGCGGGCTGGGCGACCTGATCGCGCTGGCCACCGACTGCGCCCTGCGCACCGGCGCCCGCGGGCCGGTCGCCGAGGTGACGGCGGCGGCCGGGCGCGGCGGCTCGGGCCGGGTGGTCAAGGAGGCCCGGGCGCTGCGGGACGTCCTCGGGGCTGAGGGCCTGAAGGCCTGAGGGGGTGAGGGCCTGAAGGGCTGAGGGAGCGCGGGGCCGACGGGCCGCGGTGCAGGGGCGGGGCGGTGTGCGGCCGGTGTGGCACGGGCCCGGAGAGGTGCGGGATCCGGTGTGGTGCCGGATCCGGTGTGGCGCGGGCCTAGGGTGGGCGGGACCTTCCGCCTACCCTGCCCACCGGAGCGCCCGTGCTGCACCTTCGCCTGATCGTCCCGCCCGACCTCCGGAACCGCGTGCTGGACTGCCTGGACGAGGTCGTCGGGGTGACACACGTCGTCCTGCTCCCGGACGCGGCCGTCCGGCCCGCCGGGGACGTGGTGCTCTGCGACGTGGCCCGCGAGGCGGCGGACGAGGCCCTGGGTGCGCTGCGCGCCACGGGGCTGGCCGAGCGCGGCGCGATCGACGTCTCGGCGATCGAGCTGACCCTCTCGGCGGCGGCCGAGGAGGCCGAGCGGCTGGCCCCCGGGGAGGGGGCGGACGCCCTGGTATGGGAGTCGGTCTCCGAGGTCACCCACGAGGAGTCCACTCTCACGTGGGTGTTCCTGGCCTTCCTCACCACCGCCACCATGCTCGCGGCCTGTGGTGCGGTGCTGGACAGTGCGATCCTGATCGTCGGCGCGATGGCCGTCGGACCGGAGTTCGGGCCGTTGGCCGGGCTCTGCGTGGCGGTCGTCCAGCGACGGCTGCGCCCGGCACTGCGATCGTTGAACGCGCTGGTGACGGGTTTCGTGGTGGCGATGGGGCTGACCGTCTGCTTCGGGATGCTGATGGAAGGCCTCGGGCTGTTCAGCGAGGCGAAGTTCGACGCCCTGCGGCCGAACACCTCGTTCATCTGGCAGCCGGACGCGACGTCCTTCGTGGTCGCCTTCCTGGCGGGCGTCGCGGGGCTGCTCTCGCTCACCTCCTCGAAGGCCGGGGCCCTGGTCGGCGTGGCGATCTCGGTCACGACCGTGCCCGCCGCGGCCAATGCGGCCGTCGCGCTCGGCTACGGCGACGTCAAGCAGTTCTGGGGCTCCAGCGTGCAGCTGTTGCTGAACCTGTCGGGGATCGTGCTGGCCGGGGTGCTGACCCTGTTGGTCCAGCAGGCGGCTTGGGCTTTGATCCGGCGTCGGCGGGTGACGGCGAAGAAGTGACGGGTTTCAGCTGACGACTTTCAGCGAACAGATTTTGAAATCTGTTCGCTGAAAGTCGTCGCCTGTTCGTGCGCCCCGCCCCCGCCTCCGCCCGCCGCCACCCCTGCGCCCGGCCGCCGCTCGTCGACCAGCGGCGGGACGTCGCGCGGGGCGGCGGCGACGGCGCGCCACCACAGGCGCAGGGCGGGCGCGCGCGCGGGTTCGAAGGGCTTGCCGGGGCGGGGCACCGCGAGCCGGGCACCGAGTGCCTGGGCCGCGGTGACCACCCGCTCCGCGGGCTCCTCCCAGGGGTGCAGCGCGAGGTTGAAGGTGCACCAGTGGATCGGCAGCAGCAGCTCGCCGCCCAGGTCCAGGTGCGCCCGGACACCCTCCTCGGGGGTCATGTGCACCTCGGGCCAGAAGTCGCTGTACGCGCCGACCTGCATCATCGTCGCGTCGAACGGGCCGAGCCGGCGGCCGATCTCGGCGAAGCCGGGGAAGTAGCCGGTGTCCCCGCTGTGGAAGATCCGCCGTCCGCCGCCGGCCACCACCCAGGACGCCCACAGGAACAGCGAGCTGGTGCGCGGCCCGCGGCTGCAGTAGTGCCGGGCCGGTGTGGCGGTCAGGGTCAGCCCGGCGACCTCGGCCGACTCCCACCAGTCCAGTTCGACGATCCGCTCGGCCGGTACGCCCCAGTGCTCCAGGTGCGCCCCGACCCCGAGCGGCACGGCGAACACCGCGTCCGTCCCGACCAGCGCCCGGACGGTGTCCATGTCGAGGTGGTCGTAGTGGTCGTGGGAGATCACGACCACGTCCACCGGACCGAGTTCGGACAGCGGCAGTGGCACCGGGTGCAGTCGCTTGGGCCCGGTCCAGGAGAAGGGGGAGCAGCGCTCGCCCCAGACCGGGTCGAGCAGCACCCGCCGCCCGCCGATCTCGGCCAGCACGGAGGCGTGCCCCAGCCAGGTCAGCCGCAGCCCGGACTCCGGCGGCGCGGCCAGGTCGACCGGGAGCAGCCGGTGCACCGGAATGGCGGCGGTCGGCCTCCTGCGGGCCTTGTCCCCGGTCAGCTGGGCGTGGGTGATCTCCAGCGGGCTGCGCTCGTACACCAGGCGGCGGGTGGGCACCGGGTTGCGGAAGGCACCGTCGGCGAACTGCGGGGAGCGGCGGATGCGGGCCAGCCGCTCGCCCCTGGGCTCGGCGCCGAAGGCGTCGGTCCGGACCCGGTGCCAGGCAGCCCGGGGCATTCCGGCCAGACCGGGGACGGCGCGCTCGGCGGCGGGGCCGGTGGCCGGCGGGGCGAACTGCGAGGACAGACCGGCGAGGCGGGAGAACCACGGGGCGGGGCGGGGCACGGTTCCTCCAGGGACGGTCACGGCTACCGGGCGGGCCGGGGCGCGCAGCGCAGCGGCAGATGGGGCTGCTGCGATACGACAACCATCTCGTCGGAGGTTACTCGTCGTGGGCCGTCCGGACCTGGTGGAGAGCCCGGCGCGGTCCAATCGGGGGACCCGGGAGGGCCGGGCCGCACACCGTCGGCCCGGCCCCGCCCGCTCCGCTCGGCCCGGCCCCGTCCGCCCGTCGGCCCGGGCCCGTACGCCCTGCCCCGCACGCCGTCGCCCGGGCCCGCGTGGGCGCTGCCCGTCAGGCGTAGAAGCGGGTGATCGTCTCCGCGACGCAGTGCGGCTTGGCGCTGCCTTCGCTGACCACGGTGAACCGCACCACCGCCTGGACCCCGCCCGGCACCTCGGTGGCGGAGAGCAGCTCGGCGGTGGCCCGGATCGCGGTGCCCACTGGCACCGGGGCCGGGAAGCGCACCTTGTCGGAGCCGTAGTTCAGCGCCATCCGCACGCCCTCGACGGCGTAGCACTCCTTCGCCAGCACCGGGATCATCGACTGGGTCAGGTAGCCGTGCGCGATGGTCGAGCCGAACTGGCTCTCCTTGGCCCGCTCCGGGTCCACGTGGATCCACTGGTGGTCGCCGGTCGCCTCGGCGAACAGGTCGATCTGCCGCTGCTCGATGGTGTGCCACTGGCTGGTGCCCAGCTCGGTGCCGACGGCGGCGGTCAGCTCGGCGAGGGAGGCGAAGGTCGTCACGGTGCGCTCCTGGTGGGGACGGGCCCGGGGAGGGATCAGGACGCCGGAAGCGTATGCCTACCCACCGGTATCTGTCAGGAGCCGAACGGAAAACCGGTGTTCACGGGCCCCGCGTCCATGCTCCCCAGGCCCACCTGTCCGGCACCCGTTCGCCCGGCGTCCATCCGCCCGGCACCCACCTGCCCGGCGTCCATCCGCCCGGCGTCCGAAGGCCGCCGCGTCTGGTGGCCCAGGGCGCCCGGCCCGGTCGGGAACAGCCTGCGGCCGCTCACCAGCTCCGGCACCAGCCCGACGAACAGCGGCTCCGGATCGCCCACCCAGGGCCGCAGTCCGGAGCGCAGCACCCGCCGGATCTGCTCGGGGTCGGTCAGCATGTCGGCCCGTCCGTGCACCAGGACACTCCACCCGGTGCGGGTGACCGGGTCCAGCAGATCCGCCTGGAAGGCCACCACCGTGCCGTCAAGCCCGCGCGCGGTGGCACTTCCACGGCGCACGGCGAGCACCAGCCGCCCGTCCAGGACCTCGAAGGAGACCGGCAGGACGGCCGGCAGCGCGTGCTCGGTGTACACCACGCGCCCGACGGGCACGGTGCTGAGCAGCCGCAGGCACTCGGCCTCGCTCAGGGTCTCCACACGGTCCTCACGCTCCATGCGTCCGATCGTCCTCGGTCGGCACGCGTACCGATAGGGCCCATGGTCCCTGAGCGGACGGGTCGGGAGCCCCGCCGGAGGCCGTCGGGGGCGGTAGCCTGCCCGGCGGGTGGAGAAACGGTGCAGGAGGGGGACGGCCGGATGGCGGGCGGGGTCGATCTGGTGGTGATCGGGGCGGACGGCGGCCCCGACCGGGCCTTCGGGGGTGCGGCGCTCGCACCGGACGGCGCCCGGCTGCTCGCCGAGGTGCTGCCCGGGATGTGCTTCGACACCGGAGCGGCCGGCTGCAGGGTCACCACGGTGCCGCCCGACGCGGACGCCAACGCCATGCTCACCGCCGTCCGGGACGCCGCCCAGCACCCCGGCCGCTGGCTGCTGGTCTGCCTGGTCGGCCAGTTGGTGGCCGACCCGCGCGGGCGCCGGCTCGCCCTGGTCACCGCCGGCAGCACCGCCGACAACGCCTACCGCCGGGGCCTGGCCTGGGACTGGGTGGTCAGCGCGATGGTGCACGGCGACCAGGAGGAGGCCCTGCTGCTGGTCGACGCGGTGGCCGACCGGGACACCTGGGCGGCGGTGGAGAACGGCGAGGACGGCGCCGGCGAACTGCTGAGCTACTCCAGGGTCCCGCTGTGGGGCCGGATCGGCCGCTACGCCCCGGGGAACCGTTACGCCCCGGGCAGACGCGGCCGGGACGCCGTACTGCCGGGCGGGGAGGGCTCGTTCAGCCGGGCTCTGACCACCGTCCTGCGCCGGGGCGTCCCGGGTGCCCCCGCGGCCGTCGCCCCACTCGATCTCCAGCCGGCCGTGGCCGCGCTGACGGGTGGTGGAGAACCGGTCGGTAGTTCGGGTGCGCCTGGCGCGCGCCTGCTCGTTCCGCCGCACGCCGGGCGGCTTCTGATGCGCAATCGGGCCGCCGTTCGGGGCGCATTGGCCGGATTGTCGCTTTCCGAGGAACTGTTGGCCGTTCTGTGGCGGGAAAGTGCCCCGACGGAACCGCCTTCCGCGTAAGGTCAGGGGGCCTGAGGTGTTGCCGTGATGGGGTGGGTTGGCGAAGAATCGATCCCCAGCGGAAACACCGGCGGGACGGCGGAATTCTCCTGGCGGCCGTGGATCACGGATCAGGTCGGTCGCAATGAGGTGGGGCCATGCGGCAGCGCGGAAATGTGTTGCGCCCTGGGGCGGTTGGGGTCGGTGGGGCGGTTCTGGTGTTGCTGCTCGGCGCCTGTGCGAGCGGTGGTGCCGGTGGTTCCGTCGATCGCCTCGGGTCGGCTGCGCCCACCGTCGCGGGAGTGGATCCGCTGACTCCTTCGAGTGGTTCGGTAAACGGCTCGATCGCGCCGACCAGCGGTCCGGAAGGGGCCATGGGGCGGCTGGCCCTGAAGGCGTATCAGGATTGGTGGCAGGCCCAGTCGGACGTCTTCGGGCGTGCGGATTCGGACGGCTACGGACTGGAGCAGTACTCCTCCGGTCGGGCGCTGTCCGACAGTCTGGTAAGCCTCCGTCAACTGCGTGACGCCAAAGCGGTGATGACCGGAACGCCGCGCAATTCCGCGGTGGTCAAGGTCATCGACCTGAAAGCCGATCCGCAGACCGCCGTGATCGAGGACTGCGTCGACCTGTCGGACTGGCACCGCGTCGATGCCGTGACCGGGGCCGGCAAGGATCCCGGATCCCGCCTGAACCGGTACGTCGCGACCGCGTCCCTGCGCTGGTTCCAAGCACATTGGTTGGTCAACGACTTCAAGCGGGAGGTGGACCGGACATGCTGAACGCGCGGAAACCGGCCCGGCGGATCGCGATCGCCGTGTCGATGTCGGCCGGACTGCTGCTGTCCTCGGCGGTGAACGCGTCCGCGGACGAACCACCGGGCGGCGGGGCCGAACAGTGCTACCCGACCGTGATCTGCGTGGACGTCCACTCCGGTGGAACGGCCCCCGGGCCCGGCGGATCCCAGCCGGGCGGCGGCGGTTCGGGCACCGGGCCGCAGCTGTGCGACTACCACCAGGTCACCTGGGCGTGCCACGACCCCGAGCTGGGCTGGTTCAGCAGCAGCAAGGGCTGCTACTTCCGCCCGCTGGACAACCCGCCGGCCGCGGGCGACCCGGCGTGGGGCGGCCACGACCCGAAGGACGGCGCGCTCTACACGAAGGTCTGCCCGCAGACCGACGGGGGCATGGGCGGCGCCGAGATCGTCTTCGAGGCCACCACACCGGGGCAGGACGTCACCACGGAGGCCAGGGTCATCGAGCGGGCCACCGACCAGGTCCACTTCACGCCGCCGGTGGGCCGGGCCGCACCCCAGAACACCGCGGTGGTCAACGCCCCGGTCTGGCTCTGGGCGGACGGCGCCGCGCTGCCGGGCGTCGGCCACGCGGAGCTCGCGGGCATCGCGGTCACCGTCACGCCCCGGCTGGTGAAGGCGGACTGGAGCTTCGGCGGCAACCTCCAGACCTCCTGCGCCACGACCGGCACGCCGTACGACCCCAAGTACGGCGACGCGAAGTCCCCGGACTGCGGCTACGAGTTCAGGGCCAGCTCGGCCGGCGAGAAGAACGGCGTCTTCAACGCCACGGTGACGATGCAGTGGGAGGCCACCGTCGTGGTCACCGGAGGGCCGAACCCGCGGACGTTCAAGCTCAGGGGCATCAGGCGGAGCAGCGTCCCCTTCCAGCTCAAGGTCGCCGAGATGCAGGTGCTCAACTGAGCGCGCCCGACCGGGAGCGGCCGGCCGGCCGCCCCCGGGTGGTGGCGCCGGTAGGGCGATTCACCCACTGACCGGTTCAGAGCAGCCACACCAGCCAGACGAGCCAGACGAGCCAGACGAGCCACACCAGCCAGAGACGAATGAGGGAAGGGCGGAACCCGGTGGAGAACCGTACGTTCGCGACGCCGGGATCCGGCACCCCCGCGGGCGCGGCGGCGTCCGTGCCGCTCCCGGAGCAGCCGGAGCAGGGCGGCCGGGGCAAGGGCCGGGGGCGGGCGGTGCCGCACGCGCCCGGGCGGACCATGCGGGCGCGGCGCCGGCGCCCGGCGGTGCTGGCGATGGCGGTCGCGCTGATCGCGGCCGGCGGGCTGGGCGGGGCCGTCCTGTACAACAGCACCGGCCAGCGGGTCGCGGTGCTGGCGCTGGCCAGGGACGTGCCGTGGGGGCAGGTGATCACCGAGGACGACCTGGTGGTCGCCCGGATCGCGGGGGACCCGGCGCTGCACCCGGTGTCGGCCCAGGACCGGGCGAAGGCGGTCGGCATGCGGGCCGCCACCGACCTCAAGCGCGGCGCGATGCTCACCGGTTCCGACCTCGCCCAGGGCCTGTCGCTGCAGCCCGGGCAGATCGTCGTCGGCGTGTCGGCCAAGCGCAGCCAGCTGCCCGCCAGCCGGCTCCAGCCCGGCGTCCAGCTGGTCGTCGTCTTCACCCCCGACAACGGCCGGGCCGATTCACTGCCCGCCACGGTGATCACCGTCGGCCGGGTCGACACCGACGGCAGCCAGGTGATCGACGTGGCGGTCGGCACCGCGGACGGGCCCCGGCTGGCGCAGTGGGTGGCGAGCGGGCGGATCCAGGTACTGCTCGCGCCCCGCGGCGCGGCGGCCGGAGCCCCCGCGGCCGGTGCCCCCGCCAGCGGTGCCGCGCCGGCCCCGGCACCGAGCGGCGCGCCCTCGGCCACCGCCGGCACCCCGGGCACGGGGGCGCCCGCGCCCGGCGCCGCCACCTCCGGCGGTGCCTCGCCCGGAGCGCCGGCCGCGACGGGCGGTGCCTGATGGCCGTGATCGCGGTGGTCGGCGGCCCGGGCGCACCGGGAGCGACCACCACCGCCCTGGCGCTGCTGCTGTCCTGGCCGCTGCAGCCCGGCCGGCGGATCCTGCTGGTCGAGGCCGACCCGGACGGCGGCGCGGTGCTCGCCGGCGCCCTGGAGGGCCGGGTCGAGGCGGTGTACGGGCTGCGCAACCTGGCCGTCGCCGACCGCCGCGGGCTGCTCGCGCAGACCATCTGGGAGCAGCTGATCGACCTCTCGCCCGAGGGCGGCGCCGAGCGGCTGCTGCTGCCCGGGCTGACCGACCCCGTCCAGGCGCCCGGCCTCGCCTACACCTGGGAGCCGCTCGCCGAACTGCTGCGCGGCGTGGAACAGCAGGGCTACGACGTCATCGTGGACCTCGGCCGCTCCGGCGCCACCGGCCACAGCGCGGTGCTGGCCCGCCGCGCCGACGTGGTGGTGGCGACCGTGCGCACCACGCTGCGCGGGCTGAGCTCGGTCCGGCCCCGGCTCGCCGCCTTGGCCGAGGACCTGGCCGCGGCCGGCACCGGGGCGGACGCGCTCGGGCTGCTGCTGGTCGCCGAGGGGCCGTACACGCGGGCGGAGGTGTCCCGCGAGCTCGGACTGCCGGTGCTCGGGGTGCTGCCGCACGCCGCCCGGACGGCGAAGGTGCTCTCCGACGGCGGGGACACCACCGACCGGCGGTTCATCCGCTCGGAGCTGATGCGGACGGCGCGGTCGGCGGCGGACGAGGTGCAGCTGCTGGTCCGCCGTCGACGTCAGCGGCTCGCTCCGGGCGCCGCGCAGGACGCGGCACCGGCCCAGCTGACGGCCGGCGGTGCGGCGGGTGGTCCGGCGGCCCCGGTCGCGGCGGCGGTGCCGACGCCCCCTGTCCCAACGCCCCCTGTCCCGACGGCTCCGATGCCGGCCCCGCCGATACCGACCCCGCCCGTGCCGATGGCGCCGCAGCCGTCGATGCCCTCACAACCGTCGCACCCCTCGCAGCCGTCGATGCCCGAACCCTCGGCCGGGCCCGTGTCCTCGCCCGCGCCGGGCCCGTACGGGCAGTCGGCGTACGGGCAGGGCGGCCACGGCCAGGCCCCGTACGCCTCGGGCGGGTACGGCGCGGCGGCCCACGGGCAGTACGCACAGGGCCACTACGCGCAGGGCCAGTTCGCGCAAGGCCAGTCCACGCAAGGCCAGTACGTGCAGGGCCAGTTCACGCAAGGCCGGTCCGGCTACGGGACGGCCGAGGGCGAGCAGCCCTCGTACAGCCCGCCGCAGCCCGTCCCGCCGGTGATCACCACTGGCCCGGTGGCGCCGCTGGCGGGGCTCGCCCCGCAGCCGGCCGCGCCGGCACCGTTCCCGGCCCACGTCCAGTCCGCCCCGTACGGCGAGCCGGACGACCAGTACCCGCTCCAGCAGCCGGGTGTGACGGACCGTCGGAACGATCCCGACGGGCCGCACCCGCAGAACCCCGGGGAGGTGCTCCGTGCGCGGTAGCCCCCTGCACCAGCGTCCCGCCTCCGATCCGGCCGCGCTGCCCTGGACCACACCGGTGCCCGCACCGGTGCCGGCGCCCGGCCCGGTGGCCCCGCCGCACGGGTACCAGCCCGGCCCGGTCGCGCCCCAGCCGGCCACCGCCCAGCCCGTCGCGCCGCAGCCCGTCCCGCCCGGCGCGGCCGGGCCCACCGCCGTGCCCTCCCAGCTGCCCTCGCTGGACCTGCGCGGCGCCGCCACCCGGCCCGCCGTCGACCCGCAGGTCGCCCGCGAGCTCAAGCGCCAGGTCGCGGCCGAACTGCACCAGCAGATCACCCGGTTGACCGCCGCCTCAGGCTCCGATCCGGACCGCGCCACCCGCCGCCAGCGCGGCCGGGCGCTGATCGAGGAGGCCGTCGCCCGGTGGTCCGACGCGTACGCCCAGACCCACGGCATCCCGCCCACCCGGGAGCAGGACCGCGCCCTCGCCGAGGCCGTCTTCGACCTGCTGTTCCGGGCCGGCCGGCTCCAGCCCTACCTGGACGACCCGGAGATCGAGAACATCCTGATCAACGGCTGTGACGACGTCTGGGTCTCCAAGGTGCACCAACCCCTGCGCCAGGTACCGCCGGTGGCCGACAGCGACGCCGAACTCGTCGAGCTGCTCCAGGACCTGGCCCGCCAGCACGGCGGCGGCGAGCGCAGCCTGTCCACCGCCAGCCCGACCCTCGCCCTGCGCCTGGAGGGCGGCATGCGCCTCCAGGCGCTCACCGAGGTGACGCCCCGCCCGTACGTGGCGATCCGACGCCACCGGGTGGCCTCCGCGACCCTGCCCGAGATGGTCGAACTCGGCACCCTGGACGCCACCTTGGCGGCCTTCCTGGCCGCCGCGATCCGAGCCAGGAAGAACGTCATGATCACCGGCACCCAGGGCGTCGGCAAGACCAGCCTGCTGCGCGCGATGGCCGCCGAGATCCCGCCGGACGAGCGGATCGGCACCCTGGAGTCGGAGTTCGAACTCTGGCTGCACACCCTCGGCCACCTGCGCCAGGTCGTCCCGATGGAGGCCAGGGAGGGCAACGGCGAACGCGTCGAAGGGCGCCTGGCCGGGGAGTTGAGCATCGGCGACCTCATCCCGGCCGCGCTGCGCATGACGCTCTCCCGGATCATCGTCGGGGAGGTCCGCTCCGGCGAGGTCGTCCCGATGCTGCGGGTGATGACCAACGGCGAGGGCGGCTCGATGTGCACCCTGCACGCCCGCGGCCCGCACATGGTCGTCGACCGCATCGCCGAACTCTGCCTGGAATACGGCTCGCACATGACCGACTCACTCGCCTACCGGCTCACCGCCAACGCCCTGGACCTCATCGTGCACGTCACCATGGTCGACGAGACCGCCGTCGGCGGCCGCCGGCACCGCTTCGTGTCCCACGTCCTGGAGGTCACCGGCCTCGGGGAGAGCGGCCGGCCCGCGCTGAACACCGTCTTCGGCCCCCGGCCGGACCTCGGCGAGCCGCGGGCCGTCCCGCACACCCCGCCGCAGTGCCTGGACGACCTGCGCCGGGCCGGCTTCGACGCCTCGCTGCTCGGCTCCCGGTACGGGAGTTGGGCCACCCCGCTGCAGCTGCGGATCGGCGGTGGCGCGCGGTGATGCTGCTCTTCGCCCTGTGCGGGCTGGCGCTCGCGGGCGGCCTGGTCGCCCTGGTGGTCTGGGCCCGCGGCAGCGAGCCCGGCGACGAGGACGGGGCCGAACCGGAGGTCAACCCGCTGGCCGGCCGCCTCCACATGTTCTGGTACGGCGCCCCCGGGACGGCCGCGAGCCGGATGGTGCGGCTGCGCCGCGTCCAGCTGCCGCTCGCGCTCGCCGGGGCGCCGCTGGCCTGGCTGTTCACCGGCATCCCGCTGACCGCGCTGCTGGTGCCGCTGGCCGTCTTCGGCCTGCCCTGGCTGTTCGACACCACCCGCCCGGACACCCACCGGATCGAACGGCTGGAGGCGCTCTCCGAGTGGACCCAGCGGATCGCCGACGTGCTGCTGCTCGGCGTCGGCCTCAACCAGGCCATCGTCACCAGCCGCCGCACCGCCCCGGCCGCCCTGGAGGACGAGATCGGCGAACTGGCCGCCCGGCTGCAGGCCCGCTGGCGGCCCGAGGAGGCGCTGCGCGCCTTCGCCGACAGCCTCGCCGACGCCACCGCCGACAAGGTGCTCGCCGCGCTCGTGCTGCGGGCCGGGGACAGCGGTCCAGGACTCGCCCGCACCCTCTCCGACATGGCCGACTCGGTGCGCGAGGAGGTCCGCCAGCGCCGCGCCATCGAGGCCGACCGGGCCAAGCACCGGACCACCATCCGCTGGCTGGTCGGCATCATCGTGCTGGTCGTCATGGTCGGCTCCTTCAACACCGAGTACACCCGGCCGTACGGGACCTTCCTCGGCCAGGTGGTGCTCGCCGTCGTCGCCGCCCTGTTCGTGGCGATCATCGCCTGGATGCGGGCGCTGGCCTCCCACCCGCCGGTGCCCCGGCTGCTGACACCGGACCGGCGCAGCCGGAGCGGGCGGCGGTCCGCCGCACCGGCGACCGAGCCGGAACCGGCCGAGCTGCTCGGGGAGGTCCGGTGATCTCCCCCTGGTCCGTGCTGGCCGGCGCCGCCGCGGCCGGCGGCCTCGCCCTCCTGGTCGCCGAACTGCGCCCGGCGCCACCGGACCTGCGCCAGGCGCTGGACCGGCTGCACGCCACCCCCGCCGACCGCGAACAGCACCCGGACGAGCGGCCCCGCTGGTACGACCGGATCGGCGAACGGTCCGTCCACCTGCGCGGAGTCTCCGTCCCGCGCCGCGAACTCGCCCTGATCGGCCGCGCCCCGGCCCGGTTCATGGTGCACAAGCTGCTGTTCGCCGCGCTCGGCCTGATGCTGCCCGCCTACCTGGGCGCGATGGCCGTACTGATGGACGTCGGCCTGCCGTTCGCCCTTCCGCTGGTCGTCGGCCCGCTGCTGGCCGGACTGCTCTGGTTCGTCCCGGACGCCATCGTGCGCGGCGAGGCCAAGGAGGCGCGCACCGAGTACCTGCACGGCATCGCCGCCTACCTGGAGCTCGTCGCGATGGAGCGGGCCGCCGACTGCGGCCCCGCCGAGGCACTGCGCCGGGCCGCCTCGGTCGGGCAGGGCGCGGTGTTCCGGCGGATCCGCGACGCCCTGGAGCGCGCGGCCACCGACCGGCTCCCGCCGTGGGCCGGACTCGACGGACTGGCCGAGGAGTTGGGGCTGAGCCCGCTCCAGGACGTGGCCGACATCATGCGACTGTCCGGCAACGACGGCGCCGCCGTGTACGACACCCTGCGGGCCCGCGCCAAGGGCCTGCGCGGGGAACTGCTCGCCGAGGACCTCGCCCGCGCGAACGCCGACAGCGAACGGATGGTCGCGCCCGGGGCCGCGCTGACCCTGCTGATGACCGTCCTGATCGTCTTCCCCGCCCTGCACCAGATGCTCAACTGACCATGCCCACAGCCTCGTTCCCGTCCTTCTGGGCCCTACCGGCCCGTTCGGAGCAGCCGGCACCACCCGCCACACCACACCACACCGCCACACCCCCGGAGATCCCGATGACCGTACGACTCGTCCAGCTGGCAGATCGGGTGCTGCGCCCCGTCCTGCTGCCGGTCCAGTTCGCGCTGTTGCTGTTCACCTTCCGGCTCGGCCGGCTGCGGGCCGCCCGCGCGCGCGGCGACCGCGGTGCGATCAGCATCGAACTCGCCCTGGCCATCATCGCGTTGGTGTTCGTCGCGGGCGCCGTGGCGACCGCGCTCTACCTGCTGAAGGACAAGGTCGTCAAGAAGGTCGAGCAGGACCCGAACATGCCGGGCGGCGGCGCTGGCGCGGGCGCGGGCGGCGCCACCCAGTGATGCGTCCTGCTCTCCGCCGCAGAGGCGACCGGGGGGCGATGAGCCTGAGCCTGGCCATCGTCTTCCCGGTCGTCCTGCTGCTCCTGCTGCTCGTCGTCCAGGCCGCGCTGATCTGGTACGACCGGCAGGTCGCGCTCACCGCCGCCCGCGAGGGCGTGGACGCCGGCCGGGTGCAGGGCAGTGCGACGGACGGCGAGAAGAACGAGGCGGCCCAGCGGCAGGCCCGCGACTTCCTCGACCGGCAGGGCGTGCGCGGGTACACGGTGCGCACCGACGGCAGCACGGCGCAGACCGTCAGGGTCACCGTGCAGCTGACCCCGCCGCTGCTGATACCGGGGCTCAGGGCGCCCGCCGTCACCCAGTTCGCCGAGGCGCCGCGTGAGCGCTTCGTGGCGCCGGTGGTGACGCCGTGACGGGCGTGGCGGGAGCACCGGGAGCACCGGGGGCGCCGGGCGGACCGGGAACACCAGGGGTGCCGGGCGGACCGGGAACACCGGGGGTGCCGGGAGGCGGCCGCGGGCCGCGGTCCCGTCTCCGTCTGCGGTCACGTCCGCGTTCTGGTCCGCGCCGGCGGGACCGGGGCGGGATCGCGATCGAGGCGGCGATCGTCGTGCCGGGCGTGGTCGGACTCGTCCTGGTGGCCATCGCCGCCGGGCGGGTGCAGTCCACGGCCGGCACCGTGGAGGCCGCCGCCAGGGCCGCGGCCAGGACCGCCTCCCTGCAGCGCAGCGTGGACGGCATGGACCAGCCGGCCAGGGACTCCGCCCTCGCGACGCTGCGCCAGCAGGGCGTGTCCTGCCGCAACGGTGACGTGCGGGTCGGCCGGGGGGAACTGAACCTGCCGGGCGGACCGGTCACGACCGTCACCGTCACGGTGGTCTGCGACGTGGAACTGGCCGACCTGCTCGGCGGACCGTCCGGGGTACCCGTGACGAAGCACCTCGTCGGCGAGTTCACCTCGGTGGTGGACCGTTACCGGGGCACATGACGGCGCGCGGCGCCGTCACCCGGAAGACGGGGGATTGGAGAAGGCCCGTGCGGGGGAGACGCAAGCGGAGAGCGCTCGGGGGATGACACAACGGTACCGAGCGGCGCCCGGTGGGGGCCGGTGGGGAGAGCATCGTGCGAAGTGGGGGGAGGGGACGGGAGTGGTGAGCCGTCTGCGGCGACGGCTGTCGGCGCGCCGGTCCGACCGGGGCGCGGTGGCCCTCTTCGTGGCGATCTGCGCGGCGTACGTCGTGCTCGTCATCGCCCTGGTGATCGACGCCGGCGGCCGGCTGCGGGTCGCCGAGCGGACCGACGCCTACGCCCTGGAGGCCGCGCGGGTCGGCGGCCAGCAGCTCGACCGGGCGGCCGTCCTCCAGGGCAAGGGCTTCAAGGTCCAGGAGAAGTACGTCCGGGACGCCGCCGACGCCTACCTCGCCCTGTACGGCCTGCGGGCGGGCGAGGTCGAGTTCTCCGGCGACGGCAAGGTCGTCACCGTCACCGTGCGGGCCGACTACCGCCCGGTCCTGCTGGGCGCCCTCGGGGAACGGAAGGTAACGGGCAAGGGCAGTGCGACCCTCGTCCACGGAGTCGAGAAAGCGGAGACCGACTGATGGCCGCGCCACGTGCCAAGGACCAGGCCCGTACCGCCCAGGCCCGTACCGGCCGGGCCGGGACGTCCCATCGCGCCGGCGGCGCCCGAGGGCCCGCCGCCCCGGCGCCCCGACCACCCCGCGGGCGCGGCCGTGCCGTGATCACCGCGCTCGGCGCGCTGGTCACCCTGCTCGCCCTGCTGTTCGGCGTCCCCGCGCTGCTGCTGTACGGCACGGAGGCGGTCGCCGGGATGGGCGAGGTCGCCTCGGGCGGGGTGGGCGAGGCGCTCACCAGTCCGGACGACGGAAGCCTGTTCCTGTGGGCGCTGGTGGTGGTCGGCTGGATCGCCTGGGCCTGCTTCGCGCTCTCCGTCCTGCTGGAGATCCCCGCCCAGCTGCGCGGCCGGATCGCCCGCCGCATCCCCGCCTTCGGCTGGAGCCAGCGGATCGCGGCCGGGCTGGTCGGCTCGGTGCTCGCACTGGTGCCGGTGGCCGGCTCGGCCTTCGCGGCCGTTCCCGATGCGGCCCACGGGTCCGTCGCCCAGGCCCAGTTGGCGCCGGGCGGGGTGCAGCGTGCCGCACTGCCCGCCGCGCAGGCCGCGCCGGCCCCGACGCCGGCCGCCGAGCAGCAGGCCACCTACACGGTGCGGGACGCCCGCCCGGCCGACAGCCTGTGGTCCATCGCCGAGCGCCAACTGGGCTCGGGGGAACGCTGGGTGGAGATCGCCAAGCTCAACGACGGGCGGGTGATGGGCGATTCGGGCATCCGCTTCGACGCCGAGCGGCCGATCCAGCCCGGCTGGGAGCTGCTGATGCCGGCGGACGCCAAGCCGGACGAGGCGAGGACACCGGCGCCGGCTCCCGCCCCGGCTCCCTCGGGGGACGCCGCGCAGGGCACGCCGCAGAGCGCGCCGCAGGGGGCCCCGCAGGCCGGGACGGACGCCGGCGGCCCCGCCGGTGCGGGCGGTTCCGGTGGGCAGCACACCATCACCGTCCAGGCCGGGGAGAGCCTGTCGACCATCGCCCAGCGGGAGCTGGGGGACGGGGAACAGTGGCCGAAGCTGTTCGAGGCGAACAAGGGGACGCAGGCCCCGGACGGGGAGCAGCTGACGGATCCGGACGTGGTGGTGCCGGGGATGGTGCTCACGGTGCCGGGGGCGGGGGCCGCCACTCCCGCGCCCGCTCCCGCTCCTGCCCCCGTGGACCAGGCGCCCGCTCCGGCGCCCGCCCCGGCTCCGGCTCCCGGGGACCAGACCGCGCCGCAGACCCCGGCGCCGGGCGCTCCCGCGCAGGGCGCGCCGCAGTCGGCCCCGGTGCCCGCGCCCACGCACGCTCCGGCGCAGGCGCCCGCCGCGCACGCCGACCCGGCCGCCGGCGACGACTACAGCGTCGCCCTCTCGGCCTCCACCGTCGGAGTCCTGCTCGCCGCCATCATGGTCGGCGCCGTCGCCCACAAGCGCGGCACCCAGCAGCGCGCCCGCCGCCCCCGGCACCGCATCGCGATGCCCGAGGCCGAGGCCGCCGCCTTCGAGAACGAGCTGATGGCCCGCCAGGACCAGGCCGGACTGGAACTGCTGGACCGCGCCCTGCGCACCCTGGCCCGCAACACCGTGCGCGGCGGCAAGCGGCTGCCCGCCATCGTCGCCGCCCGGATCACCCAGGGCCAGACCGTCGAGCTGCACCTGTCCGGCCCGGCCACCCCGATCGCGCCGTTCCGCGCCGCCCACGCCGCCAACGTGTGGTGGTGCAGCGCCGACTCGGGCGACCTGCTCAGCCCCGGCCAGGCCCGGAAGACCCCCGCGCCGTACCCCGCGCTCGTCACCCTCGGCACCTCGCCGGACGGCTCGGTCGTCCTCGCCGACCTGGAGGCCGTCCGGCTGCTCCACCTGTCCGGCCACCCGGACGACGCCCGGGACGTGCTGCGCACCCTCGCCATCGAACTGGCCCACAGCCCGCTCGCCGACCGGCTCCACCTGCACCTGGTGGACCTCGCCGAGGAGGTGCCGATCAGCGGCCCGGCCGCCGAACGTGTGCACCGCCACCCCACCCTGGAGGCCGCGCTCGCCGCCCTCGGCCCGCGCACCGCCAAGGCCCGCGCCACCCTGGTCGCCGCCGAGGCCACCAGCCCGCGCGAGGCCCGCAGCCGGGGCCAGGCCGACGAGTCCTGGACGCCCGAGATCGTGCTCTGCGCCCACCAGCCCGGCGGGGACGTCCCCGCCGAGCTCGGACGCCTGCTCGACGCCCGCCCGCGCACCTGCGTCGCCGTCATCACCCGCGCCCCCGAGCGCGGCACCGGCCCGGTCGCCCGCTGGACCCTGCCGACCTCCGGCCAGGCCGCGATCCCCGGCCTGCACCTCACGGTCGAGCTGCAGCGGCTCGACGTGCGGCAGTACGACCAGGTCGCCGAGCTGCTCCGGGTCGCCGACGACACCACCCAGCACCCGGCCCCGGCCTGGACCCTGGACGGGCCGGAGGACGACACCGACACCACCGAACTGCCGGCTGCCGTACCGGTGCTGGCCGCCGTCGGGGCCTCGGTCGCCTCGGGGGTCTCGGGCGTCTCGGCGGTCGGCGGGGCGTCGGTAGGTGGAGCCCCGGGCGGAGGCGCCTCGGGCGGTACGGACGAGGGCACGGACGCGGCTGCCGGTCCCCGGCTGCTCGCCCGGGTCATCGGCACCGGGGCCAGCCCGTTCGCGGGCACCGATCCGGTGGCGCCGGCCCCGGCGCCCGCCGCCCTGCCGCCCGCGGCTCCGGCCCCGACTCCGGCTCCCGCACCGGCTCCGGTGCCGGCCGGACCGGCGCGGTTCGTCGTCAACGGGCAGGGACGGCAGGCGGCCACCGACGAGACCACCCGCGACCTGCGGCGGCCCGATCTGTCGGAGGGCGACGGGGCGGACGAGCCGGGGGACTCCGCTTCGGAGTCCACGGCGACGGTCGTGCTCGCCGTCCAGCCCGTCGTGCCGCAGCCGGTCGTGCCGCGGCAGGCGGCGGTGGATCCGGTCGTGGCGGAGCCGACCGGCTCGAAGACCGTCGAGGAGTCGGCGCCGCGGGCCGAGCGCGCTCCGGAGTCCGCTCCGCAGGCCGCTCCGGAGTCCGCTGTCGAGTCCGCCGCCGAGTCCGGTGCCGGGACCGGGCCCGCCGGGGCCGCCGGGATCGCGGGGACCGTCGAAACCGCGGACGCGGTCGGTGCGGTCGATGCGGTCGGTACGGAGGACCCGGCGCCCGCCGTCGAGCCCGGCCCCGCCGCCGTCGCCCAGGTCGCCCGGACGACGCCCGGTCGCAGCGACAGTGACGACCTGCTCGCCATCCTCCGCTCCCCGGAGGCGCACGCCCCGCGCAACGCCCCCCGGATCCGGTTGCTCGGCCCGGTGGACGTCGCGGGCGTCCTCGGCGCCGCCGCACCCGGCGCGCTGCCCCGGCTCACCGAGCTCGCCGTCTACCTGGCGCTGCGCCCGGGTTCCGAACTCCACGTGCTCGACCGCGACCTGCACCCCGGGGCGGCGCACCTCGACCCGCACCCCACCGCGGCCGACGCCAGGAGCCCGCTGCCGACCAAACTCTCCGACCTGGCCGACTGGTTCGGCACCTCGCCGGAGGGCCGCGCCTTCCTGCCCACCGAGGGCACCGAGGGCTACGCCTTCGCCCCGGCGGTCACCTGCGACTGGGACGAGTTCCGCAGCCTCTACCGGCGCGGCATGCGCAGCACCAGCGCCACCGCCGACGCGGCCCTCGCCCACGCCCTGGCCCTGGTCCGCGGCGCACCGTTCGCCGAGGCCCCGCCGGCCTCGTACGGCTGGGCGGAGGCCGAGCGACAGGACATGATCGCGGCGATCGTCGACACGGCCCACGAACTGGCCGCCCGCCGCCTGCAGTACGGCGACCACCGCAGCGCCGAGGCCGCCGTCTTCCGCGGCCTCGCCGTCGCCCCGGACGTCGAACTGCTGCACCGGGACCTCTTCTACGCCTATGCCTCGGCCGGCGCCCGGGACCAACTCCTGCGCGCCGTCAACCGGTTGGACGCGCTCAGCCGCCGCACCGGCCGGGACCTGGACGCCGACACCGTCGCCCTGCTGCGGGACCTGCTCGCGGGTTCCTGACGCGGACCGCCGACTGCCCGGTCACTCCCCACGGGGGTGGCCGGGCAGTCGAGTTGACGGGCCGGCCGCTGATGTGATGGTCGCGTGGACGTCTCGCACGGATGTGGTCGGCGGACGGGGAGGGTGCGGCGGCCGGTCAGACCGTGCGCAGCCAGGTGTCCAGGGTGGTGAAGTCCGCTTCGGTGAGCCCTCGTCGGGGGTCCACCCGGTGGAGCAGGGTGCGGGCGGGGGAGTGCGCGGTGACCCAGCGGTCGTCGGCCTCGGTGATCTCGTCGTCCACCCAGGCGAACGGCCGTCCGTCCGCCCATTCGACCAGCGCACGGGTCTTCCAGTGCAGACCGTCCGGCCCGTCGGGCCAGTCCGGGGTGTCCGTGTCGTCCACCGGCCAGTCCACGACGGGCAGTCGGGGCAGACCGAGCCAGGGCGCGAGGCACTCGTTGGCGTCCTCCAGCCAGGTCGTGGCCCAGACCGGCTCGGCCGGCAGGCGCAGCAGCCGAGGCCCCAACTCCGGGTCCACGCGGGCGATCAGCGGGTTCCCGGCCGGAGTCGCGCCGGACGGGGCGTACGGGCTGCGGTAGGTGGGGTAGCCGCCCGGGGGCGGGTCACCGAAGGGGATCAGCGGGCCGTCCACGTCGAGGAACAGCAGGGGGCGATCGGGATCGATCATGACGGCACCATAGCGGGACGGGGCGGGCGGTGGGCGCGCCGATCGGCCACCCGGCCTGGAAGGGGTGAGCCGGGATCTCGTAGGGTGGCGCGCACGGAGTGTGGTGGCAGGCGCCACACAGGCGAGGGCATCAGACGCCGCGGGAGCGGCGGGGCGGGGCGGTGACCAGGAGATGGCGGAGACGACAGCGGTTTCCGGAGGTCCCGACCCGGCAGCGGACTCGGGTCCCTGGGACGCCGTACCGCCGCCCCCGCGCCTCCCGGCCGAGGACCACCCGCCCGGTCCCGCCGCGCTGTACGAGCCGCCGCCGGCGCCTCCGGCCGCCCCCGCTCCCGTCCCGGCGCCCGTCCCGGCGCCCGCTCCGGTCACCGCCTCCGTGTCGGGTGCCGCGCAACCGGTCGGGCAGGCGCCCGCGCCGCCGCCCGCGCGCCCGGCGGCACCGCCCGTTCCGCCCACCGGATGGACCCTCACCGGGCTGCCCGCCGCCGGGGTCCTGTCCTCGGCGACCCCGCCGCCGTTCCCGGTCCAGAGCGCGGCGCCGGTCGCCGCCGCCGTCGGTGCGGGCGGTGTCGCCGCTGCCGGTGGCACCGGTGGGCTCGGTGCCGCGCCGCGCGGGCGGATCCTGGTGATCGAGGGCGGGTACGGCACCTCCGGCCGCCGCACCTGGGGCCGTGGCGGGCCGACCCAGGCGCCGGTGCTGTCGGCGATGCTCGCCGCCGTCTCGCCGCAGGTGCTCCTCGCCGCGGACGCGGTGGACGCCGTCCACCTCCCCGGTGCCGGCGACCCGCACACCGTCCTCGCCCACCTGCGCGCCGCCTCCCGCCACCCCGGACCGCTGCTGATCCACCTGGGCGGCCACGTCGTCGCCGACAAGCGCGGCGGACAGCTCCAACTGACCCTGCGCGACGCCAAGCAGGACGGCCTCCCCTGGGCGGCCATCGCCGCCGAGCTGAGCCACCGTCCGGCCGAGTGGCAGACCCTCGTCATCGCCGACCTGAGTGCCGACCAGAACGCCTGGCCGTACCTCCAGGGCACCGTCTCGCCGCTCAGCGAGGGCATCCCGCTGTGGGCGGTGGTCAGTCCGGACCCGGAGCAGATCGGCACCTTCACCCGCGCCCTGATCGAGGCGCTGCACGGCGGTCGGCCCGGTGCGGGCGAGGTGCTCGCGCCGGAGCAGCTGCGGCAGCAGGTGTACTCGGTGCTGCGTCCGGACGTGGTCATCCTGGCCACGCACGCACCGGACCGGCCGTTCTTCCGCAACACGGCCCGTCGCGGCGACGGCCTGCCGGCCGAGGTTCCGCCCGTGCCGGCATCGTTGGCGTCGTCGGTGCCGGTGTCGTCGGTGTCGTCGGTTCAGGCGGCCGGTGCGGTGCCCTCCGACATGTCGTCGCCCCCCGCGCCGCCGCTACCGCGTCCGGGGGAGCCGCGGGACGCGGTCCCCGAGTGGCCGGTGCCGGCACCGGCCACGGTGCCCGCGCCGCCGGCCG
Organism: Kitasatospora sp. NPDC096204; assembly: GCF_044763205.1. NCBI lineage: Bacteria > Bacillati > Actinomycetota > Actinomycetes > Kitasatosporales > Streptomycetaceae > Kitasatospora > Kitasatospora sp. NPDC096204. The sequence goes on from NZ_JBIWFT010000017.1 coordinate 58,365, forward strand.
GGGCCCCGGTGGCCGCGGGCGGTCCGGTCAGCCTGGTCAAGCCGGGCGTTCCGCCCACCCCGCCGCGGCCGACCCGTCCGGTCAGTCTGCTGAAGGCGGGCGGGACCGTGGCGGCCCCGGGCGTGACCCTGCTCAAGCCCGTCCCGGCCGACGCCGTGCCCGAGGACAGCACGCCCACGGCGGGTGTCACGCTGCTCAAGTCCCGGCCGGAACCGGCGGACGAGGCCGTCGCCGAGCCCGAATTCCCGCAGGAGGAGGCCGTGGTGGCCTCCGAGGCTGCGGAGGAGCCCGAGGCCGAGGCCGAGGCCGAGGCCGAGACGGCGTACGAGTTCGAGCCCGAGCCCGAGCCCGAGCCCGAGGTTGAGGTCGAGCCCGAGCCCGAGCCCGAGCCCGAGGTTGAGGTCGAGGTCGAGGCGGCGTCCGAGGCCGCGGAGGAGCCCGGAACCGCGGAGGAGCCCGGGGAGGCTGTCCCGGTGGAGCCCGCGCCGACGGACGAGGCGCCCGTCGAGGAGGAGCCCGTCGACGTCGTTCCGGCCGAGGAGGCAGCTGCTGACGAGCTGCCGGCCGACGCCGCGCCGCAGGACGAGGTGCCGACGGACGAGGTGCCGGTCGACGCCACCACCGACGCGCCGTCGGCCGACGAGGCTCCGGCTCCGGCTCCGGACGACACTCCGGTCGAAGCGACTGCCGAAGCCACTGCCGAAGCCCCGGCCGACGAGGACGGCGCGGCCGGTCCGCCCCGCGCCGACTACCGCGAGGTGATCGGACGGATCGTCCGTAGCGCCGACGCCGGGGACCACGCCGCCGCCACCGACCTGGCCTTCGCCCTCGAACTGGAGGCGATCGCCGAGCACGGCGCCGTCTCCGAGCCGGTCCTGCAGGTCCGGCAGGTCCGGGCGCACGTCTGCCGGCTCGCGGGCCGGACGGCGGAGGCCGCGGACATCTACCGCGAGGTGGCCCTGACGCTGCTCCGCTCGCAGGGCCCGGACCACCCGGAGACCCAGCGGGCGGCCACCAACGCCGAGGCGTGCTGGCGGGCCATCACCGATCGGGCGGAGGCCATCCGGATCGCCCCGGAGATCATCGAACTGCGCGCCTACCTCCCGGGCGCCGACGGCCGCAAGCTCCGCGCCGCCGAGCGCTACCTCGCCCAGCTCGCCGCCACCGGCTGACACACCACCGGCTGACCGTCCGCCGACGAACAGCAGCGGACGGAAATCAGCGGACGGAAAACAGCGAACAGCTGACAGATTTCAAAATCTGTCAGCTGTTCGCTGTCGTCTGTTATCTGTTACCCGTCACCCGTCGCCCGCGTCACCTGCCACGGGCGACCCGTCCGCTCACCGACCGGCGATCGCGTGGACGAACTGCGTTCCGTCGATGGTGCCCAGGCCGCTGGCGAGGTCGTAGCCCTCGGTGGCGTTGTAGCCGGTGACGCCGTCCCAGCCGTTGTCGCCCTGCTTCACGTCCACGATGCCGCTCCACTTGCTCGGCAGCAGGTTCATGCCGTACAGGCGCCAGTTGAGCTGGCCGAGGCGGTGCCCGGCGAGCTGGTCGGCGAGCGCGACGACGCCCGAGAACAGCGGGGTGGCCTCGCTGGTGCCGCCGGTGAGGTGCCAGCCGACCGAGGTCGGGTCGTAGGACTCGTAGGTCCAGGCGGCGCCGTCCACGGCCGCGCTCATGCTGATGTCCGGGGTACCGCGGTGGTTGCCGGTGACACCGGCGACACCCGCCTGGTACCACGGGCGCTCGAAGATGCCCGAGACGCCACCGCCGCCGGCGCCGGACTTGTCGTGCCACACCTTGTCGGGCGCGGTGCGGTTGCCGGAGTCGTCCAGGGTGAGCTGGGTGCCGCCGATGGAGGTGACCAGCGGGTCCGAGGACGGCCAGGAGTTGACCTTGTACGGGTACAGGTCGGTGCCGTTCTCCTTGGCGTCGGTGGCACCGTTGTCGCCGGAGGCGGCCAGCACGGTCACGTTGTGGTCGGCGGCGGCCTGGAAGGCGTAGCGCAGGTCGGTGAGCGACTTGAAGTCGCCCTTGTCGTACCCGGGGAAGGTGTTCTCGGTGGCGCCGAAGCTCTGCGAGATGACGTCGGCGCGGCCGGCCTTGATGAGGGCCTTCTCGGCGTCCATCATCTCGGGCAGGCCGGTGGTGCCCTCGGTCTCGGCGACGCCGGTCTCGACCAGGATGATGTGCGCGTCGGGGGCGATCGCGTGGGCGTACTCGACGTCCAGGGTGGTCTCGCCCGCCCAGCCGGTGTGGTCGGGGTTCTTCGGGTCCCAGGTGGGGACGTTGCCCCACTTGACCACCTCGACGTTGGTGTCCGGGATGCCCCACTGCTTGTCGAAGACCTCCAGGTCGTGCTGGATGGTCGGGGAGCCGAAGGAGTCGACGATGACGATCGTGCGGCCCTTGCCGGTGATGCCCTCCTGGTACAGCGGGTTCAGGTTGTAGGCGGTCCGGTACTGCAGCGGCGAGTAGCAGTGGATGCCGACCTGGCTGACGCACTGGGTGGTGCTCAGCGGGGCGGGGCGGCCCTGGGCGCTGTGCTGCCCGAAGGAGGCGGGGCGCACGTGGACGCCGGTGAGGTCGTGGGCAGGGGCGGCGATCGCGGTGCCGGCGGCCGGTACGGCGACGGTGCCGGCCGTGAGGGCGGTGGCCCCCACGGCGAGCAGGGCCAGGGCGCGGCGGAGGGTGGCGGGGCTGCCCATGGGGCTCCTTGGGACGCAGGGCCCGACCTGGTTCGGTCGGGTCGGTCCGGCCATCCCATCGAGAGCCGCATGATCATGCCATAGTCATTTGGTGGGGTCGTACGATCAAGACCATGGTCATGCTCGGCCACGCGGAAAGGTAAAGGCCGTCCCAGGGGAAAGTAACCTCCCACCTGGGACGACTCGATGACGGCGCGTCAGGTGATCGCCCGACGGTGCCGTCCCATGGCATCGGTGCCCCGCTGTCAGACTCGGCGGGCGCAGGACGTGAGGCGATCGGCGAGCGCGATGACGAGGTCGCGCAGCGCGTCGGGACGCTCGATGACGAACGGCCGGTCGAGCGAGGCGAGGACCCGGGGCAACCAGTCGAGCCGCTGCGCCCGTAGCTCGACGCGCAGCCACTGCCCGGCTGCCGGGTCCCGGCCGGCCGGGGGCTCGCACTCCTCCAGGCTCGCGACGCTCGCGGGCAGGTGGGCGCGGATCTGCTCGACCGTCCCGTGGACCCGCAAGGTCACCTCGTGCCGGTACTCGGCCGTGGCGAACCCCGACAGCACGCGCTCGGCCGGAGCGGGACCCAGGGGCGCTTCGAACGAGCCGGGCAGGGCCCTCGCGGCCGCGATGCGATCGAGCCGGAAGGTCCGGTCCTCGCCGATGCGGGCGTCCACGCCCGTCACGTACCACTGGCCCGCGTGGGCGACGATCCCGTACGCGTGCAGTGTGCGTTCGCTGCGCCGTCCGTCGCGGTCGGTGTAGCGGATCGAGACCGGCCTGCGGTGGCGCACCGCGTCGGCGACGGTGAGCAGGAGCCCGGCGTCCGGCTGGTCCGACTCGCCGGGCTGATCGGTGAAGGCGAGGGCTTCCAGGAGGGCGTCGAGCCGGCGGGCGATGTGTTTGGGCAGCACCCGCCGGATCTTCGCTGACGCCGTCTCGTTCGCCGTGCGCTCCGCCGTCGTCAGCCCTGCCCGGCGGCCGGCCACCAGTCCGAGCAGCACGGCCAGCGCCTCGTCGTCGCTGAGCATGAGCGGAGGCAGGCGGTACCCGGGGGCCAGCCGGTACCCGCCGTAGCGGCCGCGCACCGACTCCACGGGCACGTCCAGGTCGATCAGCTGGTCCACGTACCGCCGCACGGTGCGCCCTTCGACGCCGAGACGGTCGGCGAGTTCGGCCACGGTCCGGGTGCCGCCCGACTGCAGCAGCTCCAGGAGCGTCAGCACGCGGCCGGTGGGTCGGGACATGTTCGCAGCCTAACGCGAATAGAGGACCGATTCTGTCCACTATTCCTCCTAGCCTGCGACGTGCACGCCTCCAGCACAGCCAAGGAGATTCCCATGGACTTCGTCTCGATCCGCATCATCACCAGCGACGTCGCGCGCCTCGTCGAGTTCTACGAGCGAGCGACGGGGATGCGGGCGATACGGGTGACCGAGGACTTCGCCGAACTCAGGACCGCGGGCGCGACCCTCGCGATCGCCGGCACCCGCACCGTCCCGCTGTTCGCCCCGGGTTCCGCCCGCCCGGCGGACAACCACAGTGTGATCACCGAGTTCCTCGTCGACGACGTGGACCGCGTTCACCGGAACCTGACCGGCTTCGTCACCGACTTCGTCAACGAGCCCACCACGATGCCCTGGGGCAACCGGTCGCTGCTGTTCCGCGACCCCGACGGCAACCTCGTCAACTTCTTCACCCCCGTCACCCCGGAGGCCATCGAGAAGTTCGCGCGCTGACGCCACGCACGGCCGCTCACCGGGAGCCCCGGGATGCCGGGGCTCCCGGGGCTCCCGGTGAACGCGGCCGCAGAGTCCAGGAGCCGCCACCGGCGGGGCAGCGGAACGCGCCGCTGACCCCCCCCCGAAGGACGTCCGCGCTCCCGCGGCGGCTCACCGTCGAGGACGCCGTGGAACCGACGTCCTGGGGCAACACACCTAGCGCGCACCGCCGTTGACGTACAGCGTCTGCCCGCTGACGTAGGAGGCCTCCTCGCTGGCCAGGAAGGCGACGACCGAGGCGATCTCCTCCGGCTGGCCGACCCGGCGCAGCGGCGTCCGGGCGGCGACCTCGGCCTGGTGGTCCTCGGCGCTGGCGCCGACCCGCTCGGCGGTGGCGGCGGTCATCGCGGTGGCGATGTACCCGGGCGCGACCGCGTTGACGTTGATGTTGAACGGCCCGAGCTCGATCGCCAGGGTCGCGGTGAGGCCCTGGATGCCGGCCTTGGCGGCCGCGTAGTTGGCCTGGCCCCGGTTGCCGAGGGCGGAGCGCGAGCTGAGCGAGACGATCTTCCCGTACTTCTGCGCCACCATGTACTTCTGCGCGACGTGGCTGCAGTTGTACGCGCTGGTCAGGTTGACCGTCAGCACCGCGTCCCAGTCGGACTTCGGCATCTTGAAGAACAGGTTGTCCCGGGTGATCCCGGCGTTGTTGACGAGGATGTGCACCCCGCCGAGGTCCGCCGCGACCTGCGCGAACACCGCCTCCACGGCGTCGTAGTCGGCCACGTCGCAGCCGTACGCCCGGGCGGTGCCGCCCTTGGCGGTGATCTCGGCGACCGTCCCGGCCGCCCGCTCGGCGGTGAGATCGACGACGGCGACGGTCGCGCCCTCCTCCGCCAGTCGGCGGGCGGTGGCCGCCCCGATGCCCTGCGCCGCTCCGGTCACCACGGCGACCTTCCCCGCGAACCGCGTCATGTGAACTCCTTGGAAGTTGGATCAACAGGCGACGAGCGACGAGTGGCGGGCGACGGCTGACATCCGACGGCGGACCGATGGCCGATGACCGGTGACAGATAACAGATTTCGTCATCTGTCATCCGTCATCCGTCATCCGTCATCCGTCATCCGTTCGCCGCCACCCGTCAGCCGGCTCCCCGCACCGCCGGTCGTCAGACGTTCTCGACCAGCACGGCCGTACCCTGCCCGACACCCACGCACATGGTGGCCAGGCCGCGCCGGGCGCCGGTACGGCGCATCCGGTGCAGCAGGGTGGTGAGGATGCGGGCGCCGGAGCCGCCCAGGGGGTGGCCGAGCGCGATCGCGCCGCCGCTGGGGTTGACCGCCTCCTCGGCCTGCTCCGGGCTGAACCCGATGCCGTCGGCGGAGGCGAGCGCCTGGGCGGCGAAGGCCTCGTTCAGCTCGGCGGTGTCCAGGTCCGCGAGCGACCAGCCGGCCCGCGCGAGCACCTTCGCCGTGGCCGGCACCGGCCCGATGCCCATGACGTCCGGGTGCACCCCGGCCGAGGCCCCGGCCACGTACCGGCCGAGCGGCTGGAGCCCGAGGTCGCGCAGCGCCTCCTCGCCGACCAGGAGCAGCCCGGCCGCACCGTCGTTCATCGGCGAGGCGTTCCCGGCGGTGACGGTGCCCCCCGGCCGGAACACCGGCTTGAGCCCGGAGAGCTTCGCCAGGCTGGTGTCCTCGCGGATGCTCTCGTCCCGGCTCACCGTCACCCCGTCCGGCCGCTCGACCGGGACGAGTTCGGCGTCGAAGTGCCCGTCCTTGCGGGCGGCTCCGGCCCGCTGGTGGCTGCGCAGCGCGAAGGCGTCCTGACGCTCCCGGCCGATGCCGTACCGGGTGGCCACCTCCTCGGCGGTCTCGCCCATGCTGAGCACGCCGTGCAGTTCGGCCATCCGCGGGTTGGTGAGCCGCCAGCCGAGCCGGGTGTCGAAGGTCTCCATCCGGTGGGGCAGCGCCTCGTCCGGGCGGGGGAGGACGAAGGGGGCGCGGGTCATCGACTCGCAGCCGCCGGCCAGCACCACGTCCGCCTCGCCGGAGCCGATGGCCCGGGCGGCGAGGGTGACGGCCTCCAGCCCGGAGGCGCAGAGCCGGTTGACGGTGGCGCCGGGGACGGTCTCCGGCAGGCCGGCCAGCAGGACGGCCATCCGGGCGGCGTTGCGGTTGTCCTCGCCGGCCTGGTTGGCGGCGCCCCAGTAGACGTCGTCGATCCGGGCCGGGTCGAGCGCGGGCACGTCGGCGAGCAGGGCGCGCAGCACGGTGGCCGAGAGGTCGTCCGGGCGGACCGTGGCGAGCGCACCGCGCAGCCGGCCGATGGGTGTGCGGCGGGCGGCGGCGAAGTAGACGGGACGCACGTCGTCGGGCTCCTTGTCGGGTGGCGGGGCGGAACGGGTCAGGGGCGGGGCGGAACGGGTCAGAAGGCGTTGACGCCGGTGAGGGCGCGTCCGATGAGCAGCTGGTGGATCTGGCTGGTGCCCTCGTAGAGGGTCATCACCCGCGCGTCGCGCAGGTACTTGCCGACCGGGTACTCGTCGATGAACCCGTACCCGCCGAAGACCTGGAGCGCGTTGTTGGCGGCCCGGACGGCGGCCTCGCTGGCGTACAGCTTGGCGACGGAGGACTCGGTGGCGAACGGCAGGCCGCGCTCGATGTGGTCGGCGACCTTCCAGGTGAGCAGCCGGGCGGCCTCGACGTCCACGGCGATGCCGGCCAGCAGCTCCTGGACGAGCTGGTGGGAGGCGATCGTCTTGCCGAACTGCTCGCGCTCGCCCGCGTATCGGACGGCGGCCTCCAGGCAGGCCCGGGCGATGCCGACGCAGCCGGCCGCCACCGACATCCGCCCCTTGGCCAGCGCGGCCATGGCCACCGTGAACCCCTTGCCGACCTCGCCGAGCCGGGCGCTGTCCGGCACCCGGACGTCCTCGAAGGTGAGCCCGGCGGTGGCCTGGCCGCGCAGACCGAGCTTGCCGTGGATCTCGGTGCGGGTGAAGCCGGGCAGGTCGGTGGGGACCAGGAAGGCCGTGATGCCCCGGTGGCCCCGCTGTGCGGGCTCGTCGCCGCCGGTGCGGGCGAAGACCAGGGCGACGTCGGCCCAGGTGCCGTTGGTGATGAACGTCTTGGCGCCGCTGATCAGCCAGTCCTCGCCGTCCCGGACGGCCCGGGTGGTGAGGTTGGCGGCGTCCGATCCGGTGCCCGGCTCGGTGAGCGCGAAGCAGGCGAGCGCCTCGCCCGAGGTGAGCCGGGGCAGCCAGTACCGCTTCTGCTCCTCGGTTCCGAAGGCGTTGACGGACTTGCCGACGAGGCCGAGCGAGACCGAGACGATCCCGCGCACGGCGGAGTCGCCGCGCCCGAGCTCCTCCAGCACGAGGCAGTACGCGAGGTGGTCGCCGCCGCTGCCGCCGTACTCCTCCGGGATGGTCAGCCCCAGGAAGCCCACCTTCGCCAGCTTGCCGACGATCGCGCGGTCGACGGACTCGGCGCGGTCCCACTCGGCGGCGTACGGCACGATCTCGCGGTCGGTGAAGGAGGCGGCGAGGTCCCGGACGGCGGCCTGCTCCTCGGACAACTCCAGGTTCACGGAGGCTCCCGAATGCGGTGTCCAGGGCCCGGCGCGGGGCCCGGGCCCATTAAACTAGCGCTGCAAGTTTTATGAGGGCGACTGTAGCCCCGCCCGGCCCGCGCTGGGAAGGGGCACCTGCCAGAATCGGTCCCCACGCACCCGACCGGACGAACCGGAGGAACCCGTCGCGATGGCCCGTCCACGCACCCCGCTGCTCAGCCGAGAGCGCATCGTCGTCGCCGCGCTGCGGCTGATCGACGACGAGGGGCTGGGCGCCCTCTCCACCCGCCGACTCGCCACCGAGCTGTCGGTCAGCGGGCCGTCGCTCTACAACCACTTCGCCACCAAGGACGACCTGTTGGACGCGGTGGTGGACAGCGTCATCGGCGAGGTCGACCTGTCGATGTTCGGGACCGCGGAAACCACGGAAACCGCCGGGACCGCCGCCGCTGACGGAACCGCAGGGACGGCCCGAACCGACGGAACCCCCGCCACCCCCGCCACCCCCGCCGCCCTCGCCACCCCCTGGGCCGAGGCGCTGCGCGACTGGGCCCGCTCCTACCGCGCCGCGCTGGCCGCCCACCCCAACATCGTCCCGGTGCTGGCCCAGGGCCCCGGGCGGCGGCCGAACGCGCTGCGGCTGGCCGACGCGGTCTTCGGCCACCTGGTCGAGTCCGGATGGCCGCGCGGCCAGGCGACCAGGATCGGCGCGCTGATGCGCTACTTCGTCACCGGCTCGGCCCTCGCCTCCTTCGCGGCCGGCTTCCCGGCGGACGCCGAGGTCTACGACGCGGCCGACTACCCGCACCTCGGCGAGGCGCACCGGCTGGCCGGACACCGGGGGACGGTGGACGAGGGTGCCTTCGAGACCGGGCTGGAGGCGCTGCTCGACGGCCTCGCCCTGCGCTACGCCCGACTCGCCGAGCGGTCCTGACCCGCCGGACCCCCGCATGGCCCGCGCCTCGCGACCCCGCCTCGCGACCCCGTGCCCCCGTCTCGTGCCCCCGCCTCGCGACCCTCCGTAGGGCGGTCCCGGCCCCGCGGAAACGATTCGGCCCCCGCACCCCCGCGCTGATCGCGCCGGGGTGCGGGGGCCGAGAGTCCGACGGGCGGATCAGCCCATGTCCTCCAGTCGGACGCCCTTGGTCTCCTTCATGAACTTCGCCACGAAGAGGATGGACAGCGCCGCGAAGGCGGCGTAGATCAGGTAGGTCGACGACAGGCTCCAGCGCGACATGGACGGGAACGAGACGGTGATCGCCCAGTTCGCGATCCACTGCGCGGAGGCGGCGACGGAGAGCGCGGCGGCGCGGATCCGGTTCGGGAACATCTCGCCGAGCATCACCCAGACGACCACGCCCCAGGACATCGCGAAGAACAGCACGAAGGCGTTGGCGGCGACCAGTGCGACGGTGCCCTGGAGGTCGGGCAGGGTGAGGTTGTCCCCGCTGCCGGTGGCCGAGGAGAAGGCCCAGCCGGCCGTGCCGAGCGCGACCGCCATGCCGGCCGAGCCGATCAGGGCGAGCGGCTTGCGGCCGATCCGGTCGACCAGCACGATCGCGATCACGGTGCCGAGGATGTTGATCACCGAGCCGACGAAGCTGATCAGCAGCGAGTTGCTCTGGTCGATGCCGACCGACTGCCACAGGATCGACGAGTAGTAGAAGATCACGTTGATGCCGACCAGCTGCTGGAAGACCGACAGGCCGATGCCGACCCAGACGATCGGGAGCAGGCCGAACCGGCCGCCGAGCAGGTCGCGGAAGCGCGGGCGGTGGTCGGAGGCGATCAGCGTCCGGATCTCGGTGATCCGGGCGTCGGGGTCCACGCCCTCGCCCTCGACGTCGGCGAGCACCTTGCGGGCCTCGTCCAGGCGCTCGGCCTGGATCAGGTAGCGCGGGGACTCGGGGATGACCGAGGCGAGTACGAAGTAGACCGCGGCCGGGACGACGCAGATGCCGAGCATCCACTGCCAGGCCTCCAGACCGAGCAGGTGGCCGCGGGTGTCGCCGCCGGCGGCCTGCGCGAGCACCCAGTTGACCAGCTGGGATATCGCGATGCCGAGCACGATCGCGGCCTGCTGGAAGGAGGCCAGCCGGCCGCGGTACCTGGTCGGCGCGACCTCGGCGATGTACGTCGGGGCGATCACCGAGGCGATGCCGATGGCCGCGCCGCCGAGGACGCGCCACAGGGCGAGGTCCCAGGCGGAGAACGGCAGCATCGAACCGACCGCGCTGACCGCGAACAGCAGCGCGCCCGCCTTCATGACCTTGATGCGGCCGTACCGGTCGGCGAACCGTCCGGCGAGCGCCGCGCCGACCGCCGAGCCCAGCAGCGCCGAGGAGACGATCAGTCCGGTCACGCCGCTGCCGACGCCGAACTTCTCCTGGATGCCGGAGACGGCGCCGTTGATCACGGAGCTGTCGTAGCCGAACAGGAAGCCGCCGAGGGCCGCTGCCGCGGTGATGAAGACGACGAAGCCGAGGCGGCCGGGCGCGGGGGCCTCGACCGCCCCGGAGGGCTTCTGGGTGACGCTCACGATCTGACTCCTGGTACTCAACGCTGAGCTCGGTAGCCGAGATCGTAACCCCTATTCGTTTAAGTCTTGTACACCAGGACCCTCAAGTTTTGCTCTGAGAATTCGTAAGGTGAACAAGCAAATTGAGCCGCCACGGGAGCCGGGGGCGCGCCGGTCAGACCGGCGAGGCGAGCGAGAGTCCGAACCGGCCCTGCGGGTCGGTCCACCAGTGGGTCAGCCGCAGCCCCGCCGCCGCCAGCTCCCCGGCCACCCGCTCCCGGCGGAACTTGGCCGACACCTCCGTGCGCAGCTCCTCGCCCCGGGCGAAGTGCACCGGCAGGTCCAGGGTCGGGATCTTCACGGTCTGCGCGCGCAGCGAGCGCAGTCGCATCTCGATCCACTCCTGCTCGGCGTCCCAGAGCGCGACGTGCTCGAAGGCGTCCGGGTCGAAGTCGGCGCCCAGCTCGCGGTTGAGCACGTTGAGCACGTTCCGGTTGAACTCGGCCGTCACCCCGGCGGAGTCGTCGTAGGCGGCGACCAGCACCGCCGGGTCCTTGACCAGGTCGGTGCCGAGCAGCAGGAAGTCGCCCGGCTCCAGGGCCGCGCGCAGGCCGTGCAGGAAGGCCGCGCGCTCCAGGGGCAGCAGGTTGCCGAGGGTGCCGCCGAGGAAGGCGACCAGGCGCGGGCCGCCCTCCGGGGGCAGGCCGAGCCGGGCGGTGAAGTCGGCGAGCACGCCGTGCACCGCGAGCCCGGGGTACTCGGCGGCGAGCGCGGCGCCGGCCGAGGTCAGCGCGCTCTCGCTGACGTCCACCGGGACGTACGTCCCGAGGGTGTCGAGCGCGCGCAGGGCGTCCAGCAGCAGCCGGGTCTTCTCGGAGGAGCCGGAGCCCAGCTCGACCAGGGTGCGGGCCCCGGTGGCGGCGGCGATCTCGCCGGCCCGGGCGGCCAGGATGGCCCGCTCCGCGCGGGTCGGGTAGTACTCGGGCAGTCGGGTGATCTCCTCGAACAGCTCGCTGCCCCGGGCGTCGTAGAACCACTTCGGCGGCAGCCACTTGGGCTGGGAGGTCAGCCCGTGCTGCACGTCGTGGCGCAGCGCGGTGCTGAAGTGGTCGGCGGGCAGCAGTCGGGTGAGATCGAAGGTGTCCATGACAGGGTGGTTCCTCTGTTCAGAAAGTGAAGGGAGAGTGTGGAGTGTGGGTCAGTCGCGGCCGGGGAGGCGGCTCACGGTGACGCCGCGCGGGCCGGCCAGCAGCAGCGAGCCGTCCGGGACGGGCGTCCAGCCCGGCGCGTCGTCGTACGGTTCGGAGGCCACCACCGTGCCGAGGCCCGGCAGTGTGCGGTGGTACAGGGTGTCGCCCCAGGTGGTCGCGGCGATCGCGGTGCCGTCGGTGAGCAGCAGGTTGAGCCGCCCGGTGGTGTGCGCGGCGACGTCGGCGACGGTGCCCGCCAGCGCCTCGCCCGGCCCGGCGCCGGCCCGCAGCCGGTGCAGCGTCAGTGCCCACAGCAGCGCCGAGTCGGTGCGCGCCTCGAGGTCCAGCAGCTCGGCCGGGGGCAGCAGGGCGGCCAGTGCGTCCAGCTTGCCGGGCCAGCCGGCCACCGCGCCGTTGTGGCTGAACAGCCAGCGCTCGGCGGCGAACGGCGCGGCCGCGCCCTCGCCCGGCGCGCAGCCCTCGGTGGCGGAGCGGACGGCGGCCAGCAGTGCCCGGGTGCGGACCACCCGGGCGAGGTCGGCGAAGGTCTCGTCCGCCCAGATCGGCCCGGTCCGGCGGTAGCGGGCGGGCACCTCGTCCCCGTCCGCGTACCAGCCGAGGCCGAAGCCGTCCGCGTTGACCGTGCCGTACTGCTGGACCCGGGGCGCCCAGGACTGGCGGTACAGCCCGAACGGCGGGTGCACCAACAGCTCCCGTGGCGCCACCGGCTCGCCGACATAAGCGATGTGACGACACATCAGGCCGCCTCCAGGTCGCGCGCGGTGCGGAATCCGGCGAAGATCTGCCGACGGATCGGGTAGTCCCAGTTGCGGAACGTGCCCCGGCAGGCGACCGGCGCCACCGCGAAGCAGCCGCCGCGCAGCACCTTGTACTCGGGGCCGAAGAAGACCTCCGAGTACTCCTGGTACGGCCAGGCCCGGAAGCCGGGGTAGGGGTGGAAGTCGCTGGCCGTCCACTCCCACACGTCACCGATCAACTGCCGGACACCGTAAGGAGACTGGCCCTGCGGGTAGCTGCCCGCCCCGGCCGGGCGCAGATGGCGCTGACCGAGGTTGGCGTGCTCGGGGCCGGGCGGGCCGTCGCCCCAGGGGTAGCGGCGGGAGCGACCGGTGGCCGGGTCGTGGCGGGCCGCCTTCTCCCACTCCGCCTCGGTCGGCAGCCGCCGTCCGGCCCACCGGGCGTACGCGTCCGCCTCGTACCAACTGACGTGCAGAACCGGCTCGTTCGGCTCGACCGGCGCCACCGTGCCGAAGCGCCGGCGGAGCCACTGGCCGTCCTGGTGGCGCCAGAAGAGCGGGGCGGTCAGGTCGGCGCGCCGACGGTGCTCCCAGCCCTCCGGCGTCCACCAGCGCGGGTCGTCGTAGCCACCGTCCGCGATGAAGCGCTGGTAGGCGGCGTTGGTGACCGGGGTGGTGTCCAGCAGGAAGGCCGGCAGGTCGACGGTGTGCGCCGGGCGCTCGTTGTCCAGGGCCCACGGCTCGGTGTCCGTGCCCATGGCGAACGGGCCCGCGGGGATGAGGACTTCGGCGGGCAGGGTGGCCGCGTCGGCGGGTACGGGCGGCGGCGGGGGAGCGGCCAGGGCCGGCTCCCCCCGGCGGAGCTGGTGGGTGATCAGCATCGTCTCGTCGTGCTGCTGCTCGTGCTGGGCGATCATCCCGAACGCGAACCCGGCCTCCAGCAGCGGAGCGCCCTCCAGCGGGCTGGCGGCCAACAGGTCCAGCACCCGGCCGCGCACCTCGTGGGCATAGGCGCGGGCCTCGGCGGGCGGCAGCAGCGGCAGGCTGGGGCGCTCGGCGCGGGGGTGCTGGAAGGCGTCGTACAGCGGATCGATCTCGGGGTGCATCGGGTCGCGGCCGCCGACGTTGCGCAGCAGCCAGAGCTCCTCCTGGTTGCCGATGTGCGCGAGGTCCCAGACCAGTGGCGACATCAGCGGGGAGTGCTGGGCGGTGAGATCGCGGTCCTCGACGCAGTCGGTCAGCGCGGCGGTGCGGGCGCGGGCGGCCAGCAGCTCGGTGGCGATGCTCTCGCGCAGCGCCTCGGTGCCGATGCTGTCGGTGCGGTCCGTGCGGTGCGCCTCGGTGCCCCCGTGGGGTCGGACGTCGGTCATGGTGCGGCCTCCTCCGGGGGAGTGCGTAGGGCGCCGGAGCGCAGGGCGTCCAGCTGGTCGTCGGCCGGGCAGCGGCCGCGCGCGGGGTAGCGCTCGGCGAACTCGGCGACGGCGGCGCGCAGCCGTCCGGCACCGGGCAGGCGGCCCAGTGCGGCGTCGGCGGCGGCGAAGCAGGCGAGGGCGGCCCGGCGGAGTCCGGGGTCGGCCATGGCCAGGGTGGCGGCGCGGCGCCAGACCTCGCTGCGCGGCGCGCGCGGACCGTCCGCCCCCGTCGGCGGCTCCAGCGGCTCCACCGCGGCCAGCGCGGCGTCGGCGGCCACCGGGTCGTCCAGCAGCGCGGTGACCAGCGCGGTGACCACCACCCAGCCGTCCCCGGGCTGGGCGTCGACCATCCGCAGCTCGAGGTGGCCGCGCGGGCGAACCGGCGGGAAGAGGGTGGTGCGGTGGTATTCCAAGTCGTCGAGCGTGGGCGGGCGTTCGCCCGCGCCGCGGATCCAGTCGCGGAAGGTCAGTCCGGCCGGGGCCGTCCACGGCAGGCCCTCGGGGCGTCGCACGCACAGCACCCGGGCATCCAGCACGTACTGCGCCCAGGCTTCGCGAGGATCCCCGTGGTCCGGCTCGGGCGCGAGCGTGCGGGTCGGGTCCATCCGCGACCAGACGGTCTGTCGGGTGGACCGGTGGCCCGTCGGACTGCCGTCCAGGACAGGGGAGTTGGCGAAGGCGGCGACCAGTACCGGGCCCAGCCGGTGGGCCAGGCCCCAGCGGCGCTCGACCGCGTGCGGGCCGTCCGCCTCGCCGGCGTCCAGGCACACCTGCACCGACGCGGTATCCGTCATCATGATCCGGCCCCAGGGCCCGGCGGAGTCGAAGAAGCGCTCCATCGCGAGGTAGCGGGGGTGGTCCAGCACCATCCGTCGGGGGCGGGCCAGGGGGTCCGTCCCGGTGCCGGTGAGTCGCAGGCCCTGCGCCGCGAAGGCGGCCCGCAGGGCGGTCAGATCGCGTCGGGTGTCCTCGACGCAGGCCAGGAGGCCGGTGGCGGGCGGGGAGCTGAGCTCGACCTGTCCGCCGGGTTCGAGCGTGAGGCGCGAACCGGAGGGGAGCGAGGTGCCGTCCGGGCCGCCGAGAGGCAGCGACTCCAGGGCGGCGTGGAGCAGTTCGGGCCGTACGGGGCGGGAGGGACATCGTTCGTCATGGACGAACCACTCGACCTCCACCCCCACCAGCCGGGGCGGTCCGATCTTGAAGCAGACGCCCGACACGTGGCTGCGCGCCCCCGATTCGGTCAACGGGGTCACCCCGGGCGGGGGCGGGGGCGTGCTCTGCCGGTCGGGCGGAGTGGTGCGGGATACCGGTATCACCGGACTCACCATCCTCGGGATCACGATTGCGGCCCGGTCTACCCTGCCCAGTCTGCTACGGAGCATGCGGGGGCGCCCCGCAAAATTCGCATGAACATCCGTTTCCGCAGGTCAGAAGTGCGGCGAACGGGTGATACCGGGGTTCTCCGACGAGCCGGCGGGCCGCGTTCCGAGGGCGGACGAGCGAGGCATGTGCCGGGGTCACAGGCGCTCCAACCGCTCCAGGACGGTCGCCAGCACCGGGCCTGGCAGGGCGTAGTTCAGACGCAGCGAACCCCGGCCGCCGGGGCCGAACTCGGCGCCGTCGGAGGCCTCCAGGCCGCAGCGCTCCAACAGTGCCCGGCGGGCGTCCGCGGGCGGCAGGCCGAGCGTGGCCGCGTCCAGCCAGAGCAGGTAGGAGGCCCGCGGGGTGGCGCGGACGGCGGGCCCGAGGCGGTCGGTCAGCAGGGTGCGGGCGGCGGCCAGGTGGGCGAGCAGCGCGTCCAGCCAGGGACCGCCCTCGCGCAGCGCCGCCTGCTGCACGGTCTGCTCCAGCAGGCCGCCCTCCCAGAGGCCGTAGCCGGCGAGTGTCTCGGCGAACCGGGTGCGCAGGGCGGGGTCGGGTACGAGGGCGAAACTGCTGGGAATCCCGGAGCAGTTGAAGGTCTTGCCCACGGAGTTGAGGGTGACGACGAGGTGCCGGTGCGCCGGGTCGGCGACGGTGACGGCGACGGGGTGGGCGGTGCCGGGCTGGGGAGCTCCGGGCGGGGTGGCGTCGGGGTGGGTGGCGTCGGGGTGGGTGAGGTCGCCGTGCACCTCGTCCGAGACCAGCAGCGCGCCGCCTTCGGCCGCGGAGGCGGCGAGACCGCGCACCGCGTCGGCGGGCCAGACCGTGCCGGACGGGTTGTGCGGATTGCTCAGGAGTACCGCTCCGGCGGGGTGGGGGAGCGGGCCGGGTGGCAGTCGGTAGCCGCCCGGGCCCCGGAGCAGCGGCAGCTCGCGGTACGGGAGGCCGGCGGCGCGGCAGAGCTGGGCGAAGCCGCCCCACTCGGGGGTGGGGAAGAGCACGGGGGCCTGCGGCCGTACGGTCTCCAGCAGGACGCGCAGGGCGGTACGCGGGCCGCAGGGCGGCAGCAGCACCCAGTCCGGGTCGACCTCGACGCCGTGCCGGGCGCGGTACCAGTCGGCCACCAGTGTGCGGCCGGCCGGGTCGCACACCGTGTAGCCGTACGCGCGGTGGCGGGCGCGCCGCTCCAGCGCCTCGGCGACCGCGGGCGGGCCGGGCAGGTCCATGTCCGCGAGGCCCATCGGGATCACCCCGGGGGCGTCGGCGCGAGCCCACTTGCTGCTGCCGGTCCCGGCGCGGTCGAAGGGGGTGTCGAACCCGAAGTCGGGGCCAGGGGCGGGGGCGCCGCGGACAGATGACAGATTTCGAAATCTGTCATCTGTCTGCTGAAAGCCGTCGTCTGTCATCTGTTCGCCGTCACCCGCCCTCCGTCACCGTCCTCCGGCGACCGCGCTGCGCCGCGACCGCCGTCCGACGCCCGTCGTCGGCCACCCGCCCCGCCAGGTGCGCCGCCAGCCCTCGGCGCCCCCGGCGCATCATCACCGCGTGGTTGGCCCGGAACAGCGGGTGCAGCGGCAGGGCGAGCCGTCGCAGCAGGGCCTTGCCGGGCCGGGTGTCCTCCTCGAACAGCACCCGGCTGCCCGTGCCGTCGGCCGTCACCGTGAACCGCGACCACCCGGTCAGGTCGCCGCGCATCGCCACCTCCAGCACCCCGGCGACCGGGTCGCGCCGACTCGCCACCAGGCCGATCACCAGCCGGTACGGCAGCAGCGCCCGTACCACCACGTCCCCGGAGTCCTCCCCGGTCGGCCGGACCTCGCGGATCTCCGGCCACCACAGCGGGTAGCCGCGCACGTCCTCCAGTGCCGCGTACACGAGGGGTGCCGGGGCCGCGAGCCGCCAGACGCCCCGGAATCGGTAGTGGTTGGGGTCCACGGCCCCACCCTAGATCCGGCCCGGCCGGCCCGGAGGGCGAATGCCGTCGGAGCGTTGCCGAGCCGGCCCGCGGCACGGGTCGAACCGGAGGTTGACGCTTCGGAAACGCCCGCCCGTAGGGAGGGACGCACTCCGCTTGCACCCGTTCGGGGTGCGGGGGAGGATCTTCTGTGCTTGTAGTCTCATCAGTCACGGCAGCATCTCCAGGGCGCTGCATCCCCAGAACCGGAGTGAAGGAGTCACAGGCATGCGGCGACCGAGCTGGGTACCGGAGGGCACGGACCTGGACAAACCGAACGCCGCGCGGGTCTACGACTACTACCTGGGGGGCTCCCACAACTTCGAGGCCGACCGGGAGATGGCCCGCAAGGCGATCGCCCTGTGGCCGGAGCTGCCGCAGATCATGCGCTCCAACCGCGCCTTCCTGCGCCGCGCCGTGACCTTCCTCGCCGAGCAGGGCATCGGCCGCTTCCTGGACATCGGCTCCGGCATCCCGACCTTCGGCGCGGTGCACGACATCGCCCGGGCGATCCGCCCCGAGGCCGAGGTCGTCTACGTGGACCGCGACCCGGTCGCCGTCGCGCACAGCCGCCTGCTGCTCGAGGACGACCACGGCAGCGACGTCGTCCAGGCCGACCTGCGCGACGCGGCCGACCTGCTGGCCCGCCCCGAGGTCACCGAGCTGCTCGCGGCCGGCGAGCCGGTGGCCGTGCTGCTGGTCGCCGTCGCCCACTTCGTCAGCGACGAAGAGGACCCGTGGAAGCAGATCGGCGTGATCCGCGACGCCCTCCCGCCCGGCAGCGCGCTGGTGCTCTCGCACGCCTCCCTGGAGGCCCGACCCGACCAGGCCGAGGACCACCAGAAGCTCTACCAGCGGACGCCGACCCCGCTGACCATGCGCACCCACGAGCAGATCACCGCGATGTTCTCCGGCTTCGAGCTGGTCGAGCCGGGCGTGGTCCACCTGCCGCTGTGGCGCCCGGACCAGCCCGGCACGGTCGGCGAGCACCCCGAGCGGATAGCCGGGATGGCGGGCGTGGGGATCCGCCCTTGACCGGACGCGACGGACGACGCACCGACGGCCGCACGCCCCGCGCGGCGGCCGCCGGGAGCGCTGCGCCGGGCAAGCGCGGCAGCGGGACGCGCACCGCCCGAACCGGCGTGCACCCCAGAGGAACCAGGTTCAGCAGATGAGTACCACCCCGGTGCGCGGCGACGCGGAGCGGTTCCACGAGGACTGGGCCCGGCTGCTCTCCGCCGACCACGGCATCGCCGTCCACCCCGGCCTGCTCGGCCGGCTGGTCGCGCGCACCGCCGCGCTGCTGCACCGCGCCCAGGAAGACGACCCGTTCGAGCCGGGACTGGCCGCGCTGGCCGGCGCCGAACTGGTCGACGCGCACTTCACCGACCCGGTGCTGCTGGCCAGGGCGGTCGAACTGCTCCAGGCCCAGCCCGTCCCCGACGACCGCGGCCCGGCCCTGACCGGCGCCTTCGCGGCCGGCTGGGCGGGGGCCCTGCGCGAGCGCACGCTGACCGAGCAGGAGGCGATCCGTACCGCCGCCGACTCCGCCCGCAAGGAGGCCGAGCGGGCGCTGCGCGCCTCCGAGGCGCGGTTCCGGGCGCTGTTCGAGAGCGCCGCGATCGGCATCGGCATCGGCGACACGGACGGCAACATCATGGCGGTCAACAAGGCCCTCCAGGAGCTGTTCGGCGCCGGCCCGGAGGACATGATCGGCCGCCGGGTCGGCGACCTCGTCCACCCCGAGGACACCCCGGGCGTGTGGGAGGCGTACGAGGAGCTGATCAGCGGCAAGCGGGACTACTTCCAGTTCGACAAGCCGTACTACCGCCAGGACGGCGAGATCATCTGGACCCACCTCACCGTCTCGCTGATCCGCGACGACGACGGCACGCCGCAGTACCAGGTCGCGATGCTGGAGGACGTCACCGACCGCTACCGGCTCCAGGAACGGCTGCGCCACCAGGCCACCCACGACCCGCTGACCGGCCTGCCCAACCGCGCGGCCTTCTTCGAGCGGCTGGAGAAGCTGTTCGAGGAGCCCGAGCCCGGCGCCCGCTTCGGCCTCTGCTACGTCGACCTCGACGGCTTCAAGGTGGTCAACGACAGCCTCGGTCACGACATGGGCGACCAGCTGCTGGCCGCCGTCGCCGCCCGGCTGAAGGCCGCCCTCAGCCCGCTCGGCCACCTGGTGGCCCGGCTCGGCGGCGACGAGTTCGTCGTCCTGCTGGAGAAGTGCCGGGGCGAGCAGGAGGCGGTGGCCGCCGCGAAGACCGTGCTCAAGGCGCTGGCCGGACCGGTGCTGATCGGCGACCACAAGCTCGCCGTCGGCGCCAGCGTCGGCGTGCTGGAGCGGCGGGTGTCCACCACCACCCCCGGCGCCGCCGTCCGGGCCGCCGACCTCACGCTGTACCGCGCCAAGGAGGCCGGCCGCGGCCGCTGGACGCTGTTCGACCCCAAGGAGAACGCCCGGGCGGTCAGCCGCTACGCGGTGTCGGTGCGGATGCCCGCAGCCCTCGACCGCGGCGAGTTCTTCATCGACTACCAGCCGCTCTACCGCCTCGCGGACGGCCGGCTGGCCGCCGTGGAGGCACTGGTGCGCTGGCGCCACCCCCAGCTCGGCGTGCTCGGCCCGGACGAGTTCGTCACCACCGCCGAGGAGACCGGGCTGATCATGCCGCTCGGCCGCTGGGTGCTGGAGCAGGCCTGCGGCCAGGCCGCGGACTGGATCAAGCGGTACGGCGACGCCGCCCCGCAGCTCAACGTCAACCTGGCGGTCCGGCAGGCCCGCAGCGCCGCCCTGGTCACCGACCTCGGCCGGATCCTCGACAGCACCGGACTGGACCCGGCCCGGCTGCAGCTGGAGATCACCGAGTCGACCGTGGTCGGCCCCGAGGACGAGGCGCTGCGCACCCTGCACGGGCTGGTCGACCTCGGGGTGTCGCTGGCCGTGGACGACTTCGGCACCGGCTGGTCCAACCTCGCCTACCTGCGCGACCTGCCGGTCTCCGGGCTGAAGATCGCCGGCTCCTTCGTCGGCGACCTGCACGAACCGGGGAAGGACGAGTCCACCGGGTGGCGGATCGTCAGCGGACTGGTCTCGATGGCGCACGCGCTCGGGCTGAACGTCACCGCCGAGGGCGTGGAGACCCACCGGGACGCCGAGCGGCTGCGGACCATGGGCTGCGACTGGGCGCAGGGCTGGCACTTCGGGCGCCCGGTGCGGCCGGACGAGATCGCCCGGCGGATCGAGGAGGAGCCGTTGGGGCGCCCGGTCGGGGAGCCCTGAGGCAGGCCTTGCGCTCGGGCCCCGGCCGGGGCCGGCTCGGGTTCCGCGGCGGACAGCGGACAACTGACCGCCTACAGATGACAGCTGACAGATTCTGAAATCTGTCAGCTGTCATCCTGTTGGCCGTCGCTCCACCCCCACGCGCCCGCTCAGCCGACCAGCCGGGAGAGCTCGATCGAGTGGCCCGTCCGCTCCGCCTTCGCCCGCAGGTAGCGGACGTTGCTCGCCGACAGGTGCACCCCGGTCGGCACCCGGTGCCGTACGGCGATCCCCAGCCCGGCCAGCTGCGCCGCCTTGTCCGGGTTGTTGCTCAACAGGTCGATGCCGGTCGCGCCGGTGGTGCCGAGCGCGCCGAGCATCTGGGCGGCCGCGGTGTAGTCCCGGTCGTCCTCGGGCAGGCCGAGCGCGGTGTTGGCGTCGTACGTGTCCAGGCCGGAGTCCTGGAGGGCGTAGGCGTCCAGCTTGTTGTAGAGCCCGATGCCCCGGCCCTCCTGTCGCAGGTAGAGCAGGTACCCGCCGGCCTCGCTGATCAGCTCCACCGACTCGCGCAACTGCGGACCGCAGTCGCAGCGGTCCGAGCCGAAGACGTCGCCGGTCAGGCACTCGGAGTGCAGGCGGACCAGCGGCGTCCCGCCCTCGGGGACCGTGCCGAGCGCGAGCGCCAGGTGCTCGGCGCCGTCGGCGAGGCCGTGGAAGGTGAAGACCTCCGCCTCGGTGCGGTAGCCGTCGGGAAAGGTCAGCGGGATGCGCACGCGCGAGCGCACCGTGGCGGAGCCGGGCTGCGGCATGGGCGGGCCTCCGTGGATCAGGGGCGGATCGGGGGGTGGAACGAGGGTGGATCGGAGGTCGACCGTACTAGGTAGTTCCAATTTGAACAACTGCGGACGATGCCGGGCCCGACCCGGGAGACGCACCGCGCCCCGTCGGTCCCGACCGTCCCCACCACGGCTTCCAGCATGTGGATGGTGCGGGACCCGCGGTGTGGACACTGCGAGACTGGCCGCGTTTCCTGGGCACGTCCCTCAGGCCCGCCGGGACAACCGCGCCATGCCCATCGACGACACGGAAGGGTCCTGACCGGATGCCGACGACCCCCGCCACCCCCCGTTCCTCCTCCTCTTCCTCCTTCGACGCCGAGGAGCGCGCGATCGAGGCGCTCTACGCGGACGTGGTCCGCCGCAACCGCGGCGAGGACGAGTTCCACCAGGCCGTCCACGAGGTGCTGGAGACCCTGGCGCCGGTGCTCGCCCACCGCCCCGAACTCCTCGACGCCCGCATCATCGAGCGGATCTGCGAGCCCGAGCGGCAGCTCATGTTCCGGGTGCCGTGGACGGACGACTCCGGCGACATCCACGTCAACCGCGGCTTCCGGGTGGAGTTCAGCAGCGCCCTCGGCCCGTACAAGGGCGGACTGCGCTTCCACCCCTCGGTGAACCTCGGCATCGTCAAGTTCCTCGGCTTCGAGCAGATCTTCAAGAACGCGCTCACCGGCCTGCCCATCGGCGGCGGCAAGGGCGGCTCCGACTTCGACCCCAAGGGCCGCTCGAACGCCGAGATCATGCGGTTCTGCCAGTCCTTCATGACCGAGCTGTACCGCCACCTCGGCGAGTACACCGACGTGCCGGCCGGGGACATCGGCGTCGGCGGCCGGGAGATCGGCTACCTCTTCGGCCAGTACAAGCGGATCACCAACCGGTACGAGAGCGGCGTGCTCACCGGGAAGGGCCTCGGCTGGGGCGGCGCGCAGGTCCGCACCGAGGCCACCGGCTACGGCTGCGTCATGTTCACCTCCGAGATGCTGCACAGCCGCGGCGAGAGCCTGGACGGGCGCCGGGTGGTCGTCTCCGGATCCGGCAACGTCGCCGTCTACGCGATCGAGAAGGCGCAGCAGCTCGGCGCGACCGTGCTCACCTGCTCCGACTCCTCCGGCTACGTGGTGGATGAGAAGGGCATCGACCTCGACCTGCTCAAGGAGGTCAAGGAGGTCCGGCGGGGCCGGGTGTCCGACTACGCCCGACTGCGCGGCGGCCACGTCCGGTTCGTCGAGGGCCCCGGCGTGTGGAGCGTGCCCTGCGACGTCGCGCTGCCCTGCGCCACCCAGAACGAGCTGTCCGAGGCCGACGCGCTGGCCCTGGTGCGCAACGGGGTGCTCGCCGTCGCCGAGGGCGCGAACATGCCCACCACCCCGGCGGCGGTGCGGGTGTTCCAGGAGGCCGGGGTGGCCTTCGGCCCGGGCAAGGCGGCGAACGCGGGCGGCGTCGCGACCAGCGCGCTGGAGATGCAGCAGAACGCCTCGCGGGACTCCTGGACCTTCGAGCACACCGAGGAGCGGCTGGCCGGGATCATGAAGCACATCCACGACTCCTGCTTCACCACCGCCGAGCGCTACGGCCACCCGGGCAACTACGTGGTCGGCGCGAACATCGCCGGCTTCGAGCTGGTCGCGGACGCGATGCTGGCCCAGGGCCTGATCTGACCCGTCGCGTCACGGCGGCCGGCCCCGAGCCGCCGACGGCCGTCGCCCGCAGGCCGTCGCCCGGCGATCGGTACCCGACCCGAGCGGGCACCGATTGTCGGGTGCGGCAGGGTGGGTCCTTCCTACGGTGGACGCAGTAAGGGAAGGACGGGGGTCGGCGTGCTGGAGCACCTGAACCGGGCGATGGACCGGATCGAACGGGACCTGGACCGCGAGGTCGACGTGGCCGAGCTGGCGCGGATCGCGATGACGTCGGAGTACCACTTCCGGCGGCTGTTCTCGATGCTCGCCGGAATGCCGCTGTCGGAGTACGTCAGGCGTCGGCGGCTCACCGTCGCCGGGGCCGAAGTACTGGACGGCGAACGGACGTTGCTCGACGTCGCGGTCCGGTACGGGTACTCCTCGGGGGAGGCGTTCGCCCGGGCGTTCCGGGCCATGCACGGAGTCGGGCCGGGCGAGGCCCGGCGCGGCGGTGCGGTGCTCGTCTCCCAGCCCCGGATGTCCTTCCGACTCGTCGTGGAAGGAAGCAGCAGCATGGAGTACCGGATCGTCGAGAGGCCGGACTTCCGGATCGTCGGCCGCAAGGCCCGGGTCACCCTGATCTACGTGGGGATCAACCCGGGGATCGCCGAGTTCGTCAAGGGGCTCGGCAAGGAGACGGTCGAACGGATCGCCGCCCTGTCCGGGGACGACCCGGCCGGGATCGTCTCGGTGAGCGACGACTTCTCGCCGAACCGCGAGGAGGGGTCCGAACTCGACTACTGGCACGCGGTGGTGGCGCGCGAGGGGGTCGCCGTCCCGGCGGACCTGGACGTGCTGGACGTACCGGCGGGCACCTGGGCGGTGTTCACCAACACCGGGCCGTTCCCGCAGGCCTTGCAGGAGATGTGGGGGGACGTGGCCTCCCAGTGGTTCCCGTCCAACCCGTACGAGGCGCGGCCGGGCCCGGAGATCCTCCGGATCCGCTTCGTCCCGGGGGCGGCCGACGCCGAGGCGGAGCTGTGGATCCCGGTGGCGCGGGCCGTGCGCGGCTGACAGGTGACAGTCGACGCTGACAGGTGACAGCCGACGGATAACCGACAACGGATGACAGATGACAGCTGACAGATTTCGAAATCTGTCAGCTGTCATCTGTTCGTCCGCCCCTGCTCGCCCCCTGCCCGCGCCCCGCCCGCTCCGACCGGCCCGGCCAGCCCGTCCACCCCGTTCGGCCCACCACCGCCCGCCAAGCTCCGCCCCCGCCCCGCATGCTGGGGCAGGAGGTGCGGGGGCCGAGGCGCCGAAGACCCGGGGGGCCCGAGCAACGAGCAAGCTGCGAGGACAGACGTCATGAAGCAGACCTCCGTGACCACCAACGCCCCCTGCTGGACGGAGCTGGGCACCTCAGACCCGGCCGCCGCCCGGGCCTTCTACACCGAGCTCTTCGGCTGGCAGGAGGACCACGGGGCCCGCCCAGGGGAGGGCGACTACACCCAGATGCTGGTCGGGGGCGCCCCGGCCGCCGCCATCAGCCCGCGCTACGCGCCGCAGCAGCCGATCGCCTGGACGGTCTGCATCGCGGTCGCCGACGCCGACGCGACCGCCGCCAGGATCAAGGAGTCCGGCGGCCGGATCCTGAAGGACCCCACCGACGCGTTCGACTTCGGCCGCTTCTCGGTGGCCGCCGACCCGTCCGGCGCGGTGTTCATCCTCTGGCAGGGCCGCTCCTTCAAGGGCGCCGACGTGTTCAACGAGCCGGGTTCGCTCGGTTGGGCGGAACTGCTCACCCGCGACCCGTCCGGCTCGCTCGCCTTCTACCCCGCGGTCTTCGGCTGGGACGTCGCCCCGTCCGAGAGCTACCCCCAGTGGCGGCTGGACGGCCGGGACTTCGGCGGCATGCTGACGATGGACGACCGCTTCCCGCCGCAGGTGGCCCCGCACTGGCTGCCGTACTTCGCGGCCGCCGACGTCGACAACACCGTCAGCCGTGCGACGGCGCTCGGCGGGGACGTGCTGATGCCCGCCACCGGCACGCCGGGCGGCCGGCGGATCGCCGTGCTGCGCGACCCCCAGGGCGCCGCGTTCGGCGTCTACACCGCCGGCGCCGAGGGCTGACCGGCGTGCCGCGGGGCGCGCGAGCGACGCCACCCGGCCACCGTCACCCCGGCGGCCCCCGTCGTGACGGCCAGCGCGCCCAGCGGCACCACGTCGCCGATCCGGTCGTACCAGGTCAGCGTCCCGGGCGCGGTGAGCGGAAGCCGGACGGTCAGCGCTCCGGTGCCGTCGGTGCCGAGCCGGGCGAGCTCCCGGCCCTGGGCGTCGAAGGCGGCCGAGACCCCGGTCAGCGAGGCCTGCACGGCCGGCCGGCCGGTCTCGGCGGCCCGGATCGCCGCCAGTGAGACGTGCTGCTCGGGCGCCCAGGTGTGCTGGAAGGTCGAGGTCGAGGACTGGTAGACCAGCACCCGGGCGCCGTCCCGGGCGGCGGTGCGGGCCATGTCGGGGAAGGCCGACTCGAAGCAGATCAGCGCCCCGACGGGCAGCGGCGCACCCGCCCGGTCGGTGGCGGCCAGGACGTGGAAGGACGTGCCGGGTGCCCGGTTCTCGCCCGCGGCCCGGCTGACCCCGGCGATCCAGCCGAGCACCGGCCGCAGCGGGATGTACTCGCCGAACGGCACCAGCCGGATCTTGCGGTAGCGGTCCACCACGCCGGTGGGGGAGACCAGCACCGCGTCCTTGGAGATCGGCCCGTCGGCCTTGCGGGCGTCCTCCCCGGCGACGACCTCGGCGCCGGTGGCCGCGGCGAGTCGGCGCAGCGCGTCCAGCGCGGCCGGGTCGCGGTCCAGGTCGGCGGCGGTGCTGCTCTCGCCCCACACGACCAGGTCCACCGGCTGCCCGACCAGTCCGGCGGTGATCCGCGTGCTCGCCTCGAACCGGGCCTGCGGGTCCTCCACGATGCCGGGCTGGACCAGTGCCACGGTCACCGCCCCGTCGCCGGCCGGCGCCGCACGCAGCGCGAACAGCAGCGGGCCGCAGGCCAGCACCAGCACCACGGACCCGGCGGCGAGGGCCCGCGGCCGCCAGTGCACCGCGGTCAGCGCGATCAGCGCCCCGGTGTTCACCGCCGCCACCGCCGCGCTGACCAGCCAGATCCCGCCGGCCGAGGCCAGCCCGAGGATCGCCGGGTGCTGCCACTGGGTGGCGCCGAGCAGTGCCCACGGCCCGCCGAGCGCGGGCCAGGACCGCGCGTACTCGGTGGTCACCCAGACCGCCGGCACGACCAGCAGCGCCAGCGCCGCCCGACGGGCGGTCAGCCGCGGGTGTAGCAGCCGGTGCGCGGTGTACCCGACGGCGCTCTGGAGCGCCCCGAACAGCACCGCGAGCACGGGCAGTCCCGGCCCGATGGACGGGACCAGCCAGTACATCGCGGTCAGGATGAACCCCGCGCCGAACCACCAGCCGCGCACCGCCGCCTCCCGGCCCGACGGCGCCCGCTGCATCAGCAGCAGTCCGGGGACGAGCGCGACCCAGGCCAGCCAGGCCTGCCCGGGCGTGGGGAAGGCGAGCACCGGTACCGCTCCGGCCGCCAGCGCACCGATCCGCGCGCGGTACCGGTGCGGCGCGTGCGGCTCCTGTTCCTCGGCGGCAGGCGTGCTCAGGGTCGGGCTGGCGGGAGCGGAGCGACGCGACATGACCCGTATTGTCCGCTGGAAGGGCGTACACCACCAGTACGTTGATCAGCCGAACGGGTGACGGAAACATGACGTTCGGAACCAGTGGCCCCGGCCGTACCAATGGACGCGATCGAACTGACGAGCCGGTCCGCCGACGCACCGCCACACCGGTCGACGCACCGCCACGCCGGCCGGCGAACCCGGGGCAGGCCGGCGAACCCGGGGCAGGCCGGCGAACCCGGGGCAGGCCGGCGAACCCGGGGCAGGCCGGCGAACCCGGGGCAGACCGGTGACCCCGGGCGGGGCCGGGGTTCCGAGAACCCCGGCCCCCACCCGGCCCCGCCCGCGCGTGCGGGCTCAGCCCTCGCCGCCCTCCAGGTCCCCCTCGGTCTCCAGGAACGCGGCCTGCAGCTGCTGGATCAGCTCCGGGTCCGGCTGCTCCCACAGCCCGCGGCTCGCCGCCTCCAGCAGCCGCTCGCTGATCCCGTGCAGCGCCCACGGGTTGGCGCCCGCCAGGAACTCCCGGTTGACCGGGTCCAGGACGTACTCCTGGGTCAGCTTCTCGTACATCCAGTCCGCGACCACGCCCGTGGTGGCGTCGTAGCCGAACAGGTAGTCGACCGTCGCGGCCATCTCGAAGGCGCCCTTGTAGCCGTGGCGGCGCATCGCCTCGATCCAGCGCGGGTTGACGACCCGGGCGCGGAAGACCCGGGCGGCCTCCTCGGTCAGGGTGCGGGTGCGGACCGTCTCCGGGCGGGTCGAGTCGCCGATGTAGGCGGTCGGCGCCTTGCCGGTGAGGGCGCGCACGGTGGCCACCATGCCGCCGTGGTACTGGAAGTAGTCGTCCGAGTCGGCGATGTCGTGCTCGCGGGTGTCGGTGTTCTTCGCGGCGACGGTGATCCGCTTGTACGCGGTCTCCATCTCCTCGCGCGCCGGGCGCCCGTCCAGCCCGCGGCCGTACGCGTAGCCGCCCCAGACCGTGTACACCTCGGCCAGGTCGGCGTCGGTGCGCCAGTCCCGGCTGTCGATCAGCTGGAGCAGGCCCGCGCCGTACGTGCCCGGGCGGGAGCCGAAGACGCGGACGGTGGCCTTGCGCTCGTCGCCGTGCACCGCGAGGTCGGCCTGGACGTGGGCGCGGACGAAGTTCTGCTCCTCGGGCTCCTCCTGGGCGGCGGCCAGGCGCACCGCGTCGTCCAGCAGCGCGACCACGTGCGGGAAGGCGTCCCGGAAGAAGCCGGAGATGCGCAGCGTGACGTCGATGCGCGGGCGGCCCAGCTCGGCCGGCGGGATCGGCTCCAGGCCGGTGACCCGGCGCGACGCGTCGTCCCAGACCGGGCGGACGCCGAGCAGGGCGAAGGCCTCGGCGATGTCGTCCCCGGCGGTGCGCATCGCGCTGGTGCCCCAGAGCGAGAGCCCGACCGAGGGCGGGTAGGCGCCGTCGTTGTCCGCGCGGTAGCGCTCGACCAGCGAGGAGGCGAGGGCCTGGCCGGTCTCCCAGGCGAGCTTGCTGGGGACGGCCTTCGGGTCGACGGAGTAGAAGTTACGGCCGGTCGGCAGCACGTTGACCAGGCCGCGCAGCGGCGAGCCGGAGGGCCCGGCCGGGACGAAGCCGCCCTGCAGCGCGTGCAGCACGGCGTCCAGCTCGTCGGTGGTGGCGGCCAGGCGCGGCACCACCTGGGTGGCGGCGAACGTGAGGACCCGGTGTACGGCCTCGGGCAGCCCGGCGGCGACCTTCTCCACCGCCTCGGGCGCCCAGTCCTGTGCCTCCATCGCCTCGACCAGGGCGCGGGCCCGGGCCTCGGCCGCGTCGGTGGCGCCCAGGGTCAGCGCCGCCTCGTCCAGCCCGAGCGCCTCGCGCAGGCCGGGCAGGGCGCTGACGCCGCCCCAGATCTGCCGGGCACGCAGGATGGCGAGCACGATGTTGACCCGGTCGGTGCCGGCAGGGGCCTGGCCGAGGACGTGCAGGCCGTCGCGGATCTGGGCGTCCTTGACCTCGCACAGCCAGCCGTCGACGTGCAGCAGGAAGTCGTCGAAGCCGTCGTCCTCGGGGCGCTCGTCCAGGCCGAGGTCGTGGTCGAGCCTGGCGGCCTGGATCAGGGTCCAGATCTGGGCGCGGATCGCCGGCAGCTTGGCCGGGTCCATCGCGGCGATGTTGGAGTGCTCGTCCAGCAGCTGCTCCAGGCGGGCGATGTCGCCGTAGGAGTCGGCGCGGGCCATCGGCGGGACGAGGTGGTCGACGAGCGTGGCGTGGGCGCGGCGCTTGGCCTGGGTGCCCTCGCCCGGGTCGTTGACCAGGAAGGGGTAGACCAGCGGCAGGTCGCCGAGGACGGCGTCCGGGCCGCACTCGGCGGACAGCGCGGCGGTCTTGCCGGGCAGCCACTCCAGGTTGCCGTGCTTGCCGAGGTGGATCACCGCGTGGGCGCCGAAGCCGCCGTCCTCCCGGGCGGCCTCGATCCAGCGGTAGGCGGCCAGGTAGTGGTGGCTCGGCGGCAGGTCGGGGTCGTGGTAGATGGCGACCGGGTTCTCGCCGAAGCCGCGCGGCGGCTGGATCAGCACGAGCAGGTTCCCGGAGCGGATCGCGGCCAGCACGATGTCGCCGTCCGGGTTCTGCGAGCGGTCGACGTACAGCTCGCCGGGGGCCGGGCCCCAGTGCTCCTCGACCTGGTCGCGCAGGCCCTGCGGGAGGGTGGCGTACCAGCGGCGGTAGTCGGCGGCGGGGATGCGCACCGGGTTGCGGGCCAACTGGTCCTCGGTGAGCCAGTCCTGGTCGTATCCGCCGGCCGCGATCAGGGCGTGGATCAGCGCGTCGCCCTCGTGGCCGCCGTCGTTGTCGTCGAACGAGGGGAGGTCGTCCCCGAGGTCCATGCCCTCCGCGCGCAGCCGCTCCAGCAGCCGCACCGCGCTGGCCGGGGTGTCCAGGCCGACGGCGTTGCCGACCCGGGCGTGCTTCGTCGGGTACGCGGACAGCACCAGCGCGAGGCGGCGCTCGGCGGCCGGGACGTGCCGCAGCCGGGCGTGCTTGACGGCGGTGCCGGCCACGCGGGCGGCGCGCTCCGGGTCGGCCGCGTAGACGGTGAGACCGTCCTCGTCCAGCTCCTTGAAGGAGAACGGGACGGTGATCAGGCGGCCGTCGAACTCCGGCACCGCGATCTGGGTGGCGGTGTCGAGCGGGGACAGCCCGTCGTCGCTGCCCTCCCACTGGGCCCGCGACCAGGTGAGGCAGAGCGCCTGGAGGATCGGGCGGTCGAGCGCGGCCAGCGCGCCCGCGTCCCAGGCCTCCTCGTCCCCGCCGGCCTGGGCGTCGGCCGGGCGGGTGCCGCCGGCGGCGAGCACGGTGGTGACGATCGCGTCCGCCTCGCCGAGCGCGGCCAGCAGCTCCGGCTCGGCGCCGCGCAGCGAGGCGCAGTAGTAGGCCCGGGCCTGGGCGCCCTGGTCCTCGACGGCCCGGCAGAGGGTCTCCACGAAGGCGATGTTGCCGCTCATGTGGTGGGCCCGGTAGTAGAGCACCGCCACCGTCGGGCCCTCGGACGTACGGGCTTCGCGCTCCAGCGGGCCCCAGGCCGGGGCGGAGGCGGGCGGGGCGAAGCCGTGGCCGGTCAGCAGCACGGTGTCGGAGAGGAAGGCGCCCAGCTCGGCCAGGTTGGCCGCGCCGCCGTGGGCCAGGTAGGCGTGCGCCTCGGCGGCGATGCCGGCCGGGACGGTGGACAGCTCCATCAGCTGGGCGTCGGGGGCCTGTTCGCCCGTCAGCACGACCACCGGGCGGGGGCCGGCCAGCAGCGAGTCCAGGCCCTCCTGCCAGGCGCGGCGTCCGCCGAGCAGGCGGACGACGACGAGGTCGGTGCCCTCCAGCAGCGCGGGCAGGTCCTCGGGGGTCAGGCGGGCCGGGTTGCCGAGCCGGTAGCGGACCGGGCCCTCGGAGGCACGGGCACTGAGCAGGTCGGTGTCGGACGTCGACAGCAGCAGGATCATGTGAAGGCCCTCCCGGCCTCGTCGGTGGCCGGGGTGGCCGGGATCTGGGCCGGGTCGGCCGCGCGGCCGACCGGGGTGGTCGTGGCGGCGGCCTGGCCGGCCGCGGAGACGGCCGGAACGACCGTGGTGGCGGCCGAGGACGCGGGCGCGGGCATGCGACAGCGCTGGAACATTTCTGCCTTCCTCGGGGTCCGCGCCCCGGGCCGGTGGAGGACGGCAGGAGTTCCTGGCTCCCGCGGCCACCGGTCTACCGGTGAGCCGCGGTCACAGTGGCGGGACCGCACCGGGTTCGCACCGGTTTCCTCCCCTGCGCCGTCGCTGGCGTTCGGACGGCCCGCGGGGGACCGTCCGCCAGCATCGTACGGGGTGCGGCTGACCTGGGGGAGAGTGAGCTTTCGGACGTCCGGTTCGCGGGGCCGGTGGCGAGGCGGGCCCTGGGACCGGTGGCGGGGCCCGGGCGGGCGGGCGCGGGCCGGGGTGCGGGCGGGCCCTGGGACCGGTGGCGGGGCCCGGGCGGGCGGGCACGGAGCCGGGGTGTGGGCGGGCACGGAGCCGGGGTGTGGGCGGGCGCGGGCCGGGGTGCGGGCCCGGTGTGATGCGGCGGACGGAGGCAAGCGATCGGATCATCTGTATGCTCGCCGCCATGCCACCGACACCCGACGCCACCGCGCCGGGCGCCGCAGGACCCGACCGGGAGGTGCCCGACCGGGGGCGTGCGGACGCCTGCCCCGGAGCGCTTCGTCTGCATGCGGCCGACGACGGCGCCCTCGCCCGGATCCGCCTGCCCGGCGGGCTCCTGACGAGTCGTCAGGCACTCGCGCTGGCCGAGGCGGCCGAGGCCCTCGGCGACGGCGAACTGGAGACCACCTCGCGCGGCAACGTCCAGTTGCGCGGCCTGGCCCCGCACTGCGCGTCCGAGCTCGCCGACCGGCTGCGCGCCGTCGGGCTGCTGCCCTCGGACACCCATGAGCGGGTCCGCAACATCGTCGCCTCCCCGACGGCCGGGCTGGACGCCGCCGACGGCACCCCCGGCAGTCGCGGCAACGCCGATGTGCAGGCCTGGGTACGGGAGTTGGACGCGCGCCTGTGCGCGAGCGACTGGGCGGCCGGGCTCTCCGGCAAGTTCCTGTTCGCGCTGGACGACGGGCACGGCGACGTCGCCGCACTCGACGCCGATGTGACATTGATCGCAGGTCCGGACGGCACCCGGCTGCTGCGCCTCGGGCGCGACGACCACGGGCACCCGGTCGAGGCCGGGCGGGAGGTCACCGCCGTCCTGGACGCGGCCCGCTCCTTCCTGGCGGCGCTGCGGGCGAACGGACGCAAGGCCTGGCACCTGCGCGAGGTCCCCGAACTGCTGCCGGCCGGCTCGGTGCCGCTGCCCGCCTTCGCCGGTGCCGCGCCCGCCGTCGGCGCGCTGCCCGGCGGGCTCTCGGTGGGACTGCGCTTCGGCCGGGCGAGCGCCGGACAGTGGCGGACGCTGGTCGCCGCCTCGGCCGGTGAACTGCGGCTGACCCCCTGGCGCGGGGCGGTCCTGCCCGGCGCGACGGCCGACCGGCTGCCCGCGCTCGCCGCTGCCGGTCTGCGCACCGAGCCCGGTTCGGCCTGGGAGCGGGCCACCGCCTGTACCGGACTGCCGGGCTGCGCCAAGTCGCTGGCCGACGTCCGTACCGACGCGGCCCGGGCGTTGGACGCCGGTGCCGGTGCCGGTGCCGGTGCCGGGCCGGTCGGTGCGGTGTCCGCCCGGCCGCCCGTCCGGCTGCCCGTCCACTGGTCGGGCTGTGAGCGGCGCTGCGGCCATCCGGCCGGGCGGTGGGTGGACGTGCTGGCGACGGGGCGCGGCTACCGGGTGACGGTGAACGGCACCGTCGCCGACGCGACGGATCCCCGGGCGACGAGCGCCGGCGCGACGAGCATCGATGTGACGAGCATCGACGTGACGAACGAGGAGATGGCCGAGGCGGTCGCCGAGGCCAGGAGGACCACGAAGTGATCGAGTACGAGAAGGACGGCGCGTCCATCTACCGCCAGTCCTTTGCCACCATCCGTGCGGAGGCCGACCTGGCCGCCCTCCCGGCGGACGTCTCCCAGGTCGCGGTGCGGATGATCCACGCCTGCGGGATGGTCGACCTGGTCGAGGACCTGGTGTACTCGCCCGGCGTGGTCGCCTCCGCGCGCGCCGCGCTGCGCGCCGGTGCGCCCATCCTCTGTGACGTCAACATGGTCGCGAGCGGTGTCACCCGCAAGCGGCTGCCCGCCGACAACGAGGTGATCTGCACCCTCACCGACCCGTCGGTGCCCGAACTCGCCCGGGCGATGGGCAACACCCGCAGTGCCGCGGCCATGGAGCTGTGGCTGCCCCGGCTGGAGGGCGCGGTGGTCGCCGTCGGCAACGCGCCGACCTCGCTGTTCCGGCTGCTGGAGATGATCGAGGCGGGCGCGCCCCGACCCGCCGCGGTGATCGGCGTCCCGGTCGGCTTCATCGGCGCCGCCGAGTCCAAGCAGGCCCTGGCCGAGCACCCGTCCGGCCTGGAGCACCTGGTGGTCCGCGGCCGTCGCGGCGGCAGCGCGATCGCCGCCGCCGCCATCAACGCGATTGCGAGCGAAGTAGAGTGACGGAACCTCAGAACACCACGGGTCGGCTGTACGGCGTCGGGCTCGGCCCGGGCGACCCGTCGCTGGTGACCGTCCGCGCCGCCGAACTCATCGGCAAGGCCGACGTGGTGGCCTACCACAGCGCCCGGCACGGCCGGTCGATCGCGCGGTCGATCGCCGAACGGTACCTGGCAGGTGGGCAGATCGAGGAGAAGCTCGTCTACCCGCTCACCGTCGAGACCACCGACCACCCGGGCGGCTACCGGGGCGCGCTGGACGAGTTCTACGAGGAGGCCGCCGCCCGGCTGGCCGCCCACCTGGACGCCGGGCGCGACGTGGTGGTCCTCGCCGAGGGCGACCCGCTCTTCTACGGTTCCTACCAGCACATGCACAAGCGGCTCGCGCACCGCTACCCGACCGAGGTGGTGCCGGGCGTGACCTCGATCAGCGCGGCCGCCGCCCGGCTCGGACAGCCGCTGACCGAGGCCGAGGAGACGCTCACCGTCATCCCCGGCACGCTGCCCGAGGAGGAGCTGACGGCGCGGATCGCGGCCGCCGACTCGGCCGTGGTCATGAAGCTGGGGCGTACCTTCCCGACCGTCCGCCGCGCCCTGGAGCGGGCGGGACGGCTGGCGGACGCGCAGTACGTCGAGCGGGCCTTCATGGCGGGTGAGCGGATCGCCCCGCTCGCCGAGGTCGACGACGAGACGGTGCCGTACTTCTCGGTCGCGGTGCTGCCGAGCAAGGTCGCGCCGCTGGAGCCGAAGGTCCGGCTGTCGGACGGCGTCGGCAGCGTGACCGTGGTCGGCACCGGGCCGGCCGGACCGCTCTGGCTGACCGCCGAGGCGCGCGGAGCGCTGTCCGAGGCCACCGACCTGGTCGGCTACACCACCTACCTGGACCGGGTGCCGGAGCGCCCGGGGCAGCGGCGGCACGGCTCGGACAACAAGGTGGAGTCGGAGCGCGCCGAGTTCGCCCTGGACCTCGCCCGGCGCGGGCACCGCGTCGCGGTGGTCTCCTCGGGCGACCCGGGGGTGTTCGCGATGGCCACCGCCGTCCTGGAGGTCGCCTGCGAGGAGGCGTACAGGGACATCCCGGTACGGGTGCTCCCGGGGATGACCGCGGCCCACGCCGCCGCCTCCCGGGCCGGTGCCCCCCTGGGGCACGACTACGCGACGGTGTCGCTCTCGGACCGGCTCAAGCCCTGGGACGTGGTGGCGAAGCGGCTGCGGGCCGCGGCCGAGGCGGACCTGGTGCTCGCGCTGTACAACCCGGGCTCGAAGTCCCGGACCACCCAGGTCGGCCTCGCCCGGGACCTCCTGCTGGAATACCGGGCGCCGGAGACCCCGGTGGTGATGGCCCGCGACGTCGGCGGCCCGACCGAGCGGGTGCGGATCGTCCGGCTGGGCGAACTCGACCCGGCGCTGGTCGACATGCGGACCATCCTGCTGATCGGCTCCTCGCAGACCCGGGCGGTCGAGCGGGGCGGCGGCGTGGAGGTCGTCTGGACGCCGCGGCGGTACCCGGAGGAGTAGCGGGCGCCGGATGACAGATGTCAGCCGACAGCCGACAGCCGACAGCTGACAGATGACGGACGACGGACGACGGACGACAGATGACAGATGACAGCGAACAGATTTCATCATCTGTTCGCTGTCATCTGTCATTCGTTCGCCGCCCCCCGGCCGCTGCTCGCGGCCCCGCGGCCCCCGCTACCGGGTCGGCTTGGTGATCAGCAGCTCGGTGTTGTGGTCCGTGCCCGTGCCCAGCAGCGCCGTCGGGCGGCCGTTCGGGTCGTTGTACGACAGCTCGCGGTAGAGCGCCGCGAGGTTGGCGTCCGAGGTGCCGCCGAAGTCCGTCCCGTACGGTGCGGAGGACTCGATCAGCGTGGTGAACAGCGAGAGCGTGCCGTCCCCGTTGTCCGCGATCTCGATGATCCGCCCGTGCTGCGGGTAGTCGATGTGCGAGGCGGTGTTGATCTCCCAGAACGCCCGCTCCGGCACCGCGTGCCCGTGCGGCGTGATCTTGTTCATGTGGGTGTGCCCGTTCACCCACGCGACCACGTTCGGGTAGCGCTGGAGCAGCGCCACCAGCTCGTTGCCGTCGTGCCGTCCCTCGAAGATGTTGCGCGGGTCCGGCAGCAGGTTGCCCATCGTGCCGCTGGTGTGGTGGCTGAAGACGAGGACCAGCTCGTCCGTGCTCCCGCCCGTCACCTTGCGCCCGTCGGCGTCGTACCAGTGCCCGCTGTGCGCCTGCAGCTGCTGCTCCAGCCAGCGCAGCTGCGCGGTGCCCAGCGAACCGTCGGCGAACCCGGCCTGGTTGGTGGTGTCCAGGCTGATGCCGACCACCTTCTCCGAGATGCGGAAGGTGTAGTAGAGCTTGCCGCTGTTCGCCATGTCCGAGGTGAAGCCGTGCCCGTACGGCCCGGCGCCGGTGACCGCCGGGTTCAGGTGGGCCTTGGCGAACTCCTTGAGCGTGAACGGCCGGCGGCGCTCGTCCGGGGTGACCTTGCGCACCAGGTCGCCGCTCGCGATCAGCTTCGCCAGCAGCAGCACGGCGCCCGCCGGGTCGCGGCGCAGTGAGTCCATCAGCTGGGCGGCCGTGGCGTCGTCGCAGCCCTCCAGCTTGTACTGGCCGGCGTACAGGTCGTTCAGCAGCCCGAGGTCCGGCAGCGAGCCCTCGATGCTGTCGTCGTGGTTGCCGACCGTGGTGTACCAGGGCGTGCGCAGGCCCGGCGCGTCGAAGGGGCGTCCGGCGGCCGACAGGAAGCCGGGTATCTGCGGGAAGCCCTTCGCCTTGTAGCCGTCGCTGTAGGCGAGTTCGGGGTTCCAGTAGGCGGCGTTGCCGGAGTTCTGGACACCTTCGTAGCGGCCGAGGTCGCCGGTGCTCTGGGCGAGCCTGCCGCCGCCCATGACCTTGAGGTACCAGTCGAGTTCGGCGAGCTCGTGGTTGTCGGTGTTGTCGCCGGTGGCCATCACCATGCTGAACGGCATCCCGGTGTAGGGGCCGCCGGCGAGCGAGTTGACGCGCTCGACGAGGGCCGACACACCGCGGGCGTTCAGCGCCTCCTGCGGCCGGTACGCGCTGCCGTTGAACTTTGCCAGGTACTCGAAGCGCACCGGGGACTCGGTGTCCACCAGGTGCAGGTCGCTGAACTGGACGAAGCTGGCCAGGCCGGTCCTGCGGTCGTCCCGCCCGGTGGTCGCCGGCGCCAGCTCGCCGCGCACCACCAGCGGCCAGCCGGGACCGGCCGTCAGCCGCTTGTAGCCGCCGGTGCCGACCGGCGTGGCCACCTGCTCCAGCGTGGTCCCGGCGACCCTGACCGCCCGCGCGGCCGTCGTCGCCAGCGCCCGGTCGCGCGCCGCGGCCGAGGCGAACTGCGCGCCGCCCAGCGACAAGGCCGACCAGGCGGCAGCCACCGACGTACCGGTGAGGAACGTACGCCGACTCATCCCTGCCACAAAAACCCCCACATGCTGATGGCCCGGCGAGGCAGTCGACCCCGGCCGGGCCCACGTCTGTCATGAACCCGCTTCTGGCGGACCGCCAGATTACTCACTGGTAGCCGCGGCGGGCGAGGCCCGTGCGGAGAACTCTTCGGGAACGCGGGGCGGCGCCCCTGCGCGGCTCGTGCACGGGCCGCCTCCGCGCCGCGCACGACGGTGCCGCCGCCACCCCCGGTCGGTCCCCGCCCGGCCCGGTGGGGGAAAATCGGCGACGGCGTCCGAGGTGGCCGCCGAGCGGAGCGGGACGGCGCGGGCGCTGTCGGAAACGGGGCGCAGGTGGCCGCAGCAGGAGCCGAGCCGGGAGTGGGAGCCGTGGCCGGAGCGGGAGGCCGGGCCGGCCAGCTGAAGAGCAGTGGCCTGCGGCCCGGCTGGACGACGGGCGCCTGCGCCACCGCCGCCACCAAGGCCGCGTACACCGCGCTGCTCACCGGGGAGTTCCCGGACTCGGTGGTCGTCACCCTCCCCAAGGGCCAGCAGCCCGCCTTCGCCCTCGCGGTCGAGGAGCTGACGAGGGCCGAAGAGCCGACGCGGGCCGAGGAGCCGGCGAGGGCCGAGGAGCCGGCGAGGGTCGAGGAGCTGACGAGGGTCGAGGAGCTGACGAGGGTCGAGGAGCCGGACGGGTCGACCCGTGCCGACGGGTCGACCGCCGCGCTGCGGGCGGCCGCCGGAGGCGAGTGCCTCACCGCCATGGCCGGGGTGGTCAAGGACGCGGGCGACGACCCCGACGTCACCCACGGCGCGCTGATCCGCTCGACGGTGCGGTCCGGCGAGCCCGGCGCCGGCGTGGTGTTCCGGGCCGGCCCCGGGGTGGGGACGGTCACCAAGGCCGGCCTGCCACTGCCCGTCGGCGAGCCCGCGATCAACCCGGTGCCCCGGCAGATGATCCGGGACGCCGTCGCCGAGGTGGCCGCCGCGCACGGCGGCAGCGGCGACGTGGTGGTCGAGATCTCCGTCGACCACGGCGAGGAGATCGCCAGGTCCACCTGGAACCCCCGGCTCGGCATCCTCGGCGGCCTCTCCATCCTCGGTACGACCGGGGTGGTCGTCCCGTACTCCTGCTCGGCCTGGATCGACTCGATCCGCCGCGGGGTGGACGTGGCCCGGGCGGCGGGGCGCACCCACGTGGCCGGCTGCACCGGCTCGACCTCGGAGAAGGTCGCGGTCGCCGAACACGGGCTGCCCGAGGACGCGCTGCTGGACATGGGCGACTTCGCCGGTGCCGTGCTCAAGTACCTCAAGCGCCACCCGGTGCCCAGGC
Organism: Kitasatospora sp. NPDC096204; assembly: GCF_044763205.1. Classification (NCBI taxonomy): domain Bacteria; kingdom Bacillati; phylum Actinomycetota; class Actinomycetes; order Kitasatosporales; family Streptomycetaceae; genus Kitasatospora; species Kitasatospora sp. NPDC096204. The sequence continues at coordinate 96,296 of NZ_JBIWFT010000017.1, forward strand.
TGACCATCGCGGGCGGCTTCGCCAAGCTGTCCAAGCTCGCGGCCGGCCACCTCGACCTGCACTCGGCGCGCTCCCAGGTGGACAAGGGGTACCTGGCCGAACTGGCCCGCCGCGGCGGGGCGGACGAGGCGCTGGCCGAGGCGGTCGCGGGTGCCAACACCGGCCTGGAGGCGGTGCAGTTGTGCCGCGCCGCCGGGGTGCCGCTCGGGGACCTCGTCGCCGAGGCGGCCCGGGCGACGGCGCTCGGGGTGCTGCTGGGCTCGCCGGTCGCGGTGGACGTCATCTGCATCGACCGCGCGGGCACCGTCGTCGGCCGCGCGGAGCCGCTGGGGCCGTGACGCCGCCGGGGCCCTGACGCCGCCGGGGCCGTGACGCCGCAGGAGGGCGACAGTCGCCGGGGTCGTGACACCGCCGGGACGGCGACCGCCGCCGGGGCCGTGACATTGTCACGAGTGTCACGACGATGCGACAACATCACCTGGTGATGTGAAGAACTGACACTCATACGGGGCGAGAAGCGGACAAATGGAGTGCTGCATCGACCCCCGATTCTGTCGCCATCTCAGCCATGAGATATCGTCTGGCGAGTGACAGGCGACTATCTCACCCGTATCGGCACCCTCATCCGTACCGCGCGCCAGCACCGGGGCTGGTCCCAGGCGCAGCTCGGAGAGGCTCTCGGAACCAGCCAGAGCGCGGTCAACCGCATCGAACAGGGCAAGCAGAACGTCAGCCTTGAGATGATCGCCCGCATCGGGGAAGCCCTCGACAGCGAGATCGTCTCCCTCGGCTACTCCGGCCCGATGCACCTGCGCGTCGCCGGCGGCACCCAGCTCTCCGGCGCGATCGACGTCCGCAGCAGCAAGAACGCCTGCGTGGCGATCCTCTGCGCCTCGCTGCTGACCACCGGCCGCACCACGATCCGCAGCGTCGCCCGGATCGAGGAGGTCTACCGCATCCTCGAGGTGCTCACCAGCATCGGCGTCAAGAGCCGCTGGATCAACGAGGGCCGTGACCTCGAACTGACCCCGCCCGCCGAGCTGGACCTCGCGGCGATGGACGTCGAGGCCGCCCGCCGCACCCGCAGCGTGCTGATGTTCCTCGGCCCGCTGATGCACCGCGCCCAGCGCTTCGCCATCCCGTACGCGGGCGGCTGCGACCTCGGCACCCGCACCGTGCAGCCGCACCTGACCGCGCTGCGCCGCTTCGGCCTGGAGGTCGCCACCACCGGCGGCGCCTACCACGCCTCGGTCGAGCCGGGCGCCCCGCAGGACCGCCCGATCGTGCTGACCGAGCGCGGGGACACCGTCACCGAGAACGCCCTGCTGGCCGCCGCCCGGCACGACGGGGTCAGCGTCATCCGCAACGCCTCGCCCAACTACATGGTCCAGGACCTCTGCTTCTTCCTGGAGAAGCTGGGCGTGAGGATCGAGGGCATCGGCACCACCACCCTCACCGTGCACGGCGTCCCGGAGATCACCTGTGACGTCGACTACACCCCGGCCGAGGACCCGGTGGAGGCGATGAGCCTGCTGGCCGCCGCCGTCGTCACCTCCTCCGAGCTGACCATCCGCCGGGTGCCGATCGAGTTCCTGGAGATCGAGCTCGCGGTCCTGGAGGGCATGGGCCTCGACTACGACCGCACCGCCGAGTACCGCGCCCACAACGGCCGCACCCGGCTGGTCGACCTCACCGTGCGCCCCTCCAAGCTGACCGCGCCGATCGACACCATCCACCCGATGCCGTTCCCCGGCATCAACATCGACAACGTGCCGTTCTTCGCCGCCATCGCCGCGGCCGCGCACGGCACCACGATGATCCACGACTGGGTGTACGACAACCGCGCGATCTACCTGACCGAGCTGACCCGCCTCGGCGCCGACGTCAAGCTCCTCGACCCGCACCGCGTGCTGGTCCAGGGCCCCACCCGCTGGCGCGCCGCCGAGATGGTGTGCCCGCCGGCCCTGCGCCCCGCCGTGGTCATCCTGCTCGCCATGCTCGCCGCCCAGGGCACCTCCGTGCTGCGCAACGTCTACGTCATCAACCGCGGCTACGAGGACCTCGCCGAGCGCCTCAACTCCATCGGCGCCCGGATCGAGACCTTCCGCGACATCTGACAGGCCGCCGCGCCACTGACCGGCCTCACCCGTCGAGGCCGGTCAGCAGCACGGCGACCTCCAACCCGGTGTTCAGGTAGTCCACGAACACCGGGTTGTTCAGCGCCCAGCGCGAGCGCCGCTCCCGGACCAGCCGGACCGCCTCGCCGCACTCGTACCCGAGGCCGACCAGGGCCTGCGCCACCACCAGGCCCGAGCGGTTGTACCCGGAGTGGCAGCGCACCAGGGTCCGCCGGCCCCGACGGACAGCGGACGCGGTGAGCTCGGCCGCCTCCTGGACGGCGAGCAGCTGACCGGGGGAGAGCGGGCCGTCGGGCACCTCCCGGACGACGTGCTCCACCCCCGGCGCCGGGCCGTGCCCGGGGAGCGCGAAAAGGCTGACCACCAGGTCGAACTCCGCCCGCACGACAGCGAGTTCCAGCTCGCCGTCGGGTGGGGTGTAGTAGTGCCCGCCCATCCAGAGCCCGGGGACGATCTCGTCCCAGGGCTCGGACGGCCCGGGAGTCTCGCGTTCCTTCTGGCGGGTACGCACTGCCTGCTCGCTCCTCGCTCTCAGGTGCCGTTCGACGCTCCTCGGCGCCGTTCGACGCTCTCCGGCGCCCTCCGGTGCTACTCGCCGGTGGTGCCGTCGAGGTGCTCGCGGAGGAGGTCGGCGTGGCCGTTGTGGCGGGCGTACTCCTCGATCATGTGGGTGAGGATCCAGCGGAGCGAGAAGGCCTCGTCGCCGTAGCGGCCCAGAACCTCCAACGACTCCGCGGCGGCGACGAGTTCCCTGGCGTGGTCGCACTCACGGCGCCAGATCGCGAAGGCCTCGTCGGGGTCGGCGGTGTCGGTGTCGAAGTCGGCGAAGGATCCGTCCGGGTGCTTCCAGAAACCGGGCACGCCTTCGTCGTCGAGGACGTTGCGGAACCAGCTGCGCTCCACCTCGGCGAGATGGCGGACCAGCCCGAGCAGGGAGAGCCCGGAGGGCTCCAGCACGCGGGCGCGGAGCTGCTCCGCGGTGAGGCCCTCGCACTTCATCGCGAGAGTGGCGCGCTGGTAGTCCAGGAAGCCTGCCAGAGTGGTGCGTTCGTCGGCGGTGCGGGGAGTCTGGGTGCGCTGATCATCGGTCATCGTGCGATCCTGCCCGCCATCCGACGGGCCCGCCCCGCATTATCCGCGGCCCGGCCCGCCCCGCATTATCCGCGGCCCGGCCCGCCCCGCATTATCCGCGGCCCGGCCCGCCCCGCATTATCCGCGGCCCGGCCCGCCCCGCATTATCCGCGGCCCGGCCCGGCCCGGCCCGGCCCGGCCCAGGCGGCCTGGTGGGAGCGTCAACGGCCGGACCCCCTACCGCAGTCGCTCCAGCCAGCGCAGCGCGCCCGGGACGTCGGGTGTGACCGGGACGCCGTCCGGCACCGGAGGACGCTCCACGATGATGACGGGCAGGCCGAGTCCGCGGGCGGCGGTCAGCTTGGGGGCGGTCGCGGCGCCGCCGCTGTCCTTGGTGACCAGGACGTCGATGCCGCGCCCCCGCAGCAGTGCCTCCTCGCCCTCGATCGTGAACGGCCCGCGGTCCAGCAGGACTTCACACGAGGGCGGCAGCGGAGGCTCGGGCGGGTCCACCGACCGGGCGAGGAAGTGGACCCCGTCCAGGTGGGCGAAGGCGGCGACGCCCTGCCGGCCGATGGTGAGGAAGACCCGTTCCCCGCGCCGGGGCAGCAGTTCGGCCGCCGCGGCGAGGGAGGGAGCGGGGAGCCAGCGGTCGCCGTCGACCCGGGTGAAGCCGGGGCGGCGCAGCACCAGCAGGGGGACGCCGGTGGCGGCGGCCGCGAGGGCGGCGTTCCGCGAGATGCCGGCGGCGAACGGGTGGGTGGCGTCCACCACCGCGTCCACGCGTTCCGTGCGCAGCCAGTCCGCCAGTCCTTCCGGCCCGCCGAAGCCGCCGATCCGCACCTCCCCGGCGGGCAGCCGGGGCTGGGCGACCCGGCCGGCCAGCGAGCTGGTGACCCGGAGCGGGCTCGGGGCGAGTTCGGCGGCCAGCGTCCGCCCTTCGGTGGTCCCGCCGAGGATCAGGATGTGCCGCATCAGGTGCATCAGGCGCATCAGGCGCCGCAGGGCTCGTGCGGGCGCTCGCGGTCCGCCGAGTAGAGGTGGCTGTCGCGGAACTGCTCGGCGGCCAGCGTACGGCCGACGATGATGACGGCGGTGCGGACCACGCCCGCCGCCTTGACCTGCTCGGCGATGTCCCCGACGGTGCCGCGCAGCACCAGCTCGTCGGGGCGGCTGGCCATCGCGACCACGGCGGCCGGGCAGTCGGCGCCGTAGTGCGGGAGCAGTTGCTCGACCACGTCGTCCACGTACGAGGCGGCCAGGTGCAGCACCAGCAGGGCGCCGCTGCGGCCGAGGGTGGCGAGGTCCTCGCCCTCGGGCATCGGGGTGGCGCGCTTGGCGATCCGGGTGAGGATGACGGTCTGGCCGACGGTCGGGACGGTCAACTCCCGCTTCAGCGCCGCCGCGGCGGCGGCGAAGGCGGGCACGCCGGGGACCACCTCGTACGGCACGCCGGCCGCGTCCAGGCGGCGCATCTGCTCGGCGACGGCGGAGAAGACGGACGGGTCGCCGGAGTGCAGCCGGGCCACGTCCTGGCCGGCCTCGTGGGCGGCGACCAGCTCGGCGGTGATCTGGTCCAGATTGAGCTGCGCGGTGTCGATCAGACGGGCGCCGGGCGGGCACTCGTCCAGCAGCTCGCGCGGGACCAGGCTGCCCGCGTACAGGCAGACCTCGGCGCGGGCCAGGATGCGCTGGCCGCGCAGGGTGATCAGGTCGGCCGCGCCCGGGCCTGCTCCGATGAAGTGGACGGTCACGAGGCGTTCTCCTGAGGGGTGTTGAACACGGCGGCGTCGGGCTTGACGGTGTCGGGCTTGACGGTGTCGGGTTCGGCGGTGTCGAGCTTGACGGTGTCGGGCTTGACGGCCGACCACTGGGTGACCGGCATGGCCTGGCGCCAGCCGGTGAAGCCGCCCACGGGGACGGCGTGGGCGACGGCGAGTTTGACCAGCTCCCCGCCGTGGCGCCGGTACCACTCGGTCAGCAGCGCCTCGGACTCCAGCGTCACGGTGTTGGCGACGATCCGGCCGCCGGGGCGCAACGCGGACCAGCAGGCGTCCAGCAGGCCGGGCGCGGTGAGGCCGCCGCCGATGAACACGGCGTCGGGGGTGGGGAGTTCGGCGAGCGCGGCGGGAGCGGGGCCGGTCACCACACGGAGCCGGGGCACCCCCAGCGCGGCGGCGTTGCGGGCGATCCGCTCGGCCCGCACCGGGGCGCGCTCGACGCTGACGGCCTGGCAGTCGCGGTGGGCGCGCAGCCACTCGATCGCGATCGAGCCCGAGCCGCCGCCGACGTCCCAGAGCAGTTCGCCGGGGGACGGGGCCAGCGTGGCGAGGGTCGCGGCGCGGACGTGGCGCTTGGTGAGCTGGCCGTCGCTCTCGTACGCGGTGTCGGGCAGGCCGGGGACGACGGAGGTGCGGGGGCCGTCGCCGAGGTCGATGGCGATGACGTTCAGCGGGTCGCCGGGCGGGTGCGGCCAGCCGTCGGCGGGGCCGTTCAGGTGGCGTTCGGCGGGGGCGCCGAGCTGTTCGAGCACCCGCAGGCGGGCGGTGCCGTAGCCGCGGGTGGTGAGCAGTCCGGCGACGGCGGCCGGGGTGGCGGCGTCGGCGCTGAGGACCAGCAGGCGGCGGCCGGGGTGGAGGGCGAGGGCGAGGGTGTCCAGCGGTCGGCCGACCAGGCTGACGACCTCGGTGGCCTCCAGCGGCCAGCCGAGCCGGGCGCAGGCGTAGGAGACGGAGGAGGGGTGCGGCAGGACGCGCAGGCGCTCGGCGCCGACGGTCTCGGCGAGGGTGCGGCCGATGCCGTAGAACATCGGGTCGCCGCTGGCCAGCACGGCGATACGGCGGCCGGCGTGGGTGGCGACCAGCCCGGGGACGGCGGGTCGCAGCGGGGACGGCCAGGGGACGCGTTCGGCGGTGACCTCGTCGCGGGGGAGCAGGTCCAGTTGGCGGGGGCCGCCGACGACGACCTCGGCCTCCCGGAGCGCGGCCCTGGAGCCGACGGCGAGGCCGGGCCAGCCGTCGGCCCCGATCCCGACGACGGTGATCGGGGGTGGCAGCTCGGGCACCGGGTGGCTCCTCGTCGTTCGATGGGCCGATGAGCAGGAAAACTCACTGGCCGGGGCAGCCTACCTGGCGGTCTGTGGGAGGTCCGGTGGCGGATGACGGCCGACAAGTGACAACCGACGGTCGACGACTGACAAGTGACAGGCGACAGATTTCAGAAGACAGGTGACAGATGACAGCGAACAGATGACAGCGAACAGATTTCAAACTTTGTTCGCCGTCACCTGCCACCCGCCTCCCACTCCCCCGACTCGATCAGTGCCGGTTGCTCCCGCAGCCGCGCCTCGGCCCTCGGCCCGGCGAGGTAGACCCAGGCCTCGCGCAGCTCGCCCGTCGCCGTCCGTACGGTCAGCCGCCGCCGCACGTACAGCCCGGTCCCGTCCGCCCGGCAGTCCTCCAGCCGGTCCAGCGCCTCCAGGGCTCCGGCGTACGCGCCCGGGCGTACGGTGACGAGCTCGCCCAGGATCCGGCGCCCGGGCGCCGGATCCGCAACCGCGTACGGGAAGCCGGGGCCCTCGTGCAGCGCGGCGCCCTCCAGCACCGCCGGCCGGATCTCGGCGTACCGTCCGGCCAGGTGGGCGGCATGATTGCGGCCGCCGCTGCGCAGGGTGCCGTACACGAAGAACGGCAGGGCCTCCTCGGATGCGGACACGGGTTCGACCTCCTCGTCGGGGAGCGCCCACGGTACGTCCTGCGGTCCGACTTCTGATACCGACTGGCGCGCCGGGCCGTCCATGCGCTGTCATGTCGGTTGTTCGGCCAGCACCGTCCAAGGGGGACACGCATGACATCGCCCGCTTCACCCTCCCAACCGGCCGCTACCCCCGGCTCAACGCCCGACACCCCGGACACCCCCGGCATCCCTGCCGCCACCGCCACCGAAGGGAAGAGCAAGGCCACGACCACGGCAGCGCCGGCCCCCATCCCGCCCCCGCCCACCGACGCCGGCCCCGCCGCCCGTCTCGGCGGCGCGGTCTGGCTCGCCCTCCTCGTGGTCTACGTCGTCTGGGGCTCGACCTACCTGGCGATCCGGGTCGCCGTGGAGACGATGCCCTCCTTCCTCTCCGCCAGCGCCCGCTTCCTCACCGCGGGCCTGCTGCTGGCCGGCTACCTCCTGGTGCGCCAGGGCCCGGCCGGCCTGAAGGTGACCCGGCGACAGCTGGCCTCCTCCGCCCTGGTGGGCCTGCTGCTGCTGACCGGCGGCAACGGCATGGTCGTCCTGGGCGAGACCTCCGTCCCCTCCGGCCTGGCCGCCCTGCTGGTGGCCGCGGTCCCGCTGTGGATGGTGGTGCTGACGGCGTTCGGCGGAGAGCGCCCGAGGCCCGCCGAGCTGGCCGGGGTGCTGCTCGGACTGGTCGGCCTCGGCGTCCTGTCGGCCCCCGCGATCGGCGGGTCGATCGAGCCGGGCGGCGTGATCCTGATCATCGGCGCCACCCTGCTCTGGGCGACCGGCTCCTTCGTGAGCAAGAAGATCCCGATGCCCGGCAACGTGCTCGCCGCGAGCGCCTTCCAGATGCTGGCCGGCGGCCTCGGCAACCTGCTGGTCGGACTGGGCCGAGGCGAGCAGCATGGGCTGGACCTCGGGGCGATCTCCGGCCGGTCCTGGCTGGCCCTCGTCTACCTGGTGCTGTTCGGCTCGCTGCTCGCCTTCACCGCGTACGCCTGGCTGCTGCGCGCCGCGCCGCTGACCCTGGTGGCCACCTACGCGTACGTGAACCCGGTGGTCGCGGTGCTGCTGGGCTGGCTGATCCTGGCCGAGCCGCTGACCGGCCCGACCCTCGCGGGCGGCGCGATCGTGGTGGCGGGTGTCTGCCTGGTGGTGAGCGTCAGCCGGCGGCGTCCGGGCCGCTCGTCGAGCGCCGGGAGTCCGGCCCGCCGGGAACGTCAGCCCCGCCGGGAACGTCAGGCCGATCGAACCGGCTGAACGGGCCGAACCGGCTGAACCGATTGGACCGGCCGAACCGGCTGAAGCGGTCGTCCCGGCCTCCCGACCGGGACGATCCCGCTGGCCTCCCGCCCGACGTTCGGCTCAGAAGGACTGCGGCGCCCTGCCCGTCCACCAGTTGCCGGGCGCGTTCGGGTCGCGGCTGGTCCAGAACTCGATGATCGCGTTGGTGAACTCGGCCGCGGAGAGCACGCCGTCGCCGTCGGTGTCGAGGTGCCGGAAGGCCTCGTCGGCGTCGTCGCGGGAGAGACCGGCGAAGTGGCCGCGCTGGAAGACGAAGAACTCGCCGGCGTCCACCGTCCCGCTGCGGTCGGCGTCGGCGACGGCGAGGAAGGCGCGGGCGAGTGCGCCGAGGATGTCCTGCGCGGCCTCCGGGTCGTCGGCGAGCGAGCCGGTCGAGGCGACGAACTGCTGGCGGGTGATCGCCTCGGTGCCGGCGGGCAGCCGGGCGAGGTGCAGGTCGTGCCAGGTCGTCAGGTAGGCGCGCACTATCACGGCCTCCGCCTCGGAACCCTCCTGGTGGCCGAGCGAGCGGGCCACCGAGAGGCCCATCAGGACGTGGTCCCGCTCGGTGAGCAGGCCGTCGCCGTCGGCGTCGAGGTGATCGAAGCCGTGGTTGATCTTTGCGATGAGCAGGTCGTCCGACAAATGTGCCCCCTCGGTTGGTGATTCCTTGCCCGGGTCTCCTACGTCACACCGCCTGCACGCTAGCGCCTCGAGCCGGAGCGGCGCAGCCGAACGAAGGGTGCACGACCTTCCGTTCACTCCTCCTGGTGGTCGGCCCAGACGTACGCCCCCGGCAGCAGGGCCGACACCGGCACGGTGCGCAGCTCCGGCCCCCGCCCGACGATGACCCCCACCTCGGGGAAGTAGTCCAGCAGCACCTGCCGGCACCGCCCGCAGGGCGGGATCACCCCGCGTTCCCGGTCGCCCACCGCCACCACGGTGGTGAGCTCGTACGCCCCCTGGCCGGCCGCCGCGCCGATGAGCACCAGCTCGGCACACGGCCCGCCGGTGAAGTGGTAGGCGTTCAGCGCGGTGACGATCCGCCCGTCGGCATTGCGGCCCGCGGCCGCCACGGTGTGGTTGTCGCCCCGCGCGTACCGCCGTGCGACCTCCAGGGCCGCCTCCACGAGTTCCTCGTCCACGGTCGTCCGGTCGCTGGTGGTGGACATCGTCGCTGCACCTCTCCGTTCGCGTCCGACGGGTCCGATCCCGTCCGACGGGCTTTGATCATCTCAGTGCACCGCCGCCAGCAACTCCCGCGTGTACTCGGTGTGCGGCGCCTCGAACAGCCGGTCCCGGTCGGTGGACTCGACCAGCCGGCCCCGGTGCATCACCGCCACCCGGTCGCAGAAGTGCCGTACCACCGCGAGGTCGTGGGAGACGAACAGGAAGGCGACGCCGAGCCGTTCGCGCAGCTCCATCAGCAGGTTGAGCACCTGGGCCTGCACCGACACGTCGAGCGCGGAGACCGGCTCGTCGGCGATGATCAGGCGCGGCTGCGGGGCGAGCGCCCGGGCGATGCCGATCCGCTGACGCTGTCCGCCGGAGAACTCGTGCGGGTAGCGGTCCAAGTGCCGAGCCTCCAGCCCGACCTGCTCCAGCAACTCGGCGGAGCGCTCCCGTCGTTCGGCCGGACTCAGCGAGGTGTGCAGGCGCAGCGGGGTGTCCAGGGTCCGGGCGATGGTCCGGCGCGGGTTGAGCGAGGCGTACGGGTCCTGGAAGACCAGCTGGATCTCCCGGCTGAGCCGCTTGCGCAGCTCCCGGTCCGGCCGGGTGACGTCCTGTCCGTCGTACGACACCCGGCCGCCGGTGGGCCGTTGCAGTCCGGCCAGGACCCGTGAGGTGGTGGACTTGCCGGAGCCGGACTCGCCGACCAGCCCGAGCGTCTCGCCGGGTGCGATCCGCAGGCCGACCCCCTCGACCGCCCGGACCGGTTCGGCCCGCAGGCCGGAGAAGCGCCGGCGCCCGGGGAAGTGCACGGACAGGTCCTCCACCTCGACCAGCCAGCGCTCGGGACGCCGGACGGTCCGCGGCCGGAACGTCCGGGACGGCGCCGGCTCGTCGACCGTCGGCAGGGCGGTGCCCGGCACCGAGTCCAGCCGGAGTGCCGCGCCCACCAGCGCCCGGGTGTACGGCTCGCGCGGTGCGGACAGCAGCTCGGCGGTCGGCGCGGACTCGATCCCACCCCCGCCGCGCAGCACCAGCGTGCGGTCCGTCGTCCCGGCGACCACGCCCAGGTCGTGGCTGACCAGCAGCACCGCCGTCCCGTGCTCGCGCTGCAACTCGCCGAGCAGGTCCAGGACCTGCCGCTGGACGCGGGCGTCCAGGGCGGTGGTCGGCTCGTCCGCGATGATCAGCCCGGGGTCGTTCATCAGGGCCATCGCGATCATCACGCGTTGGCGCATGCCACCGGAGAACTGGTGCGGGTAGTCGCGGGACCTGGTCGCCGGGATGCCCACCCGGTCGAGCATCTCGGCCGCCCGCCGGCCGGCCTCGGCCCGGCCCGCGCCCGGGTGGTGCAGCCGGTACATCTCGGCGAGCTGGGCGCCCACGCCGTGGAAGGGGCTGAGCGAGGTGAGCGCGTCCTGGAAGACCAGCGCGGCCGTCCCGCCCCGCACCCCGCGCAGCGCGGACTCCTCGGCGCCGACCACCTCCTGCCCGCCCAGCCGGATCGAGCCGGTGACGGTGGTGGTGCGCGGGTCGTGCAGGCCGAGGACGGCGAGCCCGACGGTCGACTTGCCGGAGCCCGACTCGCCGACCAGGCCCAGGACTTCACCCGGGGCGAGGTCGAACGACAGGCCCCGGACGGCGGTCACCGGCTCGCCGCCGCGCGGGTCGGCGAAGGTGACGGTCAGGTCGCGGACGCTCAGCACGGGCTCGACGCCCGTCGCCACGGCGGCCGTCGCCTCAACGGCCCTCGTCGAGGCGGCCCGCCCTTCAGCGGCCTTCGTCGAGGCGTCCCGCCCCTCAACGGCCTTCGCCGAGGCGGTCTTCACGCCGTCTCCCGGAACAGTGGATCTCATCGACGGACTCCCCATCAGCTCAGCCGGACACGCGGGTCGAGCCAGGCGACCGCGAGGTCGGCCAGCGCGACGAACAGCACCATGAAGCAGGCGGCCAGCAGCACCGCGCCGACCACGGCGGGCAGGTCCTGCCCGCCGACGGCCTCCGCGGCGAACCGCCCGACCCCGTTCAGCCCGAACACCGTCTCGGTGATCACGGCCCCGCCGAGCAGCGCCCCGGCCTCCAGCCCGATCAGCTGAACCAGCGGTCCCGCGGCGCCGCGCGAGGTGTACTTGAAGTGGGCGCGCAGCCGTCCCAGGCCCTTGCCGCGGGCCGTGCGGACGTACTCCTCGTTCATCGTCTCCAGCAGCTGGGAGCGCGAGAGCCGGGCGAACACGGCCGAGTTGACGAAGCCGAGGACGAGCCAGGGGAGCAGCATCCCGCCCGCCCAGGCGGCCGGGTCGTCGGCCGGTGCGGTGTAGGAGGGCAGTGGCAGCAGCCCGGTCGAGTACACCAGCAGCCACTGCGCGACGTACCCGAGGAAGTAGATCTGCACGCTCGCGCCGACCAGGGTGAAGCCCGACAGCAGCCGGTCGGTCCGCCGCCCGTGCCGCAGCGCGGAGACGAACCCGGTGCCGAGGCCGAACACCAGCAGGACGGCGAGCGCCCCGGCGGTCAGCGAGAGGGTGACGGGCAGGTGGTCGGCCAGCGCCTCGGTGACCGGCTGGTGCAGCCGGTAGGAGTAGCCGAGGCACGGGGCGTCGCAGTGGATGGTCGAGCCGTCCACGTCGCCGATGTCCCGCCCGGCGACGACCCCGACCAGGTAGTCGGTGTACTGGGTGAGCAGCGGCTGGTCCAGGCCCATGCTCTGGCGGACCGCCGCGACCTGCCCGCTGTCGCAGCGCGGGCCGCAGGCGGCGCGGGCCGGGTCGGCGGGCGCGGCGTAGAAGAGGGCGAAGGCGGCGGCGGAGACCGCGACCAGGACCGCGAGGGCCTGGGCGGTCCGCCGCAGGACGAAGGAGAGCATGGCCGATCCGGGGTCGACGTGACGGGGGGAGGCGGAGAACGTGACGGGGAGGCGGAGAAGGGGACGGGCGCGAGGAGGCGGAAGTGGCGAGGCAGGGCGAAGAAGGGCGAAGAAGGGCGAAGAGGCGAGGACGGAGGGGCCCGCCCCCGTTCCACGGAGGAACCCGGGGGCGGGGGCGGGCCCCGGCCGTCAGGACTTCAGGTACAGCCAGGCCAGCGAGACCGTCCCGTAGATCGGGTGGATGAACGCCCCGCCGACGTTGCTGCCGCGCAGCTGGTTGACGGTCGGGTAGGCGAACGGCAGCACCGGCACGTCCTTCATCACGGTCTGCTCCAGCGCGTACAGCTCCTTGGCCTTGGCGCGCGGCTCGCCGATCTGGTTGATCCGGTCGATCTCCTTGTCGACCTCCGGGTTGCGGTAGCGCGCGGAGTTGATGTCGCTGCCGGCCCGGCCGTCGAAGGAGAACGGGACGAGGGTGGACGGGGTCGGCCAGTCGACCGAGCTGGTCTCCTCGAACAGGTCGTACGGGGAGTCAGTGCGGTGCACCTCGTCCAGGAAGGCCTTGGGGTCGACCGGCTTGGGCACGATGGTGATCCCGGCCTTGCCGAAGCCCTCGACCAGCACCTGCGCGACGCGCTGCCCGGTCGGGGTGTTCCGGTACGCGTAGGTCAGGCTGCCGGGCGCCTGCTTGGCCTTGGCGAGCGCGGCCTTCGCGGCCTCGGGGTCGCCCTCGGGCCTGGCCGGGTAGAGGTCGTACTTCTGGTAGTCGATCAGCGCGGGCGAGCTGAGCGTGGTGGCCAGTTCGCCGGTGCGGGCGCCGCCCTGGACCTGGCGGGCCTGCTGGCGCGGGTAGGCCAGGTGCAGCGCCTTGCGGACCTCGACGTCCGGCACCCGCTCGTTGTTGATCATCAGCTGGGTGACGAAGGCGCCCTGCCGGCCGGAGACGACCAGGTCCTTGGCCTTCGGGTCGGTGTCGGTGGTCTGGTACAGCTCGGCGGAGAGGGTGTCGGACGCGGTGGTGGCGTTGGCGCCGCCGTCCCGGCCGGAGAGGATCTCCTGGTTGAGGTTGAGCGCCTCCTTGCCGTACGTGAAGACGAACTTCTCCGGGTACTGGCTGCGGATCGGGTCGGTCTCGGGCTTCCAGGCGGGGTTGCGTTCCAGCACCATGCGGGTGTTCTGGACATGCTCGACGATCCGGTACGGGCCGGTCGCGAACGGCAGGCGGTCGTAGTCCGTCCCGGTGTCCTTGTCCCGGCGCACCGGCGAGGAGGAGGACTGCGCGGCCATGTACGGCACGTCGGCCTGCGGCTGCGGGAAGTGGAAGACGACGGTGCGCTCGTCCGGCGTCTCGATCGCGTCCAGGTCACCGGCCTGCGGGCCCGCGTACTTGGCGCGCGCCGCCTCGTAGCTCGCCTCGCCGGTGAGCCACTGCGGCCAGTACGGCGGGCCGACCTCGTAGCCCTTGCCGAAGGTGCGCTCGATGCCGTACTTGACGTCCCCGGCGGTGATCGGCCGACCGTCCTCCCAGGCGACACCCGCCTTGAGCCGGTACGTCCAGGTGCGCCCGCCGTCGGTCGGGGTGCCGGTGTCGGTGGCCAGGTCGCCGACCAGCTTGGCCTTGCCGTCCACGACCTGGTACTGGGTCAGCTGGCGGCCCCAGAGCAGCGAGGCGTTGTAGGTGGCGCCCGCGTAGACCTTCTGCGGGTCGAGGTGGCGGAACTCGACGCTGTTGTACACGTTCACCGTGCCGCCGGCGCGGGCGCCGGGGACGGCGGGGGCCGGGCCGGCGCTCTCCTGCTCGCTGCCGAGCACGGCGGTCAGTGGCGAGGTCTCCTTGGCGGAGGCGCCGGCGGCACCGCCGGATCCCGCGGTGCTGCCCGCGCCGGCCGAGCAGGAGGTCGCCAGCAGGACGGTGGCGACGACGGCGAGGGACGGTCTGGTCCAGCGCATGGCGAATCTCTCCTTGTCCCGGCGGATCGTGCCGGGACGGGCTCGGGTTGACGAAAAGGGGGGATCGAAAGGGGGAACGAAGGGGGAACGGAAGGGGGCAGTCGAGGGGGCTTCGGCGGGCGGGTGCCCGGTGAGAGCCTTCAGCGGGCGCCGCCGACGCGCGGGTCCAGCGCGTCCCGGACGGCGTCGCCGAGCAGGTTGAAGGCGATGACGAACAGCAGCAGCGCCACCCCGGGGAACACCATGTAGGTGGGGTCGGCCCGGAAGACCTCGGAGCCGCGCGCGATCATCCGCCCCCAGTCCGGGACCGGCTCGGTGACGCCGACGCCGAGGAAGGACAGCGCGGCCTCGGACGCGACGAACGTCGGGACCGCCATGGTGGCGTGCACCAGCAGCTGCGAGCGGACATTCGGCAGCAGTTCGTGGACGACGACGTGGAATCGGCTTGCTCCCTGGGCCCGTGCGGACTGCACGAAATCCCTTTCCCGGAGCGATCGGACGGTGGCCCGCAGGGAAAGCGCGAGCGGAATCCAGCCGAACGCCGAGAAAACCAGGACCAGCACCAGGAACTGCATCCACTCCGGTTCCGCGGTGCCCGGGTCGACCAGCCGGGACTGGATCACCGGGCTGAGCGCGAGCAGCAGGAGCAGCGTGGGAAAGGCCAGCAGCACATTGGCGACGAATCCGAACAGCCGGTCCGTGACCCCGCCGAGGTAGCCCACCGCGACACCGGCGAGCACCCCCAGCGTGGTGGTCACCGTGGCGGCCGCGAAGGCGATCAGCAGCGAGGTGCGGATGCCGTACAGCAGCTGGGTGAACACGTCCCGGCCGAGACCGGGCTCCAGGCCGAACCAGAAGTCCCCGGAGATGCCGCCGTTCGGCAGCATCGGCAGGCCACCGTCGCTGAGCAGGCCGGGAACGTTCTGGCCGTAGTGGTCGACCGGGTTCTTCCCGTACAGCGCGGCGATCAGCGGGGCGCCGAGGGCGAGCAGCAGGAACAGCACCACCACCGCCAGGGCGGCGGCGCCGACCCGGTCCCGCAGGATCCGGCGGAGCGGCCCGGGGGAGGCGGGCGCGGGCCCTGCCGCCGTACCCGGGGCGGTGCCCGGGCCGGTGCCGGGGTCCGTACCCGCGCCGGTGCTTGGGCCGGTGTCGACCACTGCCATGAGGCGTAACCCCCGAATTCTCCGCCGCCCCATGGGTGAGGGTGCGCTGGTGTGCATTTCCGGTGCGGCCTCCGGGGGTTTCCCGAAAGCCGTTCGGGCGACATTTGACCGGATGCTTCCGAGGTTCCGCAAATCACCTCCGGGGCTCGTTCGAGCCATTCCTGCGGAACTGTTTCGGGAAATGTGGCGGCTTCATTTCGCCGAAACACCGGCGTTGCAATAGAACGGACATAGTGGGATGAAACGGACCGTCCGTTCCGCATTCTGAGACCTCCGCCACAGTCCCTCGGGGGTTGGTACGATCCCGGTGGGCCGCAACTGGCGCGTAGGGATGGAATCAACCATCGGGAAGCGGCCCCGTGAACCCTCACGTGAAGTTGCCGAGCGCCTGGGCCCCCGCAATCCCCACCAGGAGACCGCCATGGCCCAGCATCCCCACACCGCCGCCTCCGCCGCGGCCGACACCGCCTTCCGCAGCGCCCTCGACGTGGTCGCCGGCGTCGAACCGCGGATCGCCGCCGCCATCGGACAGGAACTCGCGGACCAGCGCGCCTCGCTCAAGCTGATCGCCAGCGAGAACTACGCCTCCCCGGCCGTCCTGCTCACCATGGGCAACTGGCTCAGCGACAAGTACGCCGAGGGGACCGTCGGCCGCCGCTTCTACGCGGGCTGCCGCAACGTCGACACCGTCGAGAGCATCGCCGCCGAGCACGCCCGCGAGCTGTTCGGCGCCGACCACGCCTACGTCCAGCCGCACTCCGGCATCGACGCCAACCTCACCGCCTTCTGGGCCGTCCTCTCCCAGCGGGTCGAGAGCCCGGCCCTGGAGCGCGCCGCGGTGCGCAACGTCAACGACCTCACCGAGGAGGACTGGGCGCGGCTGCGCCAGGAACTCGGCAACCAGCGGATGCTCGGCATGTCCCTGGACACCGGCGGCCACCTCACCCACGGCTTCCGGCCCAACATCTCGGGCAAGATGTTCGAGCAGCGCAGCTACGGCACCGACCCGGCCACCGGCCTGATCGACTACGACGCGCTGCGCGAGACCGCCCGCGAGTTCCGCCCGCTGATCATCGTGGCCGGCTACTCCGCCTACCCGCGGCTGGTGGACTTCCGCAGGATGCGCGAGATCGCGGACGAGGTCGGCGCGACCCTCATGGTCGACATGGCGCACTTCGCCGGCCTGGTCGCGGGCAAGGTGCTGACCGGCGACCACGACCCGGTCCCGTTCGCCCACATCGTCACCACCACCACCCACAAGTCCCTGCGCGGACCGCGCGGCGGCATGGTGCTGTGCCAGTCCGAACTGGCCGAGCACGTCGACCGCGGCTGCCCGCTGGTGCTCGGCGGCCCGCTCTCGCACGTCATGGCCGCCAAGGCGGTCGCCCTCGCGGAGGCCCGCCGCCCCGAGTTCCAGACGTACGCCCGCGCCGTCGTCGCCAACGCCCAGGCGCTGGCCGAGGGCCTGCTGCGCCGCGGCGGCAAGCTGGTCACCGGGGGCACCGACAACCACCTGGTCCTCGCCGACGTCTCCGGCTACGGCCTGACCGGCCGCCAGGCCGAGGCGGCCCTGCTCGACTCGGGCATCGTCACCAACCGCAACTCCGTCCCGCAGGACCCGAACGGCGCCTGGTACACCTCGGGCGTGCGCCTCGGCACCCCGGCCCTCACCACCCGCGGCCTCGGCACCGCCGAGATGGACGAGATCGCCGACCTGATCCACACCGTCCTGACCGCCACCACCCCCGCCACCACCGCCAAGGGCTCCCCGTCCAAGGCCGCCTACACGCTGGACGCCGCCCTCCGCGACGCCACCGCCAAGCGCGCCGCCGACCTGCTCACCCCGTACCCGCTCTACCCGGGCGTCGACCTGGCCTGACGGCGGGCGGAAGGCGGCGGACGGCGAACAGATGACAGATTTCGAAATCTGTCATCTGTTCGCCGTCGTCCGTGCGCTGAAACTCGTCAGCTGTCGGCCGTGAACGGGCCTCAGGGTCACCGCAGTCGGACCAACGAGGCCCACAGGTCGTCGCCGACCTGGGTGCCATCGGGCAGTACCAGTCGGCCGACCTGATGGAACAGGTCGATGCCGGCGTCCCGTGACGACTGCCCGCCCAGCGCGGGCACGACCCGGTTCCGGACGACGGCGTACGCCTCGGTGTCGGTTGCCGCGGCCTTGAACCACGCGCAGATGGCGGGCACCGCCTGGGGCTCGAACTGTGGGTCCGCCAGGAGGTCCCGCAGGCCTTCGTCGATCTCGGTGCGGGCCTTCTCGTTGGCCGCACCGAGCAGCCAGGGCCGAGGGCCGTCGAACTGCGCCATCAACGCCAGCATGGCGATCTTCCCGGAGTGGTGGGCCTTCTTCGCCCGCCAGCGCAGCACCTCGGAGAGCAGCAGCGTCCGTCCTTCCTGCCGGTGACCGAGACGACGGAAGACGGCCAGGATGCTGCCGAGGAGGGACCGGTCCTTCGAAGTCGAGGCAACCCGGCGCAGCCGCGTCATCGCCTTGCGGTGCTCCCTGCCCCCGGGGTCTTCGGCATCCAGGACGTCCTTGGCCACGTCGACCACCACGGACTGCGTCCCGTGGCGGCGGTCGTCCGCCCAGTCGTAGAGCCGGGCCCACGCGGCCCGCTCCATCCCCGCGTCCTCGAGCACACGGGTCATGACGGCCGCGCACATGTCCGACCGCCCGGACTCGTGGGCGGTGTCGCGGATCTCGGTCAGAACCGTCGGCGCCCGGTGCCGGGCCGCCAGGGTGGTCAGGGCGGAGACGCTCTTGTCCGCCTCACCCCGCTCGGTCGGGGCGGTCGCGATCAGCCACTCCAGCAGGACGGACCGCATGTCCTCGTAGTTGTCCCAGACATAGGTGAGGACGGCCTGGCCGTAGCCCGGACGGCTGAGCGAGGCGATGTCCTGGGAGCTCACCGTCGCGTGCAGCGCGGTGAGCCGCTGCCGAAGTCCGCGCCCGGCGAAGACCTGACCGAGGTTCGTCGGAGCGTGCGTCCGGTCCTTCTTGGCGATCAACTCCTCAAGGGCGCGGGCGTCCCGGGAGATCCTGGCGGCCGGTGCGACCCGGTGGAGGGCGAGGGAGAGCAGCAGACAGCGGTCGGGCAGGGACAGCGCACCGCCACTGTCGCCGCCGTGCGCGAAGACGCCGTCCAACTCGGTGCGCCAGTCGCCGAGGGCGTTCTCGACGCTCGTGCGGAGTTCGGGATGGCACGCTTCGTCGCCCGCCTCACCGGGCCGACCGAGCCCCTCCTCGATCCAGCCGGCCTCCTCCGGGTGGTCACGCTTGAACTCCAGCCACTGCTCGGCCACGGCGCCGGCCGCGCGCACCGCCTCCACCGCGTTGCGCAGGGACGACAGATGGACCCGGGCGGTGTCCGACCGGAGGTACGGTACGAGCCAGGACATGCCGGCCGCCGTCAGATGGCGCGCCGCGACGGCGTACGGCTCCGGCGGGGAGCGGAGCTCGACCACCCGGACCCCGGGCGCGACGGGCCAGGTCCGCTGCTCGGTCCACAGATCCGCCGCGATGTTGAGGACCCAGAGCGAGCGGGCCTGCCGCAGCATCGGGACGCTTGCGGCGACGTCGTCGAGGAACGTCGTCGACGGGCGGTCGGTCTGCGGATCCTTGAGGTCCAACTGGTAGGCCCGTCCGGGATTCCGGCGGATCCTCGAGACCCTCGGGCGCGGCCCGTCCGGTTCGAGCTCGACGAGTTTCATCTCGTCCGGCGCGTGGCTCGCCAGCAGGTGGTGGACGAAAGTGGTCGACCCGTAGCCGCGCGGGGCCACCACGATGATCACCCGCACCCCGGGGTCCGCCAGCGCGTCGACCAGCTGCGTTCGGACGGTGTTCCAGGTGGAGGGGAGGGCGAACGTCCGGGATTCGAGCAGCTTGGTGCGGTCCAGCGTCCTGGCCTCGAGGAAGTCCTGACGGATCTCCTGGTACATCCGGTCGACCTGGCCGACGGCGATCCCGACGTCCGCCATGAAGGTCAACGAGGGCGCAGCGCGCTCCGGCGTGACGGGCTTCCCGGTGGTACCGGCCGGGGCGGTGCGGACCGGCGCGGGCAGGAAGGCCTGAATCCGCTCCAAGTCGTCCATGGTCATGCGAAGTTGACGCCCCCAACGTTCAGGGTCCCGACTGTTGCGACGGCTGTGCCGACGTTGCCGTTGAAGGTGAGCTGTGGACCGGCCGTGGGGCTCGGTGCGGGCTCCACGGGAGGCTCCTCCCGGCCGAGGGCCGCCTTGACCGTGACGGGCGCGAGCCGCGGTACGTGGACCCACGCGGCGCGGTGGAACCGCTTCTTCGGCACGGCCGCCGAGACGTCCAGGAAGTCCCGCTCGGACAGCGTGCGGGTGCGACCGGCGGCGACGGCCCGCCGGTGGACCTCGTCCGAGACGATCGCCGCGACGAACGAGTCGTGTTCCGCGGCCACGCCGGCCGCGGCGCGGACCTCGTCGCTGTCCACCAGACGACACGCGTCGTTGATGGCATCGCCCCGGTGATCGGGGGAGAGCGGGCCGAGGTGGACGCTCAGCCGGGTCCGCAGCACCGGCTCGTGGGCGCGTCGCTCCCGGTCGTGGCGGTGCAGCGCGTCCTCCAGGAGCGCGATGCCCGGGTCGACCAGCCGCACGACCTTCGCGGCGGGCACGATCCTGATCCAGCCGTCGCCCGTGTCGCTGCCCCGGCGTTCGTCGGCCCAGAGCGCGGCCAGGTCGATGCGGGTGAAGGTCTCGGCGACGGCGGCGTCCAGTGCGGCCCGGAGGCCGGGCATCGCGGTCTCCGGCACCTTGCTGTAGCCGACGATGTCGACCACGAGGATGGCGAGGTCGGGCGGGAGGTCATCCCGGTCGACGGGGGCGGGGAGCATGTCTGTCCTCCTGGTGCGGGGCGGGTGCGGGTGCGGGGCGAGTCCGGGTGCGAGTCCGGGGCCGCGCGCCCGGCAGCGATCATGCCTCCGAGCGGGCGGTCGGTGCTGCCCAACGGATGGCAGGACGGAAGTGAGCTGCGCCACTGCGCGCGAAGGCCGGCGGCGCTACCGCTCCGCGGCGTGCGCGCGCAGCGCCGGCAAGTCGGTCACCGTCACTCCGCCGCCCGGAGCCGTGGTCAGCCAGCCCTGCCGGCTCCACTCCACCAAGACCTTGCCGACGGCGTTGCGCGAGGCGCCGATGAGCCTGGCGAGGTCCTCCTGCGGCAGCCGGATCCGGGACGGGCCGCCGGAGGTCGCCGGGCCGGAGAGCCGCATGAGGAGACCGGACAGCCGGAGCGCGACGGATCCGGTCGCGAGTTCCAGCCTGGTCCGGTCGGCCTCGCGGAGCCGGCTGTAGGAGTGCCTGAGCAACGGTCGCAGCAGGCCGTGCGATTCGATGAAGTCCGTGAAGTCCGCGGCCGGGACCACGCGAACCCGGCAGGGCTCGAGGGTCCGTACGGTCGCGCTGCGCACGCCCTCCGCCAACACCGACATCTCGCCGAGGAGTTCGCCGTCGCCGCGGACCGCGAGCAACTGCTCACTGCCGAGAGGGCCGTCGGCGGTCACCATCACGCTGCCGGTCTCCAGGAGCACGACGCAGGTGGCCGGTTCGTCCTGCCGCAGCAGGGTGGCGCGGGACGCCCGGTGGCGCACCGGCGCCAACTGCTGGAGGAGCGCCCACTTCTCGTCACTCAGGAACTCTCGGTGTGACTCCTGCACGTGGCGCCTCCGGTGGCCGGGTCCGCGGTCGGCGGGCTGCCGGTTCGCCGGCCGGACACTGTGATCCGCTCAGTGTGCCGCAAGAACCAGAACGGCGGCCAGTGTGCCCAACACCAGCCCGCAGGAGAGCAGATCGACCGCACGCCGCAGGAGGCGGTACTTCCGCAGGACCAGCCGGGAAAGCTCCACCAAACGCTGCGCGTGCGCCGTCGCGAGATCCCCGGAACTCCGCTCCGAGAATGACTCGACCAACTGTTCCGGCGTCAAACGGGCGAATTCCAGGTAGGACAGGGCGCGGTGGCCGTCGTGGCGGAGCTGGGGCCTGGCGGCCGCCAGCGACAGGGCGAGCGAGCCGACCAGGAGGGTGATGACGCCCAGGAGCGTCGCCTTGGCCAATGGGGAGAGCGGAGACAGCGTGCTGCTCAGCGCGGTGGCCATGGTGATGCCTCCGACGGCGGCGGCTCCGATGCCGGTGGCCTTGGCGTCGCTCCGTTGCAGCTCTGCCAGGACCTCCTGGGTGGACGACGCCAGTCGGCCCGGGGCCTGAGGTCCGGTCGGACCGGTGGCAAGGGGGCGGATCGCTCGCATGACGGGGCCTTCCCTCGGTTGACGGGTCTCGGTGGCCCCAGTGTCCGCGCGATCCGCGTTCCGTACTGCCCAGTGGATGGCCGATCCGCCGAGACGTGGGTCACCTCCCGGCCGGGAAGGGCCCCTCGGTGCACGGCGGACGGACGGCGACGGATAGCAGCGAACAGCGAACAGCGAACAGCTGACGGCGAACAGAGAACGACGAACAGAGAACGGCGAACAGAGCACGACGAACAGCGAACAGCGAACAGATAACAGATTTCGAAATCTGTCATCCGTTCGCTGTCATCTGTCCGCCGAAGGCCGTCAGTCCCGCTAGTACTGCAGGGACTTGTACTGGAGGAACTCCTCCAGCCCGTGGCGGCCCAGCTCCCGGCCGAGGCCCGAGCTCTTGTAGCCGCCGAACGGGGCGAGCGGGTTGAAGCGGCCGCCGTTGAGGTCGACCTGGCCGGTGTCGAGGCGGCGGGCGAAGACGGCGGCGGTGTCGGTGTCGCGGGCCCAGACGCCGCCGGACAGGCCGTACGGGGTGCCGTTGGCGAGTTCGGCGGCGTGGTCCTCGTCGCGGTAGCGCAGGATCGCCAGGACGGGTCCGAAGACCTCCTCCTGGGCCACCGTCATCTCCGGGGTCACGTCGGCGAGCACCGTCGGGCGGACGTAGTAGCCCGCGGGCAGGTCGGCGACCGGCTCCGAGCCGCCGACGACCAGCCGGGCGCCCTCGGCCAGCGCCCCGTCGATGTAGCCGCGAACCCGGGCCAGCTGCCCGGCGTTGACCAGCGGGCCGATCCGGGTCTGCGGGTCGGTCGGGTCGCCCGGCCGGTACTGGGCGGCGACCTCCGCGGCCCGGGCGACCGCCTCCTCGTACTGGTCCTGGTGGACCAGCAGCCGGGTCAGCGCGCTGCAGGTCTGGCCCGAGTTGGCGAAGACGTTGGCGACGTTCGCCTTGACCGCGCGGGCCAGGTCGGCGCCGGGCAGCACCACGTTGGCCGACTTGCCGCCCAGCTCCAGGGAGACCCGCTTCAGCCCCCGTCCGGCCGTCTCGGCGACCTGCCGGCCGACGCCGGTGGAGCCGGTGAACGAGACCAGATCCACCTCGCGGTGCCCGACGAGCGCCGCGCCCGCCACCGCGCCGGTGCCGGTCACCAGGTTGAAGGCGCCCGCCGGGAACCCGGCCTCGTGCACCAGCCGGGCGAACAGCCGGGCCACCAGCGGGGTGTCCTCGGCCGGCTTGAGGACCACCGGGCAGCCGGCCGCCAGCGCCGGGACGGTCTTGGCCACGATCTGGTGCAGCGGGTAGTTCCACGGCGTGATCGCCGCGACCACCCCGGCCGGCTCGGCGTGCACCACCGAGTTGCCGATCCGTTCCTCGAAGGGGTGCTCGGCGAGCAGGGACAGATAGGAGGTCGCCACGGCGAGCGGCAACCCGGCGTGCACGGCACCGGTGAAGCCGACCGGAGAGCCGAGCTCGGCGACGACCGTCTCGGTGATCTCGCCCTGCGCGGCGGCGATCCCGTCCCGCAGCCGGGTCAGCAGCGCCAGCCGCTCCTCGCGGGTGGTCGAGCCCCAGCCGCGGGCCGCCCGCCGGGCCGCCGTCACCGCCGCGTCGACGTCGATCGCGCCGCCGGCCGGCACCGTGGCCAGCACCTGCTCGGTCGCCGGGTTCAGCACGGTGATCGACCCGGTGTCCCCGGAGGGCCGCCACTCGCCGTCGATGTACTGGTCGTCGTGCTCCGGATACTCCGCGTCCTGCCGCACCGATCGTCCCCTCATCAGCTCATCCACTCGACCCGCCTTGACTAGCAGCGCTAGTCGGAGGTCAGTCAATGCGGCGCGGGCGGCCGCGCGCAAGAGTCAATCCGGATCGGCGGACCGGACGGTTACCTCCGAGCGGACCGGACGGTTACCTCGGAGCGAACCGTGCGGTGTACTCGTCGAACGGCTCGATGCCCACCTCCGCCCGCCGCTCGTCCAGCCGCTCCGGCTCCTCGCACGGCCACGGCACCGGGCGGCCCTCCGCCACCGCGCCGATCTGCGTTCCGTAGCGCTGTTCCCGCCCCTCGTTGACCGCCAGCCGGTCCTGGAGGAACGCCAGGTCGCGGGCGCTCGCCTCGCCCCGGGCGACGGCCTCGCCCATCAGCGCCGCCGCCCGCCGCTGGACGTCGAGCTGCCGGTCCGCGTGCTGCGCCACCAGCCAGGCCGCCCGGGCGGCCTCGGCGCCGACGGCCTGCTCGGTCGGCCAGCCGTGCTCCGCCATGATCTCCGCGAGCCGGTCCCCGTGCCGGACGGTGAGCCGCCGCCACGTCGCCTGCTCGGCCAGGTCGGGGCTGTTCGCGAACCGGGCGGCCGCGCCGTCCTCGGCCATCATCCCGGTCAGCTCCGCGGCCAGCCGCCCGGCCGCTCCCTCGACCGCCCCCGCGATCTGCTCCCCGCCTGCTCCATCGCCTGCTCCCTCGCCCGCTCCCTCGCCCGCTCCGACGACCGCTCCGACGACCGGCTCCCCGCCCGGAGCCGCTCCCGCCTCGCCGTCCCGCCGCCGTACGTCCGCCATGCCGATCCGCTCCTCAGGCCCGGGCCCTTCCACCGAGGGCCACCCGCCACCACGCTAGGCGCGGACGCCGCGACGAAGATCATCCCCGAAGACGGTGACCCGGGGGTGCCGCCCACGGCAGAATGGGCTCATACCGGGAACGAGGCGCACCGCGCACGCTCCCCAGGGACGCCGAAGGGCCGGTCGGAGGAATCCGACCGGCCCTTCACCGTGAGCCGGCGCGTTCGTGCGCCCGCCCGTTTCCGTCTCAGACCCGCGAGGCCTCCGCGGCGTCGACCGGAGCGGCGCCCTCGGCCTGCGCCATCTCCTCGCGGACCGCGGCCAGCGAGGGGTTGGCCCAGGCGCTGGCGACGCCCCAGCGGTAGAACGCCAGCCCGATCGCGGCGACGATCAGCAGGTCCCAGCCCTCCGGCAGGTAGTCGTGCCCGCCGAAGTCGGCGCTGCCCGCCCAGGAGACGCCGGCCATCACGAACAGGTACGCGACCATCCAGGCGCCCGCCTTCAGGTGCGGCTTCAGCTCGGCGAACGGCTTGCGCAGCTCGTACCAGGCCCAGATCGGCAGACCGGCGGCCATCAGCAGGATGACCTTGCCGGTGAGCGGCCAGCGGGCCCAGTAGAGCACCAGCGAGCCGAACACCATCGCGACCGGGGCGATGATCGGCATGGCGCGCAGCCGCACCGGCCGGGGCAGGTCGGGGGCCAGGCGGCGCAGCGCCATCACGGCGACCGGGCCGGTGATGTACGAGATCACGGTGGCCACCGAGACGATCTCGGCCAGCGAGCCCCAGCCGCGGAAGACGGCGAGGAACATGAAGGCGACCACCAGGTTGAGCACCAGCGCCGGGCGCGGGATGCCGGTCTTGGCGTCGACCCGGCCGAAGATCTTCGGCAGGTGGCCGTTCTCCTGCACGCCGTGGATCATGCGCGAGGTGGTGGCGGCGTAGATCATGCCGGTGCCGGAGGGCGAGATGAAGGCGTCCGCGTACAGCGTGATCGCCAGCCAGTTGAGGCCCCAGGCGATGGCCAGGTCGGCCAGCGGCGAGGTGTAGGCGAGGTTGCTCCAGCCGTTCGCCAGGTCGCCGCCCGGGATGGCGCCGAGGAAGGCGATCTGCAGCGCGACGTAGATCACCAGGGAGATCAGGATCGAGCCGATGACGGCCTTCGGCAGCGACTTGCCGGGGTTGCGGGCCTCGCCGGCCAGGTTGAGCGGGGACTGGAAGCCGTTGAAGGCCCAGACGATGCCGGAGACCGCGACGGCGGTGAACACCGCGCTCCAGCCGTTCGGCGCGAAGCCGCCGTGGTCGGTGAAGTGCGAGGTGTCGAAGTGTGCGAAGAGCAGCGCGCCGGCGGTCAGCGTCGGCACGACGACCTTGAAGACGGTGATCGCGGTGTTGGTCTTGGCGAACAGCGTGATCGCGAACCAGTTGAGGGCGAAGTAGACGAGCAACAGCACGCTGGCGAGTGCCACGCCGCTGATGGTCAACTCCTTGCCGTCGTACAACCCCTTGGCCCAGCCGAAGTCCCAGGAGCTCATGTACTGGACGGAGGCGGTGGCCTCACCCGGGATGACCGAGACGATGGCGATCCAGTTGGCCCAGGCGGCCAGGTAGCCGGCCAGCGAGCCGTGCGAGTACTGGCCGTACCGGACCATGCCGCCGGCCTTGGGGAACATCGAGCCCAGCTCGCTGTAGGTGAGCGCGATGGTCAGCGCCACCGCGGCGCCGATCACCCAGGCGAGGATCGAGGCGGGTCCGGCGAGCTTGGCGGCCCGCTCGGCACCGAACAACCAGCCGGATCCGATGATCGACCCCAGCCCGACCGCGGTCAGGCTGATCGTGCCGAGCGATCGGCGGTAGTTCTGGTGTGATGCCGTCGGCGATTCGGGCTCACTCAACGTATCGGTCCTCTCGCTCGTGGTTCATCGGGTGGTGTCGGTGTTTTTGCGATTTGAGTCGCTATTTCGGGCAAACGGAGAGCAGCCTATGTTCCGAAAACGGGCGAAAACCTCAGAGGAAGCTCAAATCGTCCGATTGTTGCCATCTCGTGTCCGGCTTCCCGGGTCGGCGTGGACCGGTGAGGAGACGGACGCCACAACGCCCGGAAGGGGGCGGCGGTGGCCGGGAATGGTGATCGGGGCCGGCCCGACGAAATGGGGCGGGCCGGAAAAACGAAATTCCCCGTGGCGCCTCTCGGCTTCCACGGGGAATTTCGGCTGTGTCCGAGGGGGGACTTGAACCCCCACGCCCGATAAAGGGCACTAGCACCTCAAGCTAGCGCGTCTGCCATTCCGCCACCCGGACCGGGTGTGTGCTTCGGGGGCTTTTTCCTCGCCCCCTCGGCGACAAAGAGAACATTACCAGGGTTCTGGAGTGCTTCTCACCAGCGCTTCCTCGGGGCTGCCCCGCCGGACGCCCTGGTCGCGGGCGGTCGGGGACGGTCGGGGACGGCGGAGGCCGCGACGCCTCGCCACCGCCCGCCCCGCCACCGCCCGCCCCGCCACGGCCCGCCCCGCCACGGCCCGCCCCGCACGGCACCCTTCCCGCACGGCACCCGCACAGGTTGGTACGCCCGGCCAACACGCTCGAATCCGGATCGAACCGGTGGTGTCCGCGAAGGAACCGGTCGACTCCCGCCCCGTCCGCGGTCGGTTGAGGCCGGAACCGATCCGACACGGGCAACTTGTCGACGGTGCCACGGCCGTGGCGGCGGCTCTCCTAGCCTCTGTGGACCGAGGGCGCCATGAAGCGGATCGCCTGATTCCCGGGTCGCGGACGAAGGGCGGCTGGACGTGGAGCAGATCAGCGGAGCGGCGAAGGCCGAACCGAGACGCGGTGGGCGGACGGAGGGCCCCGGCGCGGCCCGGGCCTCCGTGGGCCCCGCCGAGGGCGTGTGGCGCTTCCCGGCGCCCGCCACCGAGGCCTCGGTGCCGGTGACCCGGCACGCGGTGCGCGACCGCCTGCTGGCGCAGGGCCTGAACGGGGTGCGCTACCAGGAGCTGGTGGACGACCTGCTGCTGATCGTCTCGGAGCTGGTGAGCAACGCGGTGACCCACGCTGCCGAGCTGTCGCCCGAGGTGGTCACCGAGCTGTCGGTGCACCGGGCCTGGGTGCGCGTGTCGGTCGAGGACGGCGATCCGTACCGGCCGAAGGCGCTGGAGAACGACACCGGAAGCACCGGCGGGCGCGGCCTGCTGCTGGTGAAGAGCGTCACCCTGCAGGCCGGCGGGGCGTGCGACGTCGAACACACGGGGGAGGGCGGCAAGGTCATCTGGGCCTCGCTGCCCGTCCCCCCGGAGCCCGGACACTGACCGGCCGGACGGCTGACCGGACGGCCGTCCGGCGGCCCGAGCCGCCGGAGGACTACCGGACGACGACCGGACGACTACCAGTCCCGCCCGGCGATCTCCCGGATGCCCGGCAGCGCGGCCTCGAAGACCGTCTCGAACCAGACCGAGAACGGCCGCTCCGCCCGCAGCTCCCGCAGTTCCTGCGCGGTCACGAAGGCGAAGTCGTCCACCTCCTCCGGGTTGGGCTCGACCGGCGCGGTGACCAGTCCCACGAACAGGTGGTTCCACTCCCGCTCGATCAGCCCGGACGCCTCGTCCGGCAGGTCGTAGCGGACGGTGCCCGCCTCGCACAGCAGCGCCGGTGCGACGCCCAGCTCCTCGGCGGTGCGCCGGGCGGCGGCGACGAACGGCGGCTCGTCCGGGTACGGGTGACCGCAGCAGGTGTTCGACCAGACGCCGGGGGAGTGGTACTTGCCCAGTGCCCGGCGCTGGAGCAGCAGTCGGCCCTGGCGGTCGAACAGGAAGACCGAGAAGGCCCGGTGCAGCCGGCCCGGCTGCTGGTGGGCCCAGAGCTTCTCGCCGGTGCCGATGGTGACGCCCTCGTCGTCGACCAGTTCCAGCAGGATCTCGGCGCCGGCGGGGGCGGAGCCGGTGGCCCGGGCGTCGACCGTCACATCGGTCTCCACGTCGAGACCGGTGTCGATCTCGGCGGCGAAGTGCGTCGGGTCGGTCGGCAGACTCTGGGGCATGGGGCCTCTTTCGGGAACGGGAGCAACGGGAGCATCGGGCGTCTCCGACGCACCGGGTGGTGTGCGGCGGACACAGCTTGGGCACCGGCGCCGGCGTCGGGGTCCAGTCTGCCGTATGGGTGGCACTCGGCAGGGGTCCCACGCACAACCGGACGGATCATGATCCGGAGGCGTCGGAAACCGGCCAGAGAAGGGCCCGGGAAGTCCCTGTAAGGGTCAGGAATTCGCAGAACCGTTCTACGTGCGTTCGGAGCCCGTTCGACCTTTCCGAGGCGTCCCTCGGCGCGGCCCGGGCTGGGCGCCGAGGTCCCACGGCCGCTGCACCGCCACCCAGCCCGCCGCCCCGTCCGCCCTCCTGCGGGCCGCCCCGCCTGCGGTCCGGGCGCGCGGGCGCGTTCTGGCCGGTCGCCCTGGTCGCCTACCATCACATACGACACGGTGCCCGGATCCGTGCCGGCACCGGCGCGCCGCCGCCCGGCCCGGTCGAACACCGGTCCGAGGAGCGGTGGCGCCGCTCTCCGGCACGGCCTCCGGGCACAGCACGACGGATCAGGAGACCCGCATGATCGGCCTCGTTCTGGCAGCCGGCGCCGGCCGCCGGCTGCGCCCGTACACCGACACCCTGCCCAAGGCGCTGGTGCCGGTCGACGGGGAGCGGACCGTCCTGGACCTCACGCTCGGCAACTTCGCCGAGGTCGGGCTGCGCGACGCCGCGATCGTCGTCGGCTACCGCAAGGAGGCGGTGTACGACCGCAAGGACGCCCTGGAGAGCAAGTACGGCGTCAAGCTCCACCTGGTCGAGAACGACAAGGCCGAGGAGTGGAACAACGCCTACTCGCTCTGGTGCGCCCGCGAGCTGTTCGCCGAGGGCCTGCTGCTCGCCAACGGCGACACCGTCCACCCGGCCTCCGTCCAGCGCACCATGCTGGAGGGCAACCGGCGACTGACCGAGGCCGGTACCGCCCCCGGCATCCTGCTCGCCCTCGACACGGTGAAGAAGCTCGCCGACGAGGAGATGAAGGTCGTCGTCGACCCGGCCTCCGGGATGCGCCGGATCACCAAGCTGATGGAGCCGGCCGAGGCGACCGGCGAGTACATCGGCGTCACCGTGATCAACCCGTCCGCCGCCGCCGACCTCACCGACGCGCTGCGCGCCACCTACGAGCGCGACCCCCAGCTGTACTACGAGGACGGCTACCAGGAGATGGTGAACCGCGGCCTGCGGATCGACGTGCAGCCGATCGGCGAGGTCTCCTGGGTCGAGGTGGACAACCACGACGACCTGGCGAAGGCGCGGGAGATCGCGTGCCGGTACTGACCCGACTGGTCCCGTCGCCGCTGTTCGTCGAGATCCGCCCGGGCGCGCTGGACGCGCTCGGCGGCATCCTCGCGGACCAGCGGCTGTCGGCCTCGGGCCGGATCGCGGTGGCGATCAGCAACGGCTCCGGCTCGGCGATGCGCCGCCGCCTGGAGCCGGCCCTGCCCGGCGCCGACTGGTACAACGTGGACGACGGCAGCCTGGACAGCGCGGTGCGGCTGGCCGAGGCGATGCGCGGCGGGCACTACGACGCGATCGTCGGCCTCGGCGGCGGCAAGATCATCGACGCCGCCAAGTACGCCGCGGCCCGGGTCGGCCTGCCGCTGGTGGCGGTCGCCACCAACCTGGCCCACGACGGCATCTGCTCGCCGGTCTCCACCCTGGACAACGACGCCGGCCGCGGCTCCTACGGGGTGCCCAGCCCGATCGGCATCGTGGTCGACCTGGACGTGATCCGGCAGGCCCCGCAGCGCTTCGTGGCGGCCGGCGTGGGCGACGTCGTCTCCAACATCTCCGCGTGCGCGGACTGGGAGCTGTCGCACGCGGTGACCGGCGAGCCGGTGGACGGGCTGGCCGTGGCGATGGCCCGCTCGGCGGGCGAGAACCTGCTGCGACACCCGGGGAGCACCCGGGACCAGGACCTCCTGACGGCGCTGGCCGAGGCCCTGGTACTGTCCGGCATCGCGATGAACATCGCGGGCAGCACCCGGCCCTCGTCGGGTGCCTGCCACGAGATCTCGCATGCCCTGGACGTGCTGTATCCCAAGCGGTCCGCCCAGCACGGCGAGCAGGTCGGCCTCGGCGCCGCCTTCGCCAGCTTCCTGCGGGGCGAGCACGAGCTGACCGGTCTGATCGTGGAGCGCCTGGCGAGCCACGGGCTGCCGGTGACCGCCGCTCAGATCGGCTTCAGCGAGGCGGAGTTCACCGAAGCGGTGCACTACGCTCCGAACACCCGACCGGGGCGCTTCACCATCCTCGAACACCTCGACCTCTCCCCTTCCGCAATCAGGGACGCGTACGCCGACTATGTCCAAGCCGTCAACAGCTGACCCCTCCACCGCGGGCGCCGGGCGTCCCCCGGTGGACCTGACCCGCCGGCCCTCGATCGAGGAGCTGCGCGCGGTGATCCACCCGGAGGGCATGCTCCAGCGCCGCAGCGCCGAGCACTGGGCCGGACGCCTGTACATGCGGAAGATCTCGCTGCGGATCACCCGCGTGCTGTCCACCATGACGGCGATCACGCCCAACGGCCTGACGTACCTGATGATGTTCACCGGCATCCTGGCCGGTGCCGCGCTGGTCGTGCCGGGCATCGCGGGCGCCGTCCTGGGCGCCCTGCTGATCCAGGTCTACCTGCTGCTGGACTGCGTGGACGGCGAGGTGGCCCGCTGGCGCCGGCAGACCTCGCTCACCGGCGTCTACCTGGACCGGGTCGGCCACTACATGTCCGAGGCGGCGCTGCTGACCGGCCTCGGCCTGCGCGCCACCGACCTGCTGCACCGCGAGGGCGCCGGCTCGCACTGGGAGTGGGCCTTCCTCGGCACCCTGGCCGCGCTCGGCGCGATCCTGATCAAGTCCGAGACCGACCTGGTGGACGTGGCCCGGGCCCGCAGCGGACTGACGGCCGTCGAGGACAGCGCCTCGGTGCCGCGCTCGTCCTCCGTCGCCAAGGCCCGCCGGGCGGCCTCCTTCCTGAAGTTCCACCGCCTGGTCGGCGCGGTCGAGGCCTCGCTGTTCATCCTGGCCGCCGGCGTCGCCGACGCCGTGCACGGCGGACTCCTCTTCACCCGGCTCGCGGTGGTCGTCCTGGCGGCGATCGCGATGCTCCAGACCGTGCTGCACCTGCTGAGCATCGTCCTCTCCAGCAGGCTCCGGTGAACGCGCGGACGGCCGCGGACGACTTCCGCCTCGGCGCCGTGATCATCACCATGGGCAACCGGCCCGCCGAGCTCAACGCCCTGATCGATGCCGTCCGCGCCCAGGAGGGCCCGGCGGTCGAGCTGGCCGTGGTCGGCCAGGGCGCGAAGCTGCCCCCGCTGCCGGAGGGCGTGCGCAGCGTCGAGCTGCCGGAGAACCTCGGCATCCCGGGCGGGCGCAACGTCGGCATCGAGCTGTTCGGCCGGGACGGCGCGGAGGTCGACGCCGTCCTCTTCCTGGACGACGACGGGAACCTGCCGCGCACCGACTCGGCCCGCCTGCTGCGCGAGGCCTTCACCGCCGATCCGGAGCTGGGCATCGTCTCCTTCCGGATCGCCGACCCGGACACCGGGGTCACCCAGCGCCGCCACGTCCCCCGGCTGCGCGCCAGCGACCCGCTGCGCTCGTCCCGGGTGACGACGTTCCTGGGCGGCGCGAGCGCGGTGCGCTGCAAGGTGTTCGAGCAGGCCGGGCAGCTGCCCGCCGAGTTCTTCTACGCCCACGAGGAGACCGACCTCGCGTGGCGCGCGCTGGACGCCGGCTGGGCCATCGACTACCGGGCGGACGTGGTGCTGCACCACCCCACGACCTCGCCCGCCCGTCACGCGAGCTACTTCCACAACGTGGCGCGCAACCGGGTCTGGCTCGCGAGGCGGAACCTTCCGGCCCTGTTGGTGCCTCTCTATCTGGGAACCTGGTTCCTGCTGACCCTGGCCCGCCGCCCCTCCCCGGAGGCGCTGAAGGCCTGGTGGGGCGGATTCCGGGCGGGCTGGCGCGAACCCTGTGGTCCGCGGCGGCCCATGCGGTGGCGTACCGTCTGGCGACTGACCAGGTTGGGCCGACCACCGATCATCTGATCGCATCTGATGACATATGCATCGAATGATCGATCGCCGCGGCCGGTGTCCCCACACCGGCCGGCTCTCCCGAGACCCCAGTGGATCCCCATCGGCGCAGACCGGCGGACCCCGCCGACCGGCCGCCCCGACCGATCCCGCGTGAAGGACGAATGTGTCGACAGTGAGTGAACCCGTCAGCCTCTCGGCCCCCAGGGGGGCGGACGCGGGCCTGACCCCCAAGCAGCTTGCGGACAAGTACGGTCTGAAGGTGAGCGGCGCCCGTCCCGGCCTGTTCGCCTACTCCAAGCAGCTCTGGGCCCGGCGCCACTTCATCTGGGCCTTCGCCACCGCCCGCCTGGTGGCCCAGTACACCAACGCCAAGCTCGGCCAGCTGTGGCAGGTGGTGACCCCGCTGCTCAACTGCGCGGTGTTCTACCTGGTCTTCGGCGTGATCCTGGCGGGCAAGCAGGGCTTCCCGGACAACACCTACATCGCCTGGCTCTGCATCGGCGTGTTCGTCTTCCAGTTCACCCAGAACGCGGTGCAGACCGGCACCCGGGCGATCTCCGACAGCCTCGGGCTGATCCGGGCGCTGCACTTCCCCCGGGCCAGCCTCCCGATCGCGTTCACCGTGATCCAGCTCCAGCAGCTGCTGATCTCCATGGTGGTCCTGGTCGTCACCGTGATCGCCGCCGGCGTCACCCCGGGCCGGACCTGGCTGCTGATCATCCCGGCGCTGCTCCTGCAGACGCTCTTCAACACCGGCATCTCCCTGGTGATGGCCCGGATCGGCTCCAGGACCAGCGACATCTCCCAGCTCATCCCGTTCGTGATGCGCGCCTGGATGTTCCTGTCCGGTGTGATGTTCAGCATCCAGGACAAGATCACCCACTGGCCGCACTACCTCCAGACGCTGATGGCGGCCAACCCGGCCTCGGTCTACATGGACCTGCTGCGGCACGCCTTCGCGCCGGTCATCTACAACCCGCACCAGCCGGTGCACCAGACCCTCCCGCCGCACCAGTGGGCGTACGGCATCGCCTGGGGCGTGGGCATGTTCGTCGTCGGATACGTCTTCTTCTGGAAGGCGGAGGAGGAGTACGGCCGTGGCTGACATCGACCTGAGCACGAGCGCCGCCGTCCCGGACGCGGACGTGGCCCGCGAGCCCACCGTCGTCGTCGACGACGTGCACATCGTCTACAAGGTGCACGGCGCCGGCTCCGGCAAGGGCAGCGCCACCTCGGCGCTGAGCCGCATCATCAGCCGCAAGCGCGCCTCCGGCGTGCGCGAGGTGCACGCGGTCAGGGGCATCAGCTTCACCGCGTACAAGGGCGAGGCGATCGGCCTGATCGGCTCCAACGGTTCCGGCAAGTCGACCATGCTGGCCGCCATCGCGGGCCTGCTGCCGACCGAGAAGGGCGGCATCTACACCAATGGCCAGCCCTCGCTGCTGGGCGTCAACGCCGCGCTGATGAACGAGCTCACCGGTGAGCGCAACGTCATCCTCGGCTGCCTGGCGATGGGCATGACCCCGGCCCAGGTGAAGGCGCGCTACCAGGACATCGTCGATTTCTCGGGCATCAACGACAAGGGCGACTTCATCTCCCTGCCGATGCGCACCTACTCCTCCGGCATGGGCGCCCGGCTGCGCTTCTCGATCGCCGCCGCCAAGACCCACGACGTGCTGCTGATCGACGAGGCCCTCGCCACCGGCGACCAGGCCTTCCAGCAGCGCAGCAAGCGGCGGATCGACGAGCTGCGGGCGTCCGCCGGTACGGTCTTCCTGGTCAGCCACGACAACAACTCGATCCGCGAGGTCTGCGAGCGGACCATATGGATCGAGGCCGGCGAGCTGGTCATGGACGGACCGACCGAGGAGGTCGTCCAGCGCTACGAGCGCGGCGAGCGGCCGTAGCCTCCGGCACTCCCGCAGGGGCCGGTCCCGGATCCTCCGGGGCCGGCCCTTCGTCCTGCACGCCCCCGCGCGCGCCGGGCGGCCCGCCGCCGCGGCGCGAGCGCCCCGTGCCCCGGCGGGGCGGTCTTCTCCCGCGCGGCTCGGCGTGTCAGCCTGGTGGTGTCGGGGGCGGTGTGCCCTGCGTGACGCCCGCGCTCGGACGCGTGTCCGAGTCGGGCCGGTCCTGCCACGCGGTGTAGAACGGGGGAGTGACAGCAGTGTCGGCTTCGGCCCAGCTCAGAGATACGCCGGTGAACGGTTCCGCGGGAGGCACCCTCGACAAGGCGGGCGCGGAGAACTTCCCCGTCGCCCCGTTCTTCCTGCCCGCGGCCTGGCGCGACGACCTGATGGCGGTGTACGGCTTCGCCCGCCTGGTCGACGACGCCGGCGACGGCGACCTGGCCGACCCGGCCGCCACCGCCCGCCTGCTCGGGGTCGAGCAGGCGCCCCCGGCCACCCCGTCGGAGCACGCCGGCCCGCCGACCGCGCAGGAGACCGCCTTCCGGCTCGCCCTGCTCGACGGGCTGGAGCAGGACCTCGACCGGGTGTTCGAGGCGGCCCTGCGCACCGCCGGCGGCTCCGCGGCCGGCGCCGACCGCCCCCGCCACCCGCTGCTGAGCGCGCTCGTCCCGCTGGTCGACCGGCACGGCCTGACCCCCGAGCCGTTCCGCCGTCTGATCGAGGCCAACCGGGTGGACCAGACCACCTCCCGCTACGCCACCTTCGAGGACCTGCTCGGCTACTGCACCCTGTCCGCCGACCCGGTCGGCCGCCTCGTGCTGGCCATCGCCGGCGTCTCCACCCCCGAGCGGATCGAGCTGTCGGACGCCGTGTGCAGCGGCCTCCAGGTGGTCGAACACATCCAGGACGTGGCCGAGGACCTGGCCCACGGCCGGATCTACCTGCCCGCCGAGGACCTGGCCCGCTTCGGCGTCACCGAGGCGGACCTGGCCGCGCCCCGCGCCGACGGCGCGGTCCGCGAGCTGATCGCCTTCGAGGTCGAGCGGGCCCGCACCCTGCTCGACCGCGGCGCACCATTGGTAGGTACGGTTCGGGGGAGGCTTCGACTGCTCCTCGCGGGATTCACCGCAGGCGGCTACGCGGCCCTGGCGGCCGTCGAGGACGCCGGGTACGACGTGCTCGCCCGGCAGGCGAGGCCGGACAAGCGCCGCCTCGCAGCGAAGGCGGCGGCCATCTTCGCGAAGGGAAGGTGAACGCCCGCGTGGCGGCATCACCACTGGCGTCGGCCCAGGTCATGGCGGCGTACCGGTACTGCGAGGCAGTCACCGGACTGCAGGCGCGCAACTTCAGCTACGGCATCCGGCTGCTGCCGGAACCCAAGCGGCTGGCCATGTCGGCCCTGTACGCCCTGGCCCGCCGGGTGGACGACATCGGCGACGGCGACCTTCCGGACGACCGCAAGGCCGAGGCGCTGCTGCGCACCCGGGAACTGGTGGACGAGGTCCGCTCCGGGGTGGTCGCCGAGGACGACACCGACCCGATCAAGGTCGCCCTGGCCGACGCGGCCCGGCGCTTCCCGATCCCGCTCGGCGGCTTCGACGAGCTGATCGACGGCGTCGAGATGGACCTCAAGGGCGCCGAGTACCAGACCTACGAGGAGCTGAAGGTCTACTGCCGCTGCGTCGCGGGTGCGATCGGCCGGCTCTCGCTGGGCGTCTACGGCTGCGACGACCCCGAGCTCGGGGCGCGCCACGCGGACACCCTGGGCCTGGCGCTGCAGCTCACCAACATCCTGCGCGACCTGCGCGAGGACGCCCTCAACGGCCGCACCTACCTGCCGAGCGAGGACCTGGTCCGGTTCGGCTGCGAGCAGGGCTTCGCCCTGCCCGAGCCGCCGGTCGGCGCGGACTTCACCGGCCTGGTGGCCTTCGAGGCCGCCCGCGCCCAGGCCGCCTTCGAGGAGGGCCTGCGGCTGCTGCCGATGCTCGACCGCCGCAGCCGCGCCTGCACCGCCGCGATGGCCGGGATCTACCACCGCCTGCTCGGCCGGATCGCCGCCGATCCGGAGTCCGTGCTGCGCGGCCGGGTCTCGCTGCCGGGCTGGGAGAAGGCGTACGTGGCGCTTTCCGGGCTCGCCGGGGGGCGTTCTTGATTCTCGCGAGAGTTCTGTCACGCTGTGTCAGCGCGGATCCACGTGCGGATAGTTTTGCGTTGAACGAACGAGGACCGGCTTCAGCGACCGCCCGCGGGCGGTCCACCGACTGCGAGGGGGAGGGCCGATGACCGGGCGAGCCGATGCCGCGCGCCCGGCCGCGGTCGTGGTCGGCGGCGGGCTGGCCGGGATCACCACCGCACTGCGCCTCGCCGAGGCGGGCCACCGGGTCACCCTCGCCGAGGCGCGGCCCCGGCTCGGCGGGCTGGCCTTCTCCTTCCGGCGCGGCGAGCTGACCGTCGACAACGGCCAGCACGTCTACCTGCGCTGCTGCACCGCCTACCGCGGCCTGCTGGAGCGCCTCGGCGCCACCCGGCTGGTCCACCTCCAGGACCGCCTCGACATCCCGGTCCTCTCCGCCACCGGGCCGTCGGCCGCCCCCGTGCGCATCCTCGGGCGGCTGCGCCGGGCCGGCCTGCCCGTCCCGCTGCACCTGGCCGGCAGCCTGGCCCGCTACCCGCACCTGTCCCCGGCCGACCGCGCCCGGGTGGTCCGCGGCGCGCTCGCCCTGCGGCGCCTGGACCTCGCGGACCCGGCGCTGGACGAGGTCTCCTTCGGCGCGTGGCTGCGCCGCAACGGGCAGAACGCCGCCACCCAGGCCGCCCTGTGGGACCTGGTCGGCGTCGCCACCCTGAACGCCCGGGCCGACGGGGTGTCGCTGGCGCTCGCCGGGATGGTCTTCAAGACCGGCCTGCTCTCCGACCCGGGCGCCTCGGACATCGGCGTCGCCGCCGTCCCGCTCGGCACGATCCACCACGACCGGGCGCTCGCCGAGCTGGAGCGGGCCGGCGTCCGGGTGCTGCTGCGGGCCCGGGTGGCCGAGCTGAAGCCGGCCGTCCCGCAGCACGCCGTCCGGCTGGAGGGCGGGGAACTGCTCACCGCCGACACCGTCGTGCTGGCCGGCGCCCAGGACAGCGCGGCCGCGCTGCTGCCGCCGAACGCGGTGCCCGGGCAGGAGCGGCTGGCCGGCTTCGGCACCGCGCCGATCCTCAACGTGCACGTGATCTACGACCGCAAGGTGCTGCGCCGGCCGTTCTTCGCCGCGCTCGGCTCCCCGGTCCAGTGGGTCTTCGACCGCACCGCGCACTCCGGCCTGGCCGCCACCGCGCTGGGCCACGCCCACCCGGGCGCCCAGTACCTGGCGCTGTCCCAGTCCGCCGCGCAGGACGAGATCGACCTGCCGGTCGCCGAGCTGCGCCGCCGCTACCTGCCCGAGCTGGGCCGGCTGCTGCCGGCCGCGGAACGGGCCGAGGTGCTGGACTTCTTCGTCACCCGGGAACGCGCCGCGACCTTCGACCCGGCGCCGGGCAACGGGGCGCTGCGCCCGTCCGCCCGCACCGACGTCCCCGGCCTGCTGCTGGCCGGCTCGTGGACGGCCACCGGCTGGCCCGCGACCATGGAGGGGGCCGTGCGCAGCGGCCACGCCGCGGCCGACGCCGCGCTCGCCGCGGCCGGCACCCGGGCGCCGGTGGACCGCGGCGACGGGAGGTGGCCCAGGTGACGGCGGGCCCCGACGCCGGAGAGCCCGCCAGAGCCGACGGGCGTACCGTCGAGCGCATCGGCGCAACCACCGGCAACGGCCCGTACGGCCGCCCCGGTACCACTGGCACTGGCACTCGGTTCGACACCAGCCGCACCGACAGCACCCGGCCGCCCCGTGCGGTCCGGCACCACGAGGGAGAGGGAACGCACGTGGAGTCACGCACCGGCTTCGCCGTCGGAGGCACGGCGCACGCCGAACCGGTCTCGGTGCCGGAGCTGCTCGCCCGCAGCCGTACGCTCTGCACCCCGCCGCTGCGGGCCGCCGTCGCCCGTTTGGCCGCACCCATGGACACCGTCGCCGCCTACCACTTCGGCTGGATCGACCGCGACGGCACCCCGGTGACGGGGGACGGCGGCAAGGCCGTGCGCCCGGCGCTGGCCCTGTTGTCGGCCCGGGCCGCGGGCGCGCCGGCCGAGGTGGGGGTGCCCGGCGGGGTCGCGGTTGAACTGGTGCACAACTTCTCCCTCCTCCATGATGATCTGATGGACGGTGACGAGACCCGACGGCACCGGGCCACCGCCTGGACGGTCTTCGGGCCGGCCCAGGCGATCCTGGTCGGCGACGCCCTGGCGACGCTCGGCACGGAGGTGCTGCTCGACGCCGCGGTGACCGGCGGCACGAGCGCCACCGACGCCGCGCGGGCCGTGCGGCTGCTCACCACGGCGACCCGCCGGCTGATCGACGGCCAGGCCATGGACGTCGCCTTCGAACAGCGCGACAGCGTCACGGTCGCCGAGTGCCTGGAGATGGAGGGCGGCAAGACGGCGGCACTGCTGGCCGCCGCCTCGGCGATCGGCGCCGTCCTGGCCGGCGCCGACGACAAGGTCTCCGACGCGCTCCAGCGCTACGGCCACCACCTGGGCCTGGCCTTCCAGGCGGTGGACGACCTGCTCGGCATCTGGGGCGCCACCGAGGTCACCGGCAAGCCGCACTGGGGGGACCTGCGCCAGCGCAAGAAGTCCCTGCCGGTGGCCGCCGCGCTGGCCGAGGGCGGAGCGGCCTCGCGCCGGCTCGCCGAGCAGCTGGCCGACCCCAAGGGACGTGGGGAGGAGAGCGAGCCCGAGCTCGCCGCCCGGGCCGCGCTGATCGAGGAGGCCGGCGGCCGTGCCTGGACCCAGGAGGAGGCCCGCCGCCAGCACACGACTGCCCTCGCCGCCCTGGACGAGGTGCCCATGACCGACGAGGTGCGGGAGCACTTCGTCGCGCTCGCCGAATTCGTGGTGGTACGAGAGAGGTGACGTTACGTTGACAGCAACCGCGGACGGCCGGCTCGACCCTGAGTACGATCCCGAGCCGGTCGCGGTGGGCGACCGCCCCCCGACCCTGCTGGGTACGGGGCGGTGGCAGCCCGAGGACACCGACCGGCTACGGCCGGCCGGTGAGGCGGAGCTCCGACCGGCCGACGCGCGGGAGGCCCTGGCCCGCGCCACCACCCACCTGCTCTCCCTGCAGTCGTCCGAGGGCTGGTGGAAGGGTGACCTGGAGACCAACGTCACCATGGACGCCGAGGACTTGCTGCTCCGCCAGTTCCTGGGGATCCGCACCGAGGAGCAGACCCGCGCCACCGCCGAGTGGATCCGCTCCCAGCAGCGCGAGGACGGCACCTGGTCCACCTTCCACGGCGGGCCGCCCGAACTGTCCACCACCGTCGAGGCCTACGTCGCCCTCAAACTGGCCGGCGACGACCCGGACGCCCCGCACATGCTGGCCGCCGCGCGCTACGTCCGCTCCGCCGGCGGCATCGCGGCCTCCCGGGTGTTCACCCGGATCTGGCTCGCCCTGTTCGGCTGGTGGCCCTGGGAGCGGCTGCCCGAGATGCCGCCCGAGATCATCTTCCTGCCCAAGTGGCTGCCGCTGAACATCTACGCCTTCGGCTGCTGGGCCCGCCAGACGATCGTCCCGCTGACCGTCGTCTCCTCCCACCGCCCGGTCCGTCCGGCCCCCTTCGCGCTCACCGAGCTGCACACCGACCCGGACGACCCGTACCCCCGCCGGCCGCTCGCCCCCGCCACCACCTGGGACGGCCTCTTCGAACGCCTCGACAAGGTGCTGCACGCCTACCACCGCCGGGCCTTCCGCCCGCTGCGCCGACTGGCCGTCTCGCAGGCCTGCCGCTGGATCGTCGAACGCCAGGAGGCCGACGGCTGCTGGGGCGGCATCCAGCCGCCCGCCGTCTACTCGCTGATCGCCCTGCACCTGGAGGGCTACGAGCTGGAGCACCCGGTGATGAAGGCCGGGCTCTCCTCCTTCGACCGCTTCACCGTGCACACCGAGGACGGCAAGCGCTGGCTGGAGGCCTGCCAGTCCCCGGTCTGGGACACCTGCCTGGCCACCATCGCCCTGGCCGACGGAGGGGTGCCGGCCGACCACCCGGCGCTGGTCTCCGCCGTCGACTGGATGCTCGGCGAGGAGATCCGCAAGCCCGGCGACTGGGCCGTCCAGCGGCCCGCGCTCGCCCCCGGCGGCTGGGCCTTCGAGTTCGAGAACGACACCTACCCCGACATCGACGACACCGCCGAGGTGGTGCTCGCGCTGCGCCGGGTCGCCCACCCCGACCAGGGCAAGGTCGACGCGGCGATGGACCGGGGCGTGCTGTGGAACCTCGGTATGCAGTCCAAGAACGGCGCCTGGGGCGCCTTCGACGTGGACAACACCAGCACGCTGCCCAACAAGCTGCCGTTCTGCGACTTCGGCGAGGTGGTCGACCCGCCGTCCGCCGACGTCACCGCGCACGTGGTCGAGATGCTCGCCGAGACCGGCCGCGCCCGCGACCCCCGGACCAGGCGCGGCATCGAGTGGCTGCTGCGCAACCAGGAGGCGGACGGCTCCTGGTTCGGCCGGTGGGGCACCAACTACATCTACGGCACCGGCTCGGTGCTGCCCGCGCTGGTGGCGGCCGGCGTCCCCGACGAGCACCCGGCGATCCGCCGGGCGGTGCGCTGGCTGGAGGACCGGCAGAACACCGACGGCGGCTGGGGCGAGGACATGCGCTCCTACGACGACCCGGCGCGCTGGGCCGGGCGCGGCGACTCCACCGCCTCGCAGACCGCATGGGCGCTGATGGCGCTGCTCGCGGCCGGCGAGGGGCCGCGGGACCGGGCCAACCCGGCGGTGGAGCGCGGCGTGGAGTGGCTGGTGCGCACCCAGCTGCCCGAGGGCACCTGGGACGAGCCGCAGTTCACCGGCACCGGCTTCCCGTGGGACTTCTCCATCAACTACCACCTGTACCGGCTGGTGTTCCCGGTCACCGCGCTCGGCCGCTACCTCCACGGCACCCCGGGCACGAGCCGGGCCGACGGGGCCCCGGCGATCGGAGCGGCGCGGTGACCACCGCGCCCCTGCTGGTGCTCTGCGCCCTGGGTCCCGAGGTCTGGGCCCTGCGCGGCGGTGACTGGCGGGGCGCGCCCGGCGGGTCCCCGGTACTGGTGCGCACCGGGGTCGGCCGGCGGCGCGCCGGGCTGGCCGTCCGGCGGCTGCTCGGTTCCGCGCCCACCGGCTACGGCGCCGTGGTGGTGGCCGGCTTCGGCGCGGCGCTCGGCCCCGGCGTGCTGCCCGGCGACGTGGTCGCCGCCGACGGCGTGCGCGACGCCGAGGGCCACCTGTACCCGCTCGACTCCGGGGCGGAGCTCACCCGGGCGCTGAAGGAGCGCGGGCTGACCGTGCACACCGGGGTCCACCACACCGCCGACCACGTGGTGCGCGGCATCGAGCGGCGGGCGCTGCACGTCCAGGGCGCGCTCGCGGTCGACATGGAGGCCGCCGCCGTCCTGGCCGCGCTGCGCGAGGTGCGGCCCGCGCTGCCGACGGCCGTCCTGCGGGTGGTGGTGGACACGCCCGAGCACGAACTGCTGCGGCCCGGCACCCTCCCGGCCGGGGTCCGCGCCTGGCGGACCCTGCGGGCGACGGTACCCGCCCTCGTCGACTGGTACCGGCACGAGCGCGCGCCGGGCTCCGTACGCCCGAACGGCTCCACGGATTCGAACGGCTCAATGGGTTCGAACGGCTCGACAGATCTGAACGGCTCCACATCCCTGAACCACCCCACATCCTCGACGCTCCCCCAGGAGGCGAGCTAGCCATGGCCATGCCGTTGCGCCAGACCGTGCGGGTCGGCACCTACCTCATGCAGCA
The DNA here is from genome assembly GCF_044763205.1 of Kitasatospora sp. NPDC096204. Taxonomy (NCBI): domain Bacteria; kingdom Bacillati; phylum Actinomycetota; class Actinomycetes; order Kitasatosporales; family Streptomycetaceae; genus Kitasatospora; species Kitasatospora sp. NPDC096204. The sequence continues at coordinate 138,404 of NZ_JBIWFT010000017.1, forward strand.
GAAGCTGCTCAAGCGCCGGGACAAGTTCCCGCTGATCGTGGAGCTGGAGCCGCTCTTCGCCTGCAACCTCGCCTGCGAGGGCTGCGGCAAGATCCAGCACCCGGCGGGCGTGCTGAAGCAGCGGATGCCCGTCGCCCAGGCGGTCGGCGCGGTCCTGGAGTCGGGTGCCCCGATGGTCTCGATCGCCGGCGGCGAACCGCTGATGCACCCGCAGATCGACGAGATCGTCCGGCAACTGGTCGAACGCCGCAAGTACGTGTTCCTCTGCACCAACGCGCTGCTGCTGCGCAAGAAGATCGACAAGTTCAAGCCGTCGCCGTACTTCACCTTCGCCGTGCACATCGACGGCATGCGCGAACGGCACGACGAGTCGGTGGCCAAGGAGGGCACCTTCGACGAGGCGGTGGCCGCGATCAAGGAGGCCAAGCGGCGGGGCTTCCGGGTCACCACCAACAGCACCTTCTTCAACACCGACACCCCGCAGACCGTCATCGAGGTGCTGGACTACCTCAACGACGAGCTCAAGGTGGACGAGATGATGATCTCGCCCGCCTACGCCTACGAGAAGGCCCCCGACCAGGAGCACTTCCTCGGCGTCGAGCAGACCAGGGAGCTCTTCCGCAAGGCCTTCGCCGGCGGCAACCGCAACCGCTGGCGGCTCAACCACAGCCCGCTCTTCCTGGACTTCCTGGAGGGCAAGGCCGACTTCGAGTGCACCCCCTGGGGCATCCCCAACTACTCGCTGTTCGGCTGGCAGCGGCCCTGCTACCTGATGGCCGACGGCTACGTGCCGACCTACCGCGAGCTGGTCGAGAAGACCGACTGGAGCAAGTACGGCCGCGGCAGGGACCCGCGCTGCGAGAACTGCATGGCCCACTGCGGCTACGAGCCGACCGCCGTCCTCGCGACGATGGGCTCGCTCCAGCAGTCGCTGCGTGCCATCACCGAGACCGTCAGCGGCAACAAGGGCCGCTGAGCAGGGAGTTGACCCCAAGGTCGGCACTCCGGCCCGGGCCCCGCGCCCGGGCCGGCTCCGCCCCGAACCAGGTCCGGCCCCGCGCCCGGGCCGGGTGGAGGCACCACCGCACCGCTCCGAGTCGTGAGGTGTACCCATGTCACTGCTCTCCCGCGTCACGTCCCCGGCCGAGCTGCGCAAGCTCCCGGCGGTCGAACTCCCGCTGCTCGCCGACGAGATCCGCGACTTCCTGATCGACGCCGTCACCCGCACCGGCGGCCACCTCGGGCCCAACCTCGGAGTGGTGGAACTCACCATCGCGCTGCACCGGGTCTTCGACTCGCCGTACGACCGGATCGTCTTCGACACCGGCCACCAGAGCTACGTCCACAAACTGCTCACCGGCCGCCAGGACTTCGGCCGGCTGCGGATGCGCGGCGGACTCTCCGGGTACCCCTCGCGGGGCGAGTCCGAGCACGACCTGGTCGAGAACTCGCACGCCTCCACCGCGCTCTCCTACGCCGACGGCCTGGCCAAGGCCGCCCGACTGCTCGGCCAGCACGACCGGCACACCGTCGCCGTGATCGGCGACGGCGCGCTCACCGGCGGACTCGCCTGGGAGGCGCTCAACAACATCGCCGAGGCGCGCGACCGGCCGCTGGTCATCGTCGTCAACGACAACGAGCGCTCCTACGCCAGGACCATCGGCGGCCTCGCCAACCACCTGGCCACCCTGCGCACCACCCGGGGCTACGAGCGGTTCCTCGCCCTCGGCAAGGAGGCCCTGCAGCGCACCCCGCTGGTCGGCCAGCCGATCTTCGACGCGCTGCACGGCGCCAAGAAGGGCTTCAAGGACGCCTTCGCCCCACAGGGCATGTTCGAGGACCTCGGCCTCAAGTACCTCGGGCCGATCGACGGCCACGACCTGGGCGCGGTCGAACAGGCGCTGCGCCAGGCCCGCAACTTCGGCGGGCCGGTCATCGTGCACTGCCTGACCGTCAAGGGGCGCGGCTACCGGCCGGCCGAGCAGGACGAGGCCGACCGCTTCCACGCCGTCAACCCGATCGACCCGTACACCTGCCTGCCGATCTCGCCCAGCGGCGGCGTCTCCTGGACCTCGGTGTTCGGGGACGAACTGCTCACCCTCGGCGCCGAACGGCCGGACCTCGTGGCGATCACCGCGGCCATGCTCCAGCCGGTGGGCCTGGCCCCGTTCGCCAAGGCCTACCCGGAGCGGACCTTCGACGTCGGGATCGCCGAGCAGCACGCCGTCACCAGCGCCGCGGGGCTGGCCACCGGCGGGCTGCACCCGGTGGTCGCGGTGTACGCGACCTTCCTGAACCGGGCCTTCGACCAGGTGCTGATGGACGTCGCCCTGCACAGGCTGGGCGTCACCTTCGTCCTCGACCGCTCCGGGGTGACCGGGCCGGACGGCGCCTCCCACAACGGCATGTGGGACATGTCGATCCTCCAGGTCGTGCCCGGCCTGCGGCTCGCCGCGCCGCGCGACGCCGAACAGCTGCGCGCCCAGCTGCGCGAGGCCGTCGAGGTCGAAAACGCCCCGACCGTGGTGCGCTTCCCGAAGGGGAACATCGGGCCCGCGGTGCCGGCCGTCGAGCGGATCGGCGCAGTGGACGTGCTGCTGCGCACCGGGCGGGCGCCGGAGATCCTGCTGGTCGCGGTCGGTACCACCGCCTCCGCCTGCCTGGACGCGGCCCGGCTGCTGCTCGCCGAGGGCTTCACCGCGACCGTGGTCGACCCGCGCTGGGTCAAGCCCGTCGACCCGGTGCTGCCCGAACTGGCCGCCGCCCACCGGCTGGTGGTCACCGTCGAGGACAACGGCCGTACCGGGGGCGTCGGTTCGGCCGTCGCCCAGGCGCTGCGCGACGCCGACGTGGACGTGCCGGTGCGGGTGCTCGGCCTGCCCCAGGAGTTCCTCGACCACGCCTCGCGCGGGGAGATCCTGGAGGAGGCCGGGCTGACCGGAACCGGGGTCGCCGCCCAGACCGCCGTCTTCGCCAAGAACCTGCTACCGACCCGAGGAGCGAACCCGCGCCATGCCGGCTGAACCAGACCGCCCCGCCTTCGACCTCGCCGCGCTGATCGCCGAACGCGGCAGCGAGCGCTACGAGCTGCACGGCCGCTACCTCAACCCGCAGCTGCCGCGGATGCTGCACACCATCGGCTTCGACAAGTACTACGAGCGGGCCCAGGGCCAGTACTTCTACGACGCCGAGGGCAACGAGTACCTCGACATGCTGGCCGGCTTCGGCATCTTCGCGCTCGGCCGCCACCATCCCGTGGTGCGCTCGGCGGTCCAGCAGGTGATGGACCTCGACCTGCCCGACCTGGTCCGCTTCGACTGCTCACCGCTGCCCGGGCTGCTGGCCGAGCGGCTGCTGTCGTACGCGCCCGGGCTGGACCGGGTGTTCTTCGGCAACAGCGGCACCGAGGCGGTGGAGACCGCGCTCAAGTTCGCCCGCTACGCCACCGGACGCCGCCGGATCCTCTACGCCGACCACGCCTTCCACGGGCTGACCACCGGCTCGCTCTCGGTCAACGGGGAGAGCGGTTTCCGCAAGGGCTTCGACCCGCTGCTGCCGGACACCGCCATCCCGCTCGGCGATCTCGGCGCGCTGGCCAAGGAGCTGAAGCGCGGCGACGTCGCGGGGCTGATCGTCGAGCCGATCCAGGGCAAGGGCGTCCAGGCGCCGCCGCCCGGCTGGCTGCGGGCGGCCCAGGCGCTGCTGCACGAGCACCGGGCGCTGCTGATCTGCGACGAGGTGCAGACCGGCATCGGCCGCACCGGCGAGTTCTTCGCCTACCAGCACGAGGACGGCGTGCTGCCCGACCTGGTCTGCGCGGCGAAGGCGCTGTCCGGCGGGTACGTGCCGGTCGGGGCCACGCTCGGCAAGAGCTGGATCTTCGAGAAGGTGTACTCCTCGATGGACCGGGTGCTGGTGCACTCGGCCAGCTTCGGGTCCAACGCCCAGGCCATGGCGGCCGGGCTGGCGACCCTGGAGGTGATGCGCGACGAGCAGGTGGTGGAGAACGCCCGCAAGGTGGGCGACCACTTCCGCGAACGGCTGGCCACACTGGTCGACGAGTACGAGCTGCTCGCAGAGGTGCGCGGGCGCGGGCTGATGATCGGGATCGAGTTCGGCCGGCCCAAGTCGCTCAAGCTGCGCGCCGGTTGGACCGCGCTCCAGGCGGCGCGCAAGGGGCTGTTCGCGCAGATGGTGGTGGTGCCGCTGCTGCAGCGGCACCGCATCCTGACCCAGGTGTCCGGGGACCACCTGGAAGTGATCAAGCTGATCCCGCCGCTGATCATCACCGAGCACGACGTGGACCGGTTCGTGGACGCCTTCACCGCGATCATGGACGAGGCCCACCGGGGGAGCGGACTGATGTGGGACTTCGGGCGCACGCTGGTCAAGCAGGCGGTCGGCGGCCGCTGAGGCGGGGGCCGCGGGTGGCGCGGAGCGGGAGGCCGGCCCGGCCGGCTTCCCACTCCGTGGGAGACACCGCGTCAGAGCTCGGTCCGGCGGCGCCGGATGACCACCACGAGATCGACGACGGCGAACAGGGTGAGCAGGCCGCAGGCCACCGCGAACCCGATGAGGGTGCCCCGGCTGGGCACGCCGGAGGCCGGCGAGGCGGCCGCCCAGAGCGCGAAGCCCACCGTGGCCAGCGCGAACAGCGGTGTGAAGGTGAGCGAGAGCAGGTAGCGGAGCTTGAGGTCGCTGCGGGCGGTGACCGGCTCGGTGCCGCTTCGCCACCGGCGCGGGGTGGTGCGCATGCCTTCACCTCCGGACCGCACGGTCGGGCTACGATTCCAGCGTACGTCCGAGGGACCAGCCGGGGAGGCGCGATGTCGGGTTCGGACGCGGGTTCGGACGCGGGTTCGGACGCGGCGGGCTCGGGCCCGGGCGCGGGTTCCGGCCCGGGTGAGGCGGGTCCGGACGGCGAGGGGTACGCGGGGCTGCGGATCGAGCGGGCCCGGGAGCTGGCCCGGCGGCACGGCTGGGCGTCGGTCCGGGTGCTGGAGCCGGGGGACCTGATGACCATGGAGTACCGGTACGGGCGGCTCAACCTCGCGGTGCGCGACGGGGTGGTCGAGCGCAGCTGGGAGGGGTAGGTCCGGGCGCCCCCGGGCCGGTTGCCGTCCGGGCTGGCTGCCGTCCGGGGCGGCTCCGGCCGGTGCGGGCTCGTTCGGGCTCGGGCCGGTTCGGGTTCCGGCGGTTCGGGTTCGGGATGGCCGTCGTTCAGCAGGGCAGGTGGCGGCGGGCGAAGCGCCGGTGGAGCCGCTGTTCGGCGGCGGCGACCAGGGGTTCCAGCAGCGGCAGGGAGAGCAGGACGAGCAGTCCGGCGGCCCAGCCGGCCAGGACGTCGGTGACCCAGTGGGTGCCCAGGTAGACCGTGGTCAGGCCGATCGAGCAGGCGGTGGCGGCGGCGATCAGCGCGCCGGTGCGCCGCCAGCGGACGGCGAGGTAGGCGAGCACCCCCCAGGTCACCACCGCGTTGGCGGTGTGGCCGGAGGGGAAGATGGTGCCGCCCGAGAAGAGCTCGGGTGAGCCGACGTACTGGGCGTAGTGCGGGCCGAGCCGGCCGGTGACGATCTTGACCGCGCCGACGGTGACGTTGAGCAACAGCAGCGCGATGCCCATGACCAGCAGCGGGCGTACCCGGCCGAGGCGGTGGGCCCGCCAGCCGAGCCAGATGAAGGCGGCGATCGCCGAGGGGCCGCGCTGCCCGGCGACCACCCAGGTGTCGAGCAGCGGCTCCAGCCGGGGCCACCGCTCGTAGGGGCGCAGCAGCCGGACCGACCAGTCGAGGTCGACCAGCGCGGTGTTGAGCAGGACCCCGGCCAGCACCAGCAGGTAGCCGGCGAGGGTGACGGCGAGCAGGGCGGCCCGGCGCCGGCTCATCGGGGGCCAGTCGGGCTCGCGGGGATCGGGGCCGACCGGGGGGAGGGGCCGAAGGGGCGTGGTGGGGCGTTCCCGGCGGCCGGTTTCCGCGGTGGGGTGCCCCGGCCCCTGGCGCGGAATGGGAGCGGGGGTACTTCTGGATTGCACGGGGTGACCTTACCCAGCCGGACAGGGCTATTCCGGTGGTAATTGTCATTTTCCCGGGAAATCGACAATAGGGTCGAACCGGGGCGGCTCGGGGGGTGATTTCCGCTATTCCGGGATCGAATGTCAGTGTGGTCGTCGAATGCTTCTGCAAAAGCCCCGGTAAAGCAGGCGGAGTGGGAGGCCGGTGCGCCCGGCTTCCCACTCCGTGGTAACCCTGTGTAGGTTCCGTGCTCAGTCGAGGGGGCCGCCCGCGACGTAGATCACCTGGCCGGAGACGAAGCCGGCGTCCTCGCTCGCGAGGAACGAGATGGTGTGGGCGACGTCCTCGGGCCGACCGACCCGCTGGACCGGGATCTGAGAGGCCGCAGCCCGCTTGAAGTCTTCGAAGTCCATGCCGACCCGGGCCGCGGTGGCGGCTGTCATGTCCGTGGCGATGAAGCCGGGGGCGACCGCGTTGGCCGTGATGCCGAACTTGCCCAGCTCGATGGCCAAAGTCTTGGTGAAGCCCTGGAGACCGGCCTTGGCGGCCGAGTAGTTGGCCTGGCCGCGGTTGCCCTGGGCCGAGGAGGAGGACAGGTTGACGATGCGGCCGAAACCGGCGTCGACCATGTGCTTCTGCACCGCGCGGGTCATCAGGAAGGCGCCGCGGAGGTGAACGTTCATGACCGTGTCCCAGTCGGACTCGGACATCTTGAAGAGCAGGTTGTCGCGGAGTACGCCCGCGTTGTTCACCAGGACGACCGGGGCGCCGAGCTCGGCGGTCACCCGGTCGACGGCGGCCTGGACCTGCTCGGCGTCCGAGACGTCGGCGCCGACGGCCAGCGCCCGGCCGCCGGCTGCGGTGATCCGGTCGACGGTCTCCTTGCCCGCCGCCTCGTCCAGGTCCAGGACGGCGACCGCGTAGCCGTCGGCGGCCAGCCGGACGGCGGTGGCGGCGCCCAGACCGCGGGCGGCGCCGGTGACGACGGCGACCCGGGGGGCGGTGCTCTGCTCGGTCATGCTCGCTCTCGTCTCTCTCGGGGGTGCCTCCCGGGGAGAGCCCCCGGAGAGGGGTGGCCACACCCTACCGGCGGGTAGGGGGCGCGGCCAGGGTGGAGAGACGCAGGTGACGGTGGGTAAGGACCGACCGGTCGGCTTTCTGCTGAGAACGGGTTACTGCAAGGCCTTCGCAGCCCGTAAATATGCCAATGTTGCCGAACCTGCGTCTACTATCCGCCCCTGCCTGCCAGCAAGGGCCCGCCGTTTGTATAGTGTCCGCCAGCAGCCACCGGCTGCACGGCTGGAGCGCCCTCCCTCATAGCTGGACGCCCACTCGCCGTTACTGCCCCACCCGGGTGTCCCACACACACCGGGTGTGACATCGGGACGGATACATGGTGCTGGGGGAGATCCCGACAACCCGCGTGTCTGCGCGACTTCAGCAGTCGCCCGGACACCTCATTCGCGTGGCACAGCAGGTTCACACCCGCTTGTGGTCCGAACACGTCGGAGCCGATCTCACGGCTCCGCAGTTCGCCGTGCTGCTGGTCCTGGCCCTGGAGCCGGGTGCGGACCAGCGCACGGTCGGCGAGCGTGCCTCGCTGGACAAGGCCACGATGGCCGAGATGGTCGCGCGGCTGGTCCGCCGCGGCCTGGTGCTGCGCAGGCGCGACCCGGCCGACGGCCGGCGCAAGCTGCTGGCGCTCTCGCAGAGCGGAGCCCAGGCGGTGCGCGAGGCCACCGGTGGTGTGGTCCGCGTGCAGCGCGTCCTGTTCGAGCCGCTCACGGCGGAGGAACAGGTCGAGATCGTCCGGGTGATGGCCAAGATAGCCAGGCTGGAGCCCGCGGCGGTCGCCGTCATCACCGACGCGCGGCCGATACTGGACGCCCAACGGGCGATCGGCTACCTGATCAGGGTGAGCCAGCAGGTGCACACCAAGCTCTGGTCGGAGCACGTGGGCGTCGAGCTCACGGCTCCGCAGTGCGCGGTGCTGGACGCGCTGGAGCTGGAACCGGGCGCCGACCAGCGCACGGTCGGCGAGCTCGCCTCGCTGGACAAGGCCACGATGGCCGAGATGGTCAGCCGACTGGTGCGCCGCGGTCTGGTGCAGCGTCGGCGCGACCCCTCGGACGGACGGCGCAACCTGCTCTCGCTCTCACCGGCGGGACAGGACCTGCTGCACCGCTCGGCCGCTGGGGTGGCCGAGGTCCAGCGGCTGCTGCTGGCGCCGCTGGAGGAGGGCGAGCACGAAGCCGCGCTCGCGCTCATCGCGAAGGCGGCCAGGCTCTAGGCCAAAACTTCGCCGCAGTAGCCAAAACGATTCGCCAAAACGCTGAGGGTCCCTGCCTGGGCTTTGGCGGATCGGGGCACACCGAAGGCCGCCCGCTCCCGTAGGGGTGCGGGCGGTCTTCGCGTGACCGGGCGTCAGGCGGGTCGGGGGCCCGGCTGCCGGGCCCCCGGGCCGGGCGTCAGTTCCAGTCGAACTCCTGCGGGTCCGGGCCGATCCGCTTGCCGGTGGCCACGGCGGCGATCGCCGTGAGGTCCTCGGCGTCCAGCTCGAAGCCGGCGACGTCCAGGTTCTCGCGGATCCGGGACGGGGTGACCGACTTCGGGATGGCGATCACGCCGCTCTGGAGGTGCCAGCGCAGCACCACCTGGGCGACGGTGCGGCCGTGCTTCTCGGCGATCTTCACCAGCGCGGGCTCGGCGAGCAGCTCCTTGCCCTGGCCCAGCGGGCTCCACGCCTCGGTGGCGATGCCGTGCTCGGCGTGGAAGGCGCGCAGCTCCGCCTGGGGGAAGTACGGGTGCAGCTCGACCTGGTTCAGGACCGGGGCGACGGTGGCCTCGTCGAGCAGGCGGGTCAGCTGCTCGGTGCCGAAGTTGGAGACGCCGATCGACGTGACCCGGCCGTCCGCCTTCAGCTGCTCGAACGCCTTCCAGATGTTCAGGTAGCTGTCGCCGTGCATCGGCCGGGGCCAGTGGATCAGGTAGAGGTCGAGCTGCTCGAGGCCGAGCTTCGCCAGCGAGGCGTCGAACTCGCGCAGCACCGCGTCGCGGCCCTGCCGGCCGGACCAGTCGCGGGTGCCCGAGTTCCACAGCTTGGTGGTGACGTAGAGGTCCTCACGGGCCACGCCGCCCGCCAGCGCCTCGGCGATCGCCGCGCCGGTGCCGGCCTCGTTCTCGTAGATGGCCGCCGTGTCGATGGAGCGGTAGCCCGCCTCGATCGCGGCGCGGACGGCCGGGGTGGCCTCGGCGTCCGGGACCTGCCACACGCCGAAGCCGAGCTGCGGGATCTGCGCGCCGTCGTTCAGGGTGACGGTGGGGATGGTGCTCACGGGAAGGGGTGCCCTCCTGATTGTCCTGTGGTTCCAGTGGGGGCAACTGGTGCCCCGGTGTGATTGTTCCCGCCGAACGGGCGAATCTTGAGTGAAGCTTTGCGAGGGTTTGCCCGGGGTCGGCGGCCCTGCCGGTGGCGGGGCGGAGACCGCCCTGGTGGGGGACCGGAGGGGAGCCGTGAGGACCTCCGGGGGCGTGTGGGGGCTTGTGGACTCGCGTGCGGGGAGCGTGCGGAGGCTGTGCGCGGGGGCGTGCGGCCCCGGCGTGCAGGGGGCGTGCGGGACGTGGGGCGTGGTGGTGTGCGGGGTGTGGCGTGCGGGGGTCGCCCGGGCCGTGGGGTGCGGGGCGCGGGGGTGGGCGGCCGCGGTGGAAAAACCTGTTGCGCGGATCACACGGAGCTTGGCAGGCTCGCGGCCATGACCTCCTGACGTCCGGGCCCTTCGTGCCCATTCCATCTCCGCTCGGTGTCTCCTCCGGGCGCATCGCCGATGTCGCGCCGCCGCCGTGCCGCGCATCATCCGTCCGTCGGCTCCGGCCGCCTGCCGTTCGGCCGCCGCCCGCGCTGCGCGCACGTCACCGAGGCGTTCCGTGCGCCCTGTTCCCCCGAACTCCCCGTCACCCGTGCGCCCGTGCACACCCGCACCCGCGCACCGCTCGCATCGGAGTGTCATGCTGCTCACCCCTCTGCCGCTGGCCGACCCCGGCAGTCCCGACCTCTCCTCACCCCTGGCCTTCCTGCGCTGGCTGCAGCGCAGCCAGCGGCGCGGGCAACTGCTCGCCACCCTCTGGGCGCTGATCGAGATGGGGTGCCAGGCCGCCCTGCCGGTACCGCTCGGGTTCGGCGTGCAGGCCGCCGTGGACGGCGACGCCGGCGGGATCTGGCGGTCCGGCGGGCTCCTGCTGCTGCTGGGCGCGGGTGCCTCGGTCGGGACCGTGCTGCTGCACCGTCAGGCGGTCTGGAACTGGATCCACGCGGCCACCCATGTCCGGCAGTTGGTGGCCCGGCAGGCCTCGCACCTGGGGGCCGGGCTGTCCCGCCGGATCGCCACCGGCGAGGTCGTCGCGGTCGGCAGCGGGGACGTCGAACGGATCGGCTGGTACGTCGAGCTGGTCGCCCGGGTCCGGGCCGCGGTGATCGTCTGGCTGGCCGTGAGCGTGGCGGTGCTGACGGTCGATCCGGTGCTAGGGGCCGGGGTGCTGCTCGGCGTCCCGGTGCTGGCCGCCTCCGTCTGGCCGCTGATCGGCCCGTTCGAGCGGCGCTACGAGCAGCAGCGCGCCCTCGGCGGCAAGGCCACCGAACTGGCGGCCGACACCGTCGCGGGGCTGCGGGTGCTGCGCGGCATCGGCGGTGAGGAGCTGTTCCTGGAGCGGTACCGGGCCGCCTCCCAGAAGGTCCGCGCGGCGGCCGTCCGCTCGTCCCGGATCTGGTCGCTGATGCAGGCGCAGCAGGTGCTGCTGCCCGGGCTGTTCGTGGTCGGCGTCACCTGGTACGGCGCCCGGCTGGTGGCCGACGGCGAGCTCGCCGTCGGCACCCTGATCGCGGTGTACGGAGCGACGGCCTTCCTGGCCGCTCCGCTGCGCATCCTGGGCGAGGCGGCGCACGCCTGGAGCGTGGCCCGGGTCTCCGCCGGGCGGGCCGTGCGGGTGCTCTCGCTGGCCCGGACCGCCGGCACCGCCGAGGCCTCGCTGGCCCGGCCGGACAGGGCGGACCTGCACGACCCGGCGAGCGGGCTGACCGCTCGGGCCGGCGAGCTGACCGCGGTGGTCTGCGGGGACCCGGACTTCGCCGGGGCGCTGGCCGAACGGCTCGGCGGGCACGTCCCGCTGGCCGAGGGCGAACGGGCGCAGGCCTCGGTGCGGCTCGGCGGTACGGAGCTCGACTCGGTGCCGCTGGCCGAGGCCAGGGCGGCGGTGCTGGTCCACGACAAGGAGCCGGTGCTGCTCTCCGGCACGCTGGCCGAGCTGTTCGACATCCCGTCCTCGGGGCGGGTCCCGGCCGCCGCGGCCCTGGCGGCGGCCAGGTCCGACGACGTGCTGGAAGCCCTGGTGGACGGCTCGCCCGAGTGCGGGGGCGACCCGATGCGCGCCCGGATCACCGAGCGCGGACGCTCGCTCTCCGGCGGGCAGCGCCAGCGGCTCGCGCTGGCCCGCGCCCTGCTGGCGGACCCGCCGGTGCTGGTGCTCGACGAGCCCACCAGCGCGGTGGACGCGCACACCGAGTCGCGGATCGCCACCGGGCTGCGGGACACCAGGGCGGGCCGCACCACCGTGGTGTTCGCGACCAGTCCGCTGCTGCTCGACCAGGCGGACCGGGTGGTGCTGCTGCGGGAGGGCCGGGCCGTCGCGGCCGGTCGGCACCGCGAACTGATGCGGACCGAGCCGGCCTACCGGGCCGTGGTCACCCGCGAGGAGGAAACGGCCCGCCCGGTGGGTGGGGCCGTATGAGGACCGCCGCCGAGATCCCTGCCACACACGCGAGGAGTACGTCATGAAGCCCCCCGTCCAGGAGGAACAGGGGCCCGTCGCCACCCTGCCGGTCGGATCCCCGGCCGCCGTGCGCGAGTACCTGCTGCTGCTCGCCCGGCGGCACCGCGCCGGGTTCTCCGCGGTGGTGGCGCTGCACTCGACGGCCACCCTGGCCGGGCTGGTCGGGCCCTGGGTGCTCGGCCGCCTGGTCGAGTCGCTGGCCGCCGGCACCGCCGGGTCCACCATCGCGGTGGCGGTCGCCTGGTACCTGCTGGCACTGGTGGCCCAGGCGGCGTTCACCGGCTGGTCGCGGATGCGCGGCGCGGTGCTCGGCGAGCGGGTGCTGGCCGACCTGCGGGAGGACTTCCTGGTCCGCTCGGTGGCCCTGCCGACCGGCGTGCTGGAGCGGGCCGGCACCGGGGACCTGGTCTCCCGGGGCACCACCGACGTCGACCGGCTGGACAAGTCGGTGCGCGAGGCGGTGCCCGAACTCGCCGTCGCCGTGGTGTCGTTGCTGCTGGTGCTCGGTGCGCTGCTGGTCACCTCGCCACTGCTCGCGCTGACGGCGCTGATCGGGCTGCCGCTGCTGCTGTTCAGTTCCCGCTGGTACTTCCGGCGCGCGCCGCAGTCCTACCGCAGCGAGGCGGCCGGGTACGCGGCGGTGAGCAACGTGCTGGCCGAGACGGTCGACGCCGGGCGGACGGTCGAGGCGCTGCGGCTGGGCGACCAGCGGGTCCGGTTGACGGACCGCAAGCTGCGCGAGTGGCTGGCCTGGGAGCGGTACACCCTGTGGCTGCGCACGGTCTGGTTCCCGACCATCGACGCGGTCTACACCTCGGCGGTGCTCGCCACCCTGGTCCTCGGCGGGCTGTTCACCCTCCGGGGCTGGATCACCGTGGGCCAGCTGACCACCGGCGTGCTCTACGCGCAGATGCTGACCGGCCCGGTGGACCTGATCCTGCGCTGGTACGACGAGCTCCAGATCGGCCAGGCCTCGCTGGCGCGGTTGGTCGGCGTGCGCGAGGTGCCCGAGCACGAGGGGGACGAGTCCGCCCGGCCGGACGGCCGTCGGGTCGAGGCCAAGGACGTCCGCTTCGGCTACCGCGAGGGCGCCGACGTCCTGCACGGGATCAGCCTGGACGTCGCCCCGGGCAGCCGGGTCGCGCTGGTCGGGCCGTCCGGGGCGGGCAAGTCCACCCTCGGCCGACTGCTCGCCGGGATCTACGCCCCCGGCCGCGGCAGCGTGACCCTCGGCGGGGCGGCGCTGTCGCGGATGCCGGCCGAGCGGGTGCGCGCGGAGGTCGCGCTGGTGAACCAGGAGCACCACGTCTTCGTCGGCACCCTGCGGGACAACCTGCGGCTGGCCGCGCCCGACGCGGACGACACCGGGCTGCGGGCCGCGCTGGAAGCGGTGGACGCCGGGGCCTGGGTGGACGCCCTGCCGGAGGGGCTGGACACCGAGGTCGGCTCCGGCGGCACCTCGCTGACCCCGCCGCAGGCCCAGCAGCTGGCGCTGGCCCGGCTGGTGCTGGCCGATCCGCACACCCTGGTGCTGGACGAGGCCACCTCCCTGCTGGACCCGCGGGCCGCCCGCCACCTGGAGCGCTCGCTCTCCCGGGTGCTGGAGGGTCGGACGGTCATCGCCATCGCCCACCGGCTGCACACCGCGCACGACGCGGACGTGATCGCGGTGGTCGAGGACGGGCGGATCAGCGAGTACGGCAGCCACCCGGACCTGGTCGCGGCGGGCGGCCCGTACGCGGCGCTCTGGCGGTCCTGGCGGGACGAGCGGTAGCGGGAGGTCCGGGCCGGAGGGCTTCCGGAGAGCTGTCGGGAAGCTGTCGGAGAGCTTCCAAACCCGTACGGGGCTCGATTACCCCGTACGGGTTACTCCCCGGCCCGGAATGGCGCGTAATCGGGCAAATCGGCTGTCCGGCCCGCAGACTGCTCCGGTGACCAAGATTTCAGACGGCTCGTCCCGCTCCTCCCGCGGTGAGATCGGTGGGATTCCCACGCGCTACATCGGGATCGGCGTCATCGTCGTCCTCGCCGTGTGGTTCCTGTTCGCCAACCTCGACAGGGTGCAGATCCAGTTCTGGGTCTTCACCGTCACCGCGCCGCTCTGGATCGCGCTGCTGGCCACGCTGATCGCGGGCGTCGCACTGGGCTGGCTGTTGAAGGGACGGCGCAGCAAGTGACCACGGCCTCCGGGCCGGCCCCGACCGGCGCCTCGGCCTTCACCCCGCTGATCGAGGTGCGCGGGGTCAACAAGCACTTCGGGGACCTGCACGTCCTCCAGGACATCGACCTGACGGTCGGGCGCGGCGAGGTCGTGGTGGTCATCGGACCGTCCGGTTCCGGCAAGTCCACCCTCTGCCGGGCGATCAACCGGCTGGAGCCGATCGAGGATGGCACCATCCTGATCGACGGCGAGCCGCTGCCCGAGGAGGGCAAGGGCCTGGCCAGGCTGCGGGCCGAGGTCGGCATGGTGTTCCAGTCCTTCAACCTGTTCGCGCACAAGACCGTGCTGCAGAACGTCTCGCTCGCGCAGATCAAGGTCCGCGGGCGGCCCAGGGCCGAGGCCGACGAGAAGTCCCGCGCGCTGCTGGAGCGGGTGGGCCTCGCCTCGCAGGCCGCCAAGTACCCGGCGCAGCTCTCCGGCGGGCAGCAGCAGCGGGTCGCGATCGCCCGCGCGCTGGCGATGGAGCCCAAGGCGCTGCTGTTCGACGAGCCCACCTCGGCACTCGACCCCGAGATGATCAACGAGGTGCTGGACGTCATGCGCCAGCTCGCGAGCGAGGGCATGACGATGGTCGTGGTCACCCACGAGATGGGCTTCGCCCGGGCCTCCGCGAACCGGGTGGTGTTCATGGCCGACGGCCGGATCGTCGAGGACCGCGCCCCGGAGGACTTCTTCAGCGCTCCTGAGAGCGATCGCGCCCGGGACTTCCTCTCCAAGATCCTGAAGCACTGAGGCGGCGCCGTGAACCGTGAGACGACGCCCGTGACGAGGCCGGTGACGGCGTCCGTGGTGCCGCCGGTCGCGAGGCCCGCGACGACGTCGGTGACGAGGCCGGTGCCGCGGGCAGGGAGGCGGGTGCTCGCCGCCGTCCTGCTGCTCACCGCGCTGCTGGCGGGCTGCGGCAAGCCCGGCACCCCGCCGCCCAAGGGCCCGCAGCCCAGCGCGCTGCCCACCTACCAGGTGCAGGACGCCTCCGCGATCACCGGCTCGCCGACCCTGGACGCCGCCCGCAGCCGGGGCCACCTGGTGGTCGGCGCCAAGGAGGACCAGCCGTACCTGGGCCAGAAGAACCCGGCCACCGGCGAGTACTCCGGCTTCGACATCGAGATCGCCAAGATGGTCGGCGCCTCGCTGGGCTTCCCGCCGGACCGGATCCAGTTCAAGACCATCGCCTCGGCGAACCGCGAGACCGCCCTGCAGAACGGCCAGGTGGACTACTACGTCGGCACGTACACCATCAACGAGAACCGGAAGAAACTGGTCGGCTTCGCCGGCCCGTACTTCATCGCCGGGCAGTCGCTGCTGGTGCGCAAGAACAACGACACCATCCACGGCCCGGAGGACCTGGACGGCAAGAAGGTCTGCTCGGCGGCCGGTTCGACGCCGTACCAGCGGATCCAGTCGCAGTTCCCGAAGGCCAAGCTGATCGGCTACGACACCTACTCGGCCTGCGTCGACAACCTGATCACCAACCAGGTCGACGCGGTGACCACGGACAACGCGATCCTGCTCGGCTACGCGGCCAAGGTGCCGGACGAGCTCAAGGTGGTCGGACCGCTGTTCTCCACCGAGCCGTACGGGATCGGGGTGCCGAAGGAGGACACCGTGCTGCGCGGCGCGATCAACGACGCGCTGGAGCACCACATGCAGAACGGCGACTGGCAGAGGGCCTTCGAGGCGACCCTGGGCCTCTCCGGGGAGCCGGCGCCGACCCCGCCGCAGATCGACCGGTACTGAGAGGCCACGCCGTGAAGACGCTGATCGACAACTGGTCGACCTACTGGGAGGGCTTCCTCGGCACGCTCTCGCTGTTCGTGGTGAGCGCCGTGCTGGCGCTGGTGCTGGGCGTGCTGGTCGCGGGCTTCCGGGTCTCGCCGGTCAAGCCGCTGCGGGTGTTCGGGACGCTGTGGGTGACGGTGCTGCGCAACACGCCGCTGACGCTGCTGTTCTTCATCGTGGTGCTGGGGCTGCCCCGGTTCAACATCACCCTGCCCTTCTACACCTTCGCGGTGCTGGCGCTGGGCTGCTACACCTCGGCCTTCGTCTGCGAGTCGATGCGCTCGGGCATCAACACGGTGCCGACCGGGCAGGGTGAGGCGGCCCGCAGCCTCGGCATGAGCTTCGGGCAGACGATGGGTCTGGTGGTGCTGCCGCAGGCGTACCGCTCGGTGGTGGCACCACTCGGCAGCGTGATGATCGCGCTGGCGAAGAACACGGCGATCGCCGGTTCGTTCAGTGTCACCGAACTGCTGGGCACCTACCGGACCATCAACGAGCTGGGCTACAGCATCGTCTGGACCTTCGTCTGGATCGCCGTCGGTTACCTGATCATCACCCTGGCCATCAGCGCCGTCTTCAACCTGCTGGAACGACGAGTGGCGGTGTCCCGATGACCGTTGAATCCTCGGCGCTGTACGACATCCCCGGTCCGAAGGCGCTCGCCCGGCACCGGCTGTACGGCGGGATCGCGCTGCTGCTGATCGCGGCGCTGATCGGCTGGGTCGTCTACATGATGTTCCACACCCAGCAGTTCACGTACGAGAAGTGGATGGCCTTCGAGTACCGGGGCGTGCAGGAGCTGCTGCTGCGCGGGCTCGGCAACACCCTCAAGGCCTTCGGCTGGACGGTGCTGTTCGCGCTGCCCTTCGGCGCGCTGTTCGCGGCCGGGCGGCTCTCCGACCACCGGGTGGTGCGCTGGTTCGCCACCCTGGTGGTGGAGTTCTTCCGGGCCATGCCGGTGCTGGTGATGATCTTCTTCGTCTTCGTCGCGCTCAAGGTGCAGCCGCTCTGGGCGCTGGTGGCCGGCCTGGTGCTCTACAACGGCTCGGTACTGGCCGAGGTGTTCCGGGCCGGCGTGCTCGCCGTGCCCAAGGGGCAGCGGGAGGCGGCGTACGCGCTCGGCATGCGCAAGACCCAGGTGATGTCCTACGTCCTGGTGCCGCAGGCCAACCGGGCGATGCTGCCGGCCATCATCAGCCAACTGGTGGTCGCGCTCAAGGACACCTCGCTGGGGTTCCTGATCACCTACGAGGAGTTCCTGCACGCGGGCAAGCTGATCGCCACCAACCTGGACTACGACCTGCCGTTCATCCCGGTGGTCATGGTGATCGCGCCGATCTACATCGGCATGTGTCTGCTGCTCTCCTGGCTCGCCCGCTTCGTGGAACGGCGCAGCCGGCGCAGCCCGAGCGTGCGCGGCGGGGCGCCGGTGGTCAAGGCCGGGGTGGCGATGGGGCTGCCGCCCTCGGCGCAGCAGTGACGGTGCGGTACGAGACGGTGCGGCACTGAGAAGGATCGGTACCCGAGAAGGTGCGGTACCGAGAAGGTGCGGCACCGAGATGCGGCGCCGGGAAGGTGCGGTCCTGAGCAGGCCGGTTCGGGGCTGAACCATAGGTGCGGGTGGGGTCGGGGTCGATACCTCCAAATTCCTCTTATGATTCTCGGGCGCCAGAACGCGCCCGAACGCGCCCGGACGCGGCCGAAGCACGGCTGCGGCACGGCCGAACGGTGGTCGGCGCGTGGCCGGAGCGGGCTGCCGAAGGTGGACGAGCGGGTGGGAGGGATCATGGAGCCGGTGTTCGATTCGCGGCACATCAGGACGTTCCACGAGGTCGTCCGGGCCGGCTCCTACTCGGCCGCCGCCCGCGAACTCGGCTACACCCAGCCCGCCATCACCCAGCAGATGAAGGCGCTCGAACGCACCGTCGGCGTTCCGCTCTTCACCCGGGCGGGGCGCGGACTGCGGCTCACCGAGGCAGGTGAGGCGCTCTCCCGGCACGCCGAGCTGATCCTCGGCAGCATGTCGGCCGCCCAGCAGCAGCTCGCCGCGCTCGCCCGGCTGCGCGCCGGGCGGGTGCGGGTCTGCGCCTTCCCCAGCGCCAACGCCACCCTGATACCCGAGGCGATGGCCCGGCTGCTGGCCGAGCATCCGGGCGTGCGGGTGGAGCTGCTGGAGGCCGAGCCGCCGGACTCCGTCCAGCGACTGCTGCGCGGGGAGTGCGACATCGCGCTGGCCTTCCGCTACCCGGGCGGGGCCACCGAGGTGCCGGAGGGCCTGGACGAGATCCCGCTGATGGAGGACCTGCTCACGGTGCTGCTGCCGGTCGGGCACCCGCTCGGCCGCCGGCACGCCGTACGGCTGGCCGACCTCGGCGGCGAACGCTGGATCGCCGGCTGTCCGCGCTGTCGGGCCAACCTGCTGCACGTCTGCGCGGAGGAGGGTTTCGCGCCGGACATCGTGTTCTCCACCGACGACAACCTCGCGGTGCAGTCGCTCGTTGCCGCCGGGGTCGGGATCGCGCTGATGCCGGCGCTGGTGCTCTCCTTCATGTGCCACCGCAAGGTCACCGGGCGGGCCGTCGAACCGCACCTGCGGCGGCAGGTGAGCGCGTACGTGCTGCGCGAGCACCGCCGGATCCCGGCCACCGCACTGGTGCTGGACCACCTGCGACAGGCGGCGGCGAGCCGGGTCGGGTGCTGAGCAGCCCGACCGACATATAAGTGTTGATGGGGAGGTTGCTTACGAACCCTCCTTGGACGTGATAGGTCGATCCGTTCGAACCTGTGGGGATGACACCCTCAGCCACGGTCGGCAGCGGCCGACTCACCGAGCGGATGACCGCGCTGATCAGTGAGATCCGCGCCGTCGTGGACCGCGGGCTCCCGCCGGAGCTCACCGCCTACCTGGTCGGCGAACGCCTCGCCCCGCACCTGCACGCCGATCCGGACGGACCGGACGCGCTGCTCACCGCCGCTCAGCGCGAGGGTGACCCGCAGCGCTACCGCCAGCACGTCCTGCACGCCGAGGAGGACGGCAGCTTCTCCGTCGTCGCCCTGGTCTGGCTGCCCGGACAGCAGACCCCGATCCACGACCACGTCTCCTGGTGCGTGGCCGGCGTCCACCAGGGACAGGAGAGTGAGACCCGCTACCGGCTGGTCTCCGAGGGCCCCACCGCCCGACTGGTCGAGACCGAGCACGTGGCCGGCCCGGCCGGCACCGTGGCCGCTTTCGCGCCGCCCGGCGACATCCACCTGGTGCGCAACTCCTGTAGCAGCACGGCGATCTCCATCCACGTCTACGGCGCGGACGTCTCGCGGCTCGGCACCAGCATCCGGCGGGTCTACCGACTGCCCGCCGACCGGCAGCAGTGAGCGCGGCGTGGCACTGACCTTTCGGCAGACGCTCCGGCACCGCGCCGCCCGTACCCGTTCGCTGCCCCCGATGCGCGGGGACGCCCCCGGGCTGCTGCTCGCGGCCCTCGGAGTGGCCGCCGCGCTGGGCGTCCACGCGCTGGTACCGGCCGTGCCCGAGCTCACCGCCGCCGTCGTGCTCGGCATGGTGGCGGCCCACCTGCCGGGATTGCGCCCGGTGGTCCGCGGGATCGCCCGGCCGGGGCTGTCCACGGCCGGGAAGCGGCTGATGCGGCTCGGGATCGTCCTGCTCGGGCTCAAGCTCAGCCTGGACGACGTGCTCGGCCTCGGCTGGGCCACCGTCGCCATGGTGCTCGCCGTGGTCGCGGCCACCTTCGCGGGGACGCTCTGGCTGGGCCGGCGGCTCGGCCTGCCGGGGGACCAGCCGCTGCTGGTCGCCACCGGCTACTCGATCTGCGGGGCCTCGGCGATCGGCGCGGTCAGCCAGGCGGCGGGCAGTGAGGAGGAGGACGTCGCGGCCTCGGTGGCGCTGGTCACCCTGTGCGGGACGCTGGCGATCGCCGTGCTCCCGCTGCTCCAGCACCCGCTCGGGCTCGGCGAGTTGGAGTTCGGGCGCTGGGTCGGGGCGAGCGTGCACGACGTCGGGCAGGTGGTCGCCACCGCGCAGACCGGCGGGCCGGGGGCGCTGCGGGAGGCGGTGCTGGTCAAGCTGATGCGCGTGGTGCTGCTGGCGCCGCTGGTCGCGGGGGTCGCCGTGATGGTCCGGCGGAACCTGCGGGCGGCGCGGGTGGCGGCTTCGGTTCCGGTTTCGGCTACGGCGGAGGTCCCGGTGGGGGCTTCGGTGGGTGGCCCGGTGGGGGCTTCCGCGGTCGGCGGGGCGGGCGACGGTGCGGGTGGGAAGTCGGGTGAGAAGCCTGGTGAGAAGTCGGTGAAGGCCGGCAGCCGTCCGCCGATCGTGCCGCTGTTCGTGGCGGGGTTCCTCGCGATGATCGTCCTGCGGACCACCGGAGTGCTGCCCGAGCGGGCGCTCGGACTGGCCGCGGACGCCCAGGAACTGCTGTTGGCCGCAGCGCTGTTCGGTCTCGGCAGCGCGGTCCACCTGCCGACCATGGCCCGCACCGGCGGGCGGATCGCCCTGCTCGGGCTCGGATCCTGGGTGGTCGTCGCGGGCGTCTCGTACGCGGGGGTGCTGGTCACGAACTGACGGGCCCGGACGCGGACTCGGCTATTGTCGGGCGGGTGCCTGCCCCGCCCCGCAAGGGGGGCGGCCCCGCAGCCGAGTTCGCCCGAGTCCGCCAAGGAGGACGGATGACCACCGCACCGCCCGAACGCGACGGCCACGAGGCCGTTGTCACGCTCGACCGGCGGGAGGGCCCGTACGGCGAAGTGGTGCTCCGGCAACGCGGTCGGGACTTCGAGATCATCGCCAACGGCTGCTTCCTGATGGACACCGCCGACGGGCGCTCGGAGCGGCTGCTCATCCAGGCGGCGCTGGACGAGCTGGACCGTACGGGCTGCCCGGCCGAGCGTCCGTCGGTGTTGATCGGGGGCCTCGGGGTCGGCTTCTCGCTGGCGTACGCGGCGGCCGAGCCGCGCTGGGGGCGGATCGCCGTCGTCGAGCGGGAGACCGCGATCATCGACTGGCACCGGGCCGGCCCGCTCGGTGCCTTCTCGGACGGCGCCCTGGACGACGAGCGGGTCGAGGTGCTCCACACGGACCTGCTGGAGTACCTCGCGGCGGCGGACGGCGAGCGCTACGACGCCCTGTGCCTGGACATCGACAACGGACCGGACTGGACCGTCACCGAATCCAACGACGGGCTGTACGGCGCGGACGGGCTCGCGGTGCTGTGGCACCGCCTGCGGTCGGGAGGGGTGCTGGCCGTGTGGAGTGCCCAGCCCTCGCGGGCCTTCGAGGAGGCGCTGCGGGCGGTGGGATTCACGGACGTGGTGACGCACGAGATCCCGGTGGCCCGGGGGGTGCCGGACGTGGTGCACCTGGCCCGGCGGGCGGATTGAGGGCGGGGCCGGGTCGAAGTGGGGCGAGCGCGACCGGGCGGCGAGTGCGGACGGATGACAACGGACAGGTGACAGATTTCAGATTTCGTTCGCTGAAACCTGAAACCTGAAACCTGAAACTTGTCAGCTGTCGCCTGGCAGTTGTCGCTCAGCCGAACGGGCGGTTCTCCGGTGCGGAGTTCGCTTCGTCCGTCTCGTCCGCCGGCTCCGGTTCGGCCGCCGACGAGTCCGCGTAGCCGTCCATGGCGAAGGGGTTGAAGTCCGGCGGCGGGACCATCACCGGGGTGCCCTTGCGCGGGGTCGGCTCCTGGGCGTCCGCGGGCTGCCCCGAACCCTGGTCCGTCGTTTCCGCTGCGGCGGGCGGGGCCTGGGCCGGGATGGCGGGCGGGGTCGAGGGCGGTGGCGGCACGGCCGGGCCCTGGGCGGGCAGGGCGGTGCCGAACGGATCGGCCTTCTGCTCGGCCGCGACCGTGGTGCCGAACGGGTCGGCGATCGGAGCGGCGGCGGAGGGCTGGGTGGCGGGCGAGTCGCTCGACGAGTCCGCGTAGCCGTCCATGGCGAAGGGGTCGAAGTCCGGCGGCGGGACCATCACCGGGGTGCCCTTCGGCCTGTCCGCGGCATCCTGCGCCGTCTCCTCCCCACCGGCGGCGGGGGCCTCCGCCACCGGCGCGAAGGGGTTGAAGTCCGCGGGAGGCACCCGTACCGGCGTGCCACGCAGGTGCACGGGCTTCTCCGCCGGCTCCTCCTCGACGGAGGCGGGCGCAGGAACAGGCACAGGAACGGGCGCAGGAACAGACACAGACTCGGGCTCAGGAAGGGGAGCTGGAGCCGGAGCAGGCGCCTGGGCCGGCACGGTGCCCACCGCGGCCGGTACGCCGTCCCAGCCGAACTGGATGCTCTTCAGCAGCTCCGCGAACGCCTCCGTGTACAGCTCCCAGTCCTCCGGCCGTGCCGTGGACAGCTGGGCGCACAGCACCGTCCCGCCGTCCGGCAGCGGGACGAAGGCCTGGACGGCCGAGGTGACCACCCAGCGCCGCTGCCCGTCGGCGGCCAGCGGGCCGGGCACCGGGACGGTCCGGCCCTCGACCAGGACGGCGGCCGGCCCGGCCGGCAGCAGGACGGTCCACACCTCGGCATGCCGCCGGACGGTGGCCAGCTCGGTGGCGAGCGCGGTGATCGGCAGCGGGTGCCGGGCGAGCGAGACGACGAGGGTGGCGTCCGAGCCGCGGCCGTCCAGCTCCAGGGCGCAGACGCCGGCGTAGACGACTCCCGCGTCGCGGATCAGGTCGGCCAGGGTGGCGGAGATCACCGCGAAGTCGCGCCGGGGCTCCGGGCCGGTGGCGCTGAACAGTTCCTCGGCGACCTCGGCCAGGTGCCGGGCCAGTTCGTCGGCGGCCGCCACGGTGGCCGTGGCGGCGCCGGTCCGGTCCGCGCCCTCGGGCAGCGGGGGCACCGCCCGGGCGCAGACGCCGGGCGGACCGTCCGGGGAGGTCAGCGAGTGGAAGCCGGGCGGCACGACCAGCCGGACCTCGGCGCCCGCGCCGGTGGGCAGTTCGACCGGCTGACGGGTCTGCTGCCCGGCCGCCAGCGCGGCCAGCGCGGGGGCGAACGGCGGACGCAGCTTGGCGTCGGCGAACTCGCCGGTGACCGGGAGCTGGAACAGCGCGGCCGAGGTGGTGCCCCGGTCGGCGATGGCACCGCGCACCGCGCCTGCGCCGTAGCGGGTCTGGAGCGCGGCGACCACCCGGTCGGTGAGCCGTGCGCCGGTGCCGGAGCGGGCGGTGCCCGCGGTGGTCACCGTGCCGAGCCGGTCGACGGCGGTGTGCACCGGGCCGTTGGGGGCCAGCGGCAGGCCGAACAGGGCCTCGCCGGCCGGGTGTTCGCCCGTCCGCGGGGCGCTCAGCGAGGCCGCCGGGTGGCGCGAGGTGTGCTCGTCGAAGAGGGCGTCGGTGAGGGTGCCGAGGGTCGCGCAGACCTGCTCCGCTGCCGCGAAGGGGTTGGCCTCCACACTGAACTGGACGTCCTGGGTCACCTGGTGAGCCCCCCGCTCTGCTCCGTCTGCCGTCGGTGGTTCGAGTGGGACCGGGCGCGCCGCGGCGGCGTGCCGTCAGATCCCTGCTCATTCCTATCAGAGCCCACCGTCAGGACCGAACCGCAGGATGACCCGATGATCACGCGGACGGTCGTCGTGGCGACGACCTCGGCCCCTCCCCGGTAACCGACCCGGCGATTGCTCCGGGGACTGCTCCGGTCACTCGGCGGCGGCTCCGCCGGCCTGCGCGGACCCGTCGTGAGGGCGGCCGGCGGCGAGCGCGGTGACCGTCTCGACGATCCCGGGCACGGCGAACAGTCCCGCGAGGTCCCGCACCAGGCGCCCGGTCGGGCCGTCCGGGCGCTCGTCGGCGAAGAAGGAGGCCAGTTCGGCGGCGAGAGCCGGCTCGCGGGCGGCGGTGAGGGTGAGCGCCGCGACGAACTCCTGCACCAGGTGCAGCTGGAGCTCCTCCAGTGGCACCGAGCGTTCGGCCAGCCACTCCAGCGAGGTGATCTCGGCGTTGGCGATCCAGGCCCGGACGGTCAGCCGCAGCCCGACACTCGGCGCGGGGATCGCCAGGTGGGCCAGGATCTGCTCCTGCGCGGCCCGGCGCACCTCGTCGATCACCGCCGAGGTGCCCGCGCTGGCCGCCACCGAGCCGCCGCGCAGCAGTGCGGCGAAGCCCGGCCCGTGGCTCTGCACGAAGTCCAGGTAGCGGCCCATCACCCGGTGCAGCCGCTCCGACAGCGGCCCTTCCATCGGCTCCTCGAACCGGGCCGACAGCTCCTTCCCGGCCCGCCGCAGCGACTCCTCGTACAGCGCCTGCTTGCCGGGGAAGTAGTGGTACACCAGCGGCCGGGAGGCGCCCGCGGCGGCGGCGATGTCGTCGATCGACACCTCCTCCGGCGGGCGCCGGGCGAACAGTTCCAGCGCCACGGCGATCAGTTGCTCCCGCCGCTCGTCCACGCTCAGCCGCCGGCGCGGCCGCTCACCCGCCGGCCGGGCGGAGCCGCCGGCGCCGGCGGCTGCGGAGGTCCGTGCTGCGTGGTCGGCCGTCGGCGACGGCGTACGGGAGGCCATGCGCGCCACCCTAGTTCGTCGAGGGCCCTCCGGTGGAGCCAGGGGCCCGGCGCGGACCGCCCGCGCACAGCTCCCGAGCCCCGCGGTCGCGGCGGGCCGGACAGGCCCTCTAGGCGGAGCGGAGGTCCAGGTAGCGGCGGTAGGCCTCGACGCCGTCGGGGACGAAGGAGTCACGGGTGAGGCGGTCGGCGAGTTCGGCGGGGGTGAGCCAGGCGTGCCAGGCGACCTCGGACTCCTGGGGGGAGACCGGGCCGTCCCACTCGGCCTCGTACATGTCGCACCACCAGGAGAGCCGGTCCTGATCGAACCCGTCCTGCTCGAACCGGTCCTGCTCGAAGAGGAACTTGAACAGGGGGCGCGGGGCGATGCCGTGGACGCCGAGCTCCTCCTCGGCCTCGCGGACGGCGGCCTCGGCGTAGGTCTCGCCGGAGCCGACCACGCCGCCGACGAACATGTCGTACGCGCCGGGGGCGAACAGCTTGGTGTCGGTGCGGCGGTGGACGAAGATCCGTCCGGCCGGGTCGCGGACCAGGATGAAGACACAGCGGTGGGTGAGCCCGCGCCGGTACACCTCGCCGCGCGCGGCGGTTCCGATCACGCGATCGTGCTCGTCGACGACGTCCAGCAGTTCCTCGGCAGGTTTGGTCATGGGGGACAGGTTAGGGTTTCCGGGCTCGGTTCGAACGAGTTCGGTCGAAGACGGTCGAATGACATCGAGAACGAACGTGAGCGGCACGGGAAACAACGGAACTGGTCGAGGGCGGCGCGCGGTGGTGGAGATCTGGGGCGAGACGGCCGAGGGGTTCGAGCCCGTACGGGCGGCCTTCGTCCGCAACTTCGCCGACTACGGCGAGCTCGGCGCGGCCTTCGCGCTGTACGTGCGCGGCCGCAAGGTGGTCGACCTGTGGGGCGGCGACGCCCGGCCCGAGGTCGGCGGCCGTCCGGCGCCCGCGGTGCCGTGGACGGCGGACACCGCGCAGGTGCTGCGCTCGGTCACCAAGGGCCTGACCGCCACCACCGCGCTGCTGCTGGCCGAGCGAGGCCTGCTCGACCTGGACGCCCCGGTCGCCTCGTACTGGCCGGAGTTCGCGGAGGCCGGCAAGGGCCGGGTACCGGTGAGCTGGCTGCTCTCGCACCAGGCCGGGGTGCCCGCGCTGGACGTGCCGCTGCGGCTGGAGGACGTGCTCACCTGGGAGCGCGCGGCCGCCGCCGTCGCCGCGCAGGCGCCCGCCTGGGAGCCCGGCACCGCGCACGGCTACCACCCGTACACCTTCGGCTGGCTGGTCGGCGAGGTGGTGCGCAGGGTGAGCGGTCGGACGATAGGCCGGTACTTCGCCGAGGAGGTCGCCCGGCCGCTGGGGCTGGACCTGTGGATCGGGCTGCCGGCCGGCGCCGCGCCCAGGGTCGGCAAGCTGGTCGACCTGCCGGCCCCGGAGGCGGCCAGGACCGGTCCGAGCGGGCTGCGGCTGCGGCCCAAGCAGTCCGTCCGGGACGCCTACCAGGACCCGGCCTCGCTGACCGCCCGCTCCTTCGCCTCGGTGCTCCCCGGCGTGGACCTCAACGACCCGGCCGTGCAGGCCGCCGAGATCCCCGGCGCCGGCGGGATCGGCACGGCCCGGTCACTGGCCCGGTTCTACGCGGCGCTGATCGGTGCCGCCGACCGCCCGGACGGCTCCGGCGCGCTGCTGCCGCCGCTGCTCGGCCCCGAGGTGCTGGCGCGCGCGACCGGGCCGGCGGTGAGCGGTCCGGACCGGGTGCTGATCGTCAACTCCACCTTCGGCCTGGGCTTCTGGCGGCACGGCCCGACCGCGCCGATGGCCTCCCCGGCGAGCTTCGGCCACCCGGGCCGGGGCGGGTCGCTCGGCTTCGCCGACCCCGACCTGGGGCTGGGCTTCGGCTACGTCACCAACGGCATGCAGCCGGGTGTCACCGGGGACGTCCGCTCGCGGAACCTGATCCGCGCGGTGCGGGGGTGCCTGGGGCTGGACCGCTAGGGCGCGTCGGACGGTCGGCGTCGCGCGCCCGGCGTTCGGACGGTCGGCGTCGCGTGCCCGGCGGGACGTCAGGCGCGCCCCGGGCTCAGGCCTGGCCGGTCTCGAAACGGCTGACCTTGCCGCCGTCCACGGTGAAGCGCCAGGCGGTGCGCATCTCGCCCCAGGTGTCGTTGGTGAAGTTGGCGACCAGCGCGCGGCCGCCGTCGGACTCGGTCTGGACGTCCATCCGACCGTGGGTGGTGAAGATCTCGCGGTCGATCCAGTCCGCCAGGTTCCGGTCGGAGCCGTCGTCGGACATGGTCGCGTCCTCGGCGAGCAGCCCGACGAAGGCCTCGCGGTCGCCCGCGTTGATCGCGGTGACGGCGGCGCGGACGACGGGGTCGCTGAGCTTGGTGGTGGCGATGGTCACGGGGACTCCCGGGAGGGTGAGGGGTTGGGGGAGTCCTGTCTACGGCGTTCGCGCGGGCCGTCCGGGCATGTCGGCGGCGCGTCGGTGAATCGGCCGCATTCCTGTGCTTTGATCCCCTGAACAGGCGATCCGCCCCGGAGCCCGCCACGGGGAGTGGCGAGGGAGCGGGAGGCCCCGGTGGGCCTCCCGCTCCGCTTCCCGCCCGAGCGGTCCTCCCCGGTGCGCGGACCTGAGCAGGCCGTACCCTCCTTCCGGGTCGTACGGCCCCGGGCCTAGAAGAAGCCGACCGCGTCGGGGGAGTAGCTGACCAGCAGGTTCTTGGTCTGCTGGTAGTGCTCCAGGAGCGCCTTGTGGTTCTCCCGCCCGATGCCGGAGTTCTTGTAGCCGCCGAAGGCCGCGTGTGCCGGGTAGGCGTGGTAGCAGTTCGTCCAGACCCGGCCCGCCTGGATGGCGCGCCCGGCCCGGTGGGCGGTGTTGAGGCTGCGGGTCCAGACGCCCGCGCCGAGCCCGTACTGGGTGTCGTTGGCGAGGGCGACGCCGTGGTCGAAGCCGTCGAAGCGGGTGACCGAGACGACCGGCCCGAAGATCTCCTCCTGGAAGACCCGCATCGAGTTGTCGCCCTCGAAGACCGTCGGCGTCACGTAGTAGCCGCCGGCCAGCGCGCCGCCGAGGTCGGCCCGCTCGCCGCCCACCAGGACCTTGGCGCCCTCGTCCCGGCCGATCTCGAAGTAGGAGAGGATCTTCTTCAGCTGCTCGACGCTGGCCTGGGCGCCGACCTGGGTCTCGGTGTCCAGCGGGTCGCCCTGGCGCATCGCGCGCACCCGTGCCAGTCCGTCGCCGAGCAGCCGCTCGTAGACCGGGGACTCGATCAGCGCGCGGCTGGGGCAGGTGCAGACCTCGCCCTGGTTGAGGGCGAACATCGCGAAGCCCTCGACGGCCTTGTCGTAGAAGGCGTCGTCGGCGGCGGCGACGTCCGAGAAGAACACGTTGGGGCTCTTGCCGCCGAGCTCCAGCGTGACCGGGATCAGGTTGTCGGCCGCGGAGCGGGCGATCAGCCGGCCGGTGGTGGTCTCACCGGTGAAGGAGATCTTGCGGACCCGGGTGCTGGCGGCCAGCGGGGCGCCGGCCTCCTCGCCGAAGCCGGTGACGATGTTGACCACGCCGGGCGGCAGCAGGTCGGCGGTCAGCTCGGCGAGCAGCAGCACCGAGGCCGGGGTCTGCTCGGCGGGCTTGAGGACGACCGTGTTGCCGGCCGCGAGCGCCGGGGCGAGCTTCCAGATCGCCATCAGGATCGGGAAGTTCCACGGGATGATCTGGCCGACCACGCCCAGCGGCTCGTGGAAGTGGTACGCGACGGTGTCCTCGTCCAGCTGGGAGAGGCTGCCCTCCTGGGCGCGCAGCGCACCGGCGAAGTAGCGCAGGTGGTCGACGGCGAGCGGGAGGTCGGCGGCCAGCGTCTCGCGCACCGGCTTGCCGTTCTCCCAGCTCTCCGCGACGGCGAGCTGTTCCAGGTTCGCTTCCATCCGGTCGGCGATCCGCAGCAGGACCTGCGCCCGCTCGGCGGCCGGGGTGCGGCCCCAGGAGGGGGCGGCGGCGTGGGCCGCGTCCAGGGCGGCCTCGATGTCCTCGGCGGTGCCGCGGGCGACCTCGGTGAACACCTCGCCGGTGACCGGGGTCGGGTTGCCGAAGTACTCGCCGCGCAGCGGGGGCGTCCATCCGCCGCCGATCCAGTGCTCGTACCGGGAGCGGTAGGCGACGATGCTGCCGGGGGTGCCGGGGGGTTGGTAGACCGTCATGCTGGGTGTCTCCTCGCTGCGTCGGGCACCGCCCGGTGCGGCTCGGGCCACGGGCGGCGCGCCGGGCCGCCCGGCGGGGGCGGTCCGGCGGAGGGTGTGGACACGCAATGGGACCGGTGCCCCGTCGGGGGCGCCCGTCGCGGAGCACGATAGCCGCCGGGCGCCCGGCGCGGCTACGGTCCGTGCGCCGGGCCGGTACGGAGGGTGCGCCTTCCGGCCGCTCTCGGGGGTGCGCGGGCGGGAGGGGCCGGTGCGGATCACCGCGGACGTCGCCGGAACGGGATCACCGCGGCTGCTCGGGAGCGGATCACCGCGGCCGGCCCGGAACGGATCACTGCGGGGGCGCGTGTTGCGGTCGCGCCCCCGCATGCGCTGTCGCGCGCCGCCGCGGGAAGGCGGGGCAGCCCTCATGGCGTGCCGCCGCACGCCGCCGTGCGTCGGGGGGACCACCCCCGTGACGTGCCGCCGCACGCCTCGGCGTGGCAGGGGCGACACCCTCGGGGCGCGCCACCGCACGCCCGTCGGACGGCTCCGGACGCGCGCCGGTCAGACCGCCTGGTACCGGCCGGTGCGGGCCTCCCAGCTGAGGTAGCCGGCCAGCCAGGTGAGCAGCCCGTCCGCGTACCGCTGGGCGATCGTCGCCTCGATCCGGGAGAGGCCCAACTCGCGGTGCACGTCCGGAAGCCTGTCGCGCAGCTCGGCGCAGCGGTCGACCATCAGCTGGGCCTCGGCGATGACCACGGCGCAGGCCTCCTCGGCCGAGCAGCGCCGCTCCCGCTGGACGATCATGACCAGGTTGTTCACGTCCCCGCGCGGCGCCTCCAGCGGGTAGGAGCGCACGTCGTTGCTGAGTGACGGTATGTCGGCCGCCAGCTGGCGGAGTTGGCGTAGCACCGGGTGGTGCAGGACGGCGGCCGGGACCTCGAACTGGCCCAGTCGCTCGACCATGTCGAAGATGGTCTCCATGGCCGCGGTGCCCCGGCGGAGCTCCAGGTAGCCGTCGCGGTCCGGTGGCCGGGTGGAGATCCGGCCGGCCGCCTCGGCCGGGTGACTGGCCAGGTAGTACTCCCAGTTGTAGGCGGCGCGGGCCTGCCAGCGGGCCGGCATGCCCTGCGCGCTGCGGTTCCACAGGTCGGCGAAGGCGGTCTCGACCGGGGACCCCTGGTCGGGGCGGGCGCCGTGCAGGACGGCGATCAGCCGCTCGCAGATCGGGGCCACCTCGGCGGGGCGGCGGCCGAGCGGGCCGTCGAACTGGTCGTCGAAGAGGAAGTAGAAACCCATCAGGTCGGCGGCCAGGGCGAGTTCGTCCGGGCCGGCGTCCGGGTAGCCGAGCGCCGCGAGGTCCACCACCTCCCAGTGCGCGTAGCCGGGGTGGTCGGCGTCGGGCAGCAGCGGATGGCGGATCAGCCAGTCCCGGTGCAGTTCGGTGGCGCGCTGGCCGTGCGGACTGCGGCGGTGCGGGAACGGAATCTGAAGTGATGTGTCGTCAGACATCGGACTCCCGGTGCAGCGGTGGGTGGGGGCGCTTCTTATTCGAGCACTGTCGGTATGGGGAGTTGACGCGGAGGGGCGCGAGTGCTGGGGGCGGATTTCGCAAGATCATCTGCGCCTCGAAGGCCGTAGGGTATCTGATGCAATGATCGGACGTTAGGGATATAGGGCGATTGCCCTCGACGGTACGCCCGAACCCCCACCGTCCGCCCCAGCCTGCACGAATGCCCCACGGGAAGGTCCGTGCGGCGCTAACCTCGGCTCCACGCAGTGATGGAGCTGTGACGCGAGCGGGCGAGGCGGAGGCACGACGGTGACCGAGCAGGAGAACGCAATTCGGGCGGGTGCTGGTTCCACCCCCGACGGCGACGTCACCGCGCCCCGGGTCCGGCTGCGAGACCGAGACGCCGAACTGCGCTCGGTGGAGGCCGCCGTCGACCGGCTCTGCCGCGGCTTCGCCGCCGGTGGCACCGAGATCGGTGACCTGCTCGCCTTCTCCGGCCGCCCCGGCATCGGCAAGACCAGTCTGCTGCACGAGGTCCGGCGGCTCGCCAAGCTCCGCGACGGCGCCACCGTGCTGTTCGCCCGCGGTGGCGAACGGCAGTTCAAGGAGCCGTACCACGTGCTGCGCCAGCTGCTCCAGCCCGTGCTCACCGACCTGAAGCCCGACGTGTTCAGCCAGGTCATGGGCACCTGGGAGGAGGTCGTCGGACCGGCCATGGGCCTGAAGCAGCCCAAGGTCGGCGCCCGCCGCCTCGACCCGCAGGGCGTGCGCGACGGCCTCGACTACGTCATCACCCAGCTCGCGCCGCGCCGCGCCCCGATGGTGATGATCGTCGACGACCTGCACTGGGCGGACGGGGAGTCACTCTCCTGGCTGACCAAGTTCGCCATCCGATCGAGTGAACTTCCCGTCCTGCTCGTCTTCGCCTTCCGGGAGGACGAGAACGACTGGCCCGCCGAGACCCAGGACTTCCGCCGGGACGTCCTCGCGCTCAAGGGCCGCAAGCACGAACTCAACCGACTCTCCCTCAACTCCGTCACCGACATGATCCGCGCCGAGCTCGGCGACAAGGCCGAGGACGCCTTCTGCTACGAGTTCTGGAACGTCGTCAACGGCAACCCGTTCGAGGCCAACACCCTGCTCGACCAGGTCCGCGAGCAGGAGCTCGAACCCGTCGAGGAGAACTCCCGGCAGCTGCGCGAACTCGCCGTCGACGCCGCCGGGATGACCCTCAAGAGCTGGCTGGACCGGCTCGGCGCCAGCACCCTGCGCTTCGCCTGGGCCTGCGCGATGCTGGGCACCGACATCCGGGTCGACCTCGCCACCCGGATCTCCACCCTGAGCACCGAGGGCGCCCGCGAGGCCATCAAGCAGCTGCGCAAGCAGCGCGTGCTGACCCAGACCCCCAACGGGAACCTGGAGTTCGTCCACCCGCTGATCGCCAGCTCCATCTACAACACCATGCCGGACGCCACCCGCCTCGGGATGCACGGCATCGCCGCCGCCGAGATCGAGAACGCCGGACTCGGCCTGCTCGCCGCTTCCCGCCACCTGGTCGAGACCCATTCCGGCGAGGGCGACGACCGGATCGTCAAGAAGCTGCGCCGCGCCGCCGTCGAACACCAGCTGATCGGCGCCCCCGAGGCCGCCCAGCGCTGTCTGCACCGCGCGCTCAACGAGCCGCCCGCCGACGAGATCAAGGCCGAGGTGCTGTACGAACTCGGCTGCTCCGCACTGCTCACCGACCCCGTCGCCACCGTCAACCAGCTCAAGCTGGCCCTCGACCCCGACGAGGTGCCGCTGCGCCCCGCACTGCGCGTGGACGCCACCTTCCGGCTCTCCGAGGTGCTCGCCCACGCCGGTGAGCTGGGCCAGGCCGCCGTGGTCTGCCAGGACGAGGCCGAGCTCACCGCCGACCCGGCCGCGCGCCAGCGGCTCCAGGCCGCCTCGTTCATGTGGCACGCCTTCCGCAAGTCCGAGGAGGACGGCCCCGGCCGCTCCGCCCGGCTCGGCGAGATGTGCCGCAACCTGGGCGGCCGGGAGGCGGCCGACCGGGCCGTACTCGCCATGCGCGCCTGGGACCTCACCCTGCGCGGCGCCCCCTCGGCCGAGGCGCTCGCGCTCGCCGACGAGGTCCTCGACGTCGGCCGGCTCCCCAAGGGCCTCGGCTGGACCGACACCACCTGGGGCTTCGAACTGCCCTCGATGCTCGGCCTGACGTACATCTACAACGACCGCATCGCCCAGGCCGAAAGGCTGGCCGCGGACGCCATCATCCAGTTCGAGATCGCCGGTTGGAGCGGCGCCCACCGGGGCTTCGCCTACTTCCTGATGGGCCTGGCCCGGTTCCGCCGCGGCCTGCTCGCCGAGGCCGAGGACTTCCTGCGCCGCGCGTACCGCATCTCCGAGCGGATCGGGGAGAAGCTTCCGCTGGCCTGGGACGCGATCGGCGTGCTGGTCGACACCCTGATCGCCCGCGGCCGGGTCGACGAGGCCTGGAACCTGGCCAACGAGTTCGGCTTCCACCCGCCGTACCACTCGACGGCCATGGTGCTGCCGGACGCCGCCTCGCTGTACGGCAAGCTGCTGGTCGCCAAGGACAAGTACGCGGGCGCGGCGGCCGCGCTCACCGAGGCCGGCGCCCAACTGGAGGTCCGCGGCTGGCGCAACACCGTCTGGGCGCCCTGGGCCGGCCACCTCGCCATCGCGATCGCGCGCGACGAGCCCGAGCGGGCCCGCGAGTACGCCCAGCAGGCGGTCATGGACGCCCGCGCCTTCGGCACCGCCTCGGCGATCGGCAGCGCGCTGCGCCTGCAGGCCAGGATCGAGGACGGCCAGGCGGCGGTCGAGCTGCTGGAGGACGCCGTGACGTACCTCGGGCAGTCCCCGGCCGGCTACGAGCACGCCGTCGCGCTGGTCGACCTGGGCGCCGCGCTGCGCCGGGTCGGACGGCTGGACGACGCCCAGGAGTACCTGTACCAGGGCATCGAACTGGCCCAGCACTGCTCCGCGGAGGGGCTGGTCGACCGGGCTCGGCGGGAGCTGGCCAACTACGGCCTGCGGCCCAACCGGCTGGGGCTGCGCGACTTCCGGGAGACCATCGAGACGCTCAGCACCGCGGAGTGGGAGGTCGCCCAGCGGGCCGTGCAGGGCGTGCCGCCGCAGCGGATCGCCGACGAGCTCGGGGTGCCGATCGGCCTGGTCAACCGTCGACTGGCGGCGGTCTACCGCAAGGCGGGCAGCGGGCCGGACGGGCTGGCCTCGGCGCTCGGGCTGCCGCAGCAGCAGCGGGACGCGGGCCGGCTGGAGGACCTGGACGACTAGGAGCGGGTGGCGCGTCGCGGCCGGTGGCCGGCGGGCGGTGCCGGGTGCGGCGTGCTGCGCCCGGTGGGGCGCGGGCGGGCGGGTGCCCGGCGGGGGCGGGACGGCGCCTGCCGGGTGCGTAGTCGGTGCCTGACGGGTGCCCAGGGGCCCAAGTGGTGGACGGTGGCGCGCGGGGCGGCGCGTGGGTGCGCGGAAGCGCCTGCGCCGCGCCCGCCGTCGCTAGGCTGACCGACACGGGGCTGCCGCGGCGCCCCCTCGACGGACCCGGAACCGGGCGGCCGCGGTGCGACCGGGCCGCCAGTGAGGAGCAGGCCAATGGCGAGCGAGGCCACCAGCGTGCGGCAGGAACCCCTGGAGCCCTCGGGCGCCGGCGCCGCGATCGGGCGCTGGACGCTCACGGCCGGCCCGTACGAGGCGAGCGTGCTCACCCTCGGCGCGACGCTGCACACCCTGAGCGCCCCGGACCGCGCCGGCCGCTGTGCCCAACTGCTGCTGTCCACCGACCGGTTGGCCGAGATCCTCGGCCCGGCCCGGCACTACGGCACGGTGGTGGGCCGGTACGCCAACCGGATCGACCGCTCGTCGGTCACCATCGACGGCGAGGAGCACCAGCTCGCCGGGACCGGCGGTGGCATGACCATCCACGGCGGTCCGGACGGCTTCGCGCACCGGATGTGGGAGGCCGAGCCGGTCGAGGGCGGGGTGCGGCTGGCGCTGCACAGCCCGGACGGGGACCAGGGCTTCCCGGGTGCGATGGACGTCACCGTCACGTACACCCTGGCCGCCTCCGGTGAGCTGGTGATCGCCTACCGCGCCGTCACCGGCAAGCCGACCGTCGTCAACCTGACCAACCACGCGTACTTCAACCTCTCGGGTGAAGGCAGCGGCGACGTCCTCGGCCACCTGCTCACCCTGGACGCCGACGCCTACACCCCGGCCGACGAGCGGCAGATCCCGTACGGCAGGACCGAGCCGGTGGCCGGCACGCCGTTCGACTTCACGCTGGCCACGCCGGTCGGCAAGTCGGTGCACGACGAGCATCCCCAGCTGACCGGGCCCGGGGGCTACGACCACAACTGGGTGCTGCGCGCCCGGCCGGCGGACGGCAGCCCGGCGCGGGCGGCGCGACTGGAGGACCCGGTCAGCGGCCGCACCCTGGAGGTGTTCACCACCGAGCCGGGCATCCAGGTCTACACGGCGAACAAGTTCCAGGGTGCGGTCACCGGAGCGAGGGGCGTTCCGTACGGGCCGTTCGCCGGGATCGCACTGGAGACCCAGCACTTCCCGGACTCCCCGCACCACCCGGCGTTCCCCAGCACGGAGCTGCGGCCGGGGGAGGAGTTCCGCTCGACGACCGTGCTCCGGCTGGGGACCGATCGGTAGGGGCCGACCGGCGGGCCGGGCCCTACCGCCCGACCGGGCCCTGCCGATCGACCGGGCCGGTCCTACGGCCGCAGGTCCCGGCGCATGCAGAGCCGGGGCCAGCGGTCCAGGCCGTGCTCGGCCTCCTTGCGGCGGATCTCGCGCAGGCCGGGAGTGAGTTCCTCCCCGGCCAGCGGCCGGAAGCCGCAGCGGGCGTAGTAGGGGGCGTTCCAGGGCACCTCGGCGAAGGTGGTGAGGGTGAGTGCCGGGGCGTCGGCGGTCTCGGCGAGGTGCTCGATCAGCGCCCGGCCGATGCCGCGGCGGGCGTGGTCGGGGTGTACCGAGACCTGTTCGATGTGGAGCGCGCCGTCCACCGGCTCGGCCAGCAGGTAGGCGGCGACGGTTCCGTCGGGGGCCTCGGCGACCAGGGCGACGCCCCGGTCCAGGTAGTGCGCCAGCTCCTGCGGCGCGGGAGGTTCGTCCTCGGCGATCTCGGGCATGCCGATCGCGGCGAAGGGTGCGCCGGCGGCCCGCTCCAGCTCGGTGAGCAGCGGAAGTTCGTCCCTGGTGACGGCTCTGATTCGCATGCGTCCAGTCTGCTGCAGGCCGCTTTCGGCCACGCACGGTGGTTTCGTCGGCCAGTCCACAGTGGGGCGAATCGGACGAAGTAGGGCAATCGGTGCCGCCGTCAACTACCGTGCGGCAACGTCAAGGACACGCGGGCGTAACGATC
The DNA here is from genome assembly GCF_044763205.1 of Kitasatospora sp. NPDC096204. NCBI lineage: Bacteria > Bacillati > Actinomycetota > Actinomycetes > Kitasatosporales > Streptomycetaceae > Kitasatospora > Kitasatospora sp. NPDC096204. Next base: position 173,853 of record NZ_JBIWFT010000017.1, read on the forward strand.
GCGGTTTCTTGCAGAAACTTGCTGCAAGGACTTTCCGTCCTTCTTGTGCCGCTGTTAACTTCCTTCCCGAGCCCGACGGCAGCAACGGTGCGGTCGGTACGAGGCAGCCACATTATGCGCCTGTCTCCGAACATCTCGGGCACCCCCACCCTCCCAAGGAGTTCTCATGCGGCGTGGCATCGCGGCCTCTGCCCTCGTTGTGGCCCTCGCGGTCTCGATGGCTGCCTGTGGCAGCAGCGGCTCCAGCTCCGACGGCAAGGCCGACGGGCCGGTCACCCTCACGTACTGGGACACCTCGAACGCCACCAACGAGGCGCCGAACTACCAGGAGCTCGTCAAGAAGTTCGAGGCTGCGAACCCGAACATCAAGGTCGACTTCGTCAACGTCCCGTTCGACCAGGCGCAGAACAAGCTGCAGACCGCCATGGGGGCCAAGGGCGCTCCGGACGTGTTCCGCTCCGAGGTCGGCTGGACCGCCGCCTTCGCCAAGGCCGGCTACCTCGAGCCGCTGGACGGCACCCCGGCCGCCGCCGACACCTCCGCCTTCCAGCCGAGCCTGATTCAGCAGGCCAAGTACGAGGGCAAGCTGTACGGCGTCCCGCTGGTGACCGACACCCTCGGCCTGATGTACAACAAGGAGCTCTTCGCCAAGGCCGGCATCACCGAGGCGCCGAAGACCTGGGACGAGCTGAAGACCGACGCCGCCGCCGTCAAGGACAAGGCCGGCGTGGACGGCTTCTGGCTGAAGGCCGCGGACGGCTACTACGCGCTGCCGTTCCTGTTCGGCGAGGGCACCGACACCGTCGACGCCGCCGGCAAGAAGATCACCATCACCTCGCCGGAGGCCGTCAAGGCCGTCGAGACCTACAAGACGATGTTCACCTCGCCCGGCACCGCCAAGGCCGACGTCACCACCGACGCCTACGCGCACATGATGGACGCCTTCAACAGCGGCAAGGTCGCGGCGATCATCCAGGGCCCCTGGGAGATCACCAACGTCTACAAGGGCTCGGCCTTCGCGGACAAGAGCAACCTCGGCATCGCCGCCGTCCCGGGCGGCTCCGCCGGCAAGGGCGCCGCCCCGACCGGTGGCCACAACATCTCCGTCTACGCGGGCGCCGACAAGGCCCACAAGGCCGCCGCGGAGAAGTTCGCCGCCTTCATGACCTCGGCCGAGAGCCAGGCGTTCATCGCGCAGAAGAACGCCACCCTGCCCACCCGCTCCGACGCCTTCACCGCCGACGTCAAGGCCGACCCGGGCATCGCCGGCTTCCAGGCCGTGCTGAACAGCGCCAAGCCGCGCCCCGAACTGCCCGAGTACAGCTCGCTGCTGGCCTCGCTGAACACCAACCTGGGCAAGGTCGTCCAGGGCACGAGCACCCAGGACGCGCTGAACACCGTCGCCACCGACTACGCCAAGCTCCTGCCGGGCTTCGCCAAGTAGTCCCTGTGCCCGGCCCGCCGGTCGACGGGTGACCGCGGACGGGTGACGGCGGACGCGGGACGGCGAACGAACAACAGAGAACAGATTTCACCATCTGTCAGTTGTCATCTGTTCGCTGTCCGTCGTTCGCCGCCTCCCGCCACCGCCACCCGTCACCCCTCCGGCGGGCCGGGCCGTCGGCTCCCCCGAGAATCCCCCCGAGAAGGTGCAAACGATGTCAGTCGCCGTGCAGGGCGCCACCGACAAGGGCAGCCGGGAGCGCGAGCAGCGTCCGGGCCTGCTGGAACGCGCCAAGCGCTCCTACTCCAAGCACTGGTACGCCTACGCGATGATCGCGCCGGTCGTGCTGGTGCTCGGCGTGCTGGTGCTCTACCCGCTCGCCGAGGGCATCTGGCTCACCCTCACCGACGCCAACAGCCTCAACGTGGCCCGCAAGATCGGCGTCAACGAGATCCCGGCGAGCTACGAGTTCGTCGGCTTCCACAACTACGCCGACATCCTGTGGGGCCCCGGCTCGTACGACCGCTTCTGGTCGCACTTCGTCTGGACCATCGCCTGGACGGCCGTCTGCGTCTTCCTGCACTACACCCTCGGCCTCGGCCTCGCGCTGCTGCTCAACCAGAAGATGCGCGGCCGCGCCGCCTACCGGATGCTGCTCATCCTGCCCTGGGCCGTACCGACCTTCGTGACCGTCTTCTCCTGGCGCCTGATGCTCGCCGACGGCGGCGTCGTCAACGGCATCCTCTCCTTCCTGCACCTGCCCGAGCCGGGCTGGCTCACCGACCCGTGGGCGCAGAAGGCGGCCGCGATCATGGTGAACACCTGGGCCGGCGTGCCGTTCATGATGATCTCGCTGCTCGGCGGTCTCCAGTCGATCCCGGCCGAGCTGTACGAGGCCGCCGAGATGGACGGCGCCAGCGCCTGGCAGCGCTTCCGGTACGTCACCCTGCCGGGGCTGCGCTCCGTCTCCTCCACGGTCGTGCTGCTCGGCGTGATCTGGACGTTCAACCAGTTCAACGTGATCTTCCTGCTGTTCGGCACCGGTGCCCCCGACGCCCAGCTGCTGGTCACCTGGGCGTACCGGCTCGGCTTCGGCCAGATCCCCCGGGACTACGCGCAGTCCGCCGCCTACGGCGTGATCCTGCTGTCCATCCTGATCGTCTTCACCGCCTTCTACCGGCGCTGGCTCGCTCGCAACGAGCAGGCCAACGGCTGAGGCCCCGGACCCAGTTGACCCACGAAGGCAGGTAACCCGATGAGCACCACCACCGAACTCCCGGCCCGCGCGGCGGCCCCGGCCGCCCGGCCCGCCAAGGTCCGCCGCCGCGGCGAGCGCAGCCCGCTGGCCCGGGCGCTGTCCCACGGCACCCTGATCCTGGCCGGCCTGATCGCGCTGTTCCCGGTCGCGTGGATCCTGTTCGTCTCGCTCGGCCCGGACAAGACCGACTACCTCCACCCCGGCCAGATCTTCGGCAAGCTGACGCTGTCGAACTACCGGCACGTGCTGTCCGACACCGACTTCTTCACCTGGTTCGGCAACGCCCTGCTGGTCTCCGGCATCACCACCGTGTTCGGCGTGATGCTCGCCGCCACCACCGGCTACGCGGTGTCCCGGATGAAGTTCCCCGGGCACAAGCCGCTGATGTGGTCGCTGCTGGTCACCCAGATGTTCCCGATCGCGGTGCTGATCGTGCCGATGTACACGATGCTCTCCGAACTCGGCCTGCTGGACAGCTACACCGGTCTGATCCTGGTCTACTCGACCACCACCGTGCCGTACTGCGCCTGGCTGCTGAAGGGCTACTTCGACACCATCCCGGTCGAGATCGACGAGGCCGGCCGGGTCGACGGGCTCAGCCCGTTCGGCACCTTCTGGCGGCTCGTGCTGCCGCTCGCCCGCCCGGGCCTGGCGGTGGCGGCCTTCTACTCCTTCCTCACCTACTGGGCCGAGGTGCCGTTCGCCTCCACGTTCATGCTCAGCTCCGACAAGTACACGCTGGCCGTGGGCCTCCAGACCTTCGTCAGCGAGCACGACGCCCAGTGGAACCTGATGGCCGCGACCGCCGTGCTGATCGCGATCCCGTCCGCGGCCTTCTTCTACCTGGTGCAGCGCCACCTGGTCACCGGCCTGACCGCCGGTGCCTCCAAGTCGTAGCGCGCCGCCGCGTCGTCACGCGCCTCCACATCCCAGCGCCCTCCGCTCCTCTAGTCCCCAAGGGATACCGTCCATGACCCAGAACCTGGCCGACACCTCCCGGCCTGCCGCCGACACCGCTCACGAGGCGAACGTCAGCGCGTCCAGAGGCTGGTGGCGGGACGCGGTCATCTACCAGGTGTACCCGCGCAGCTTCGCCGACTCCAACGGCGACGGCATGGGTGACCTGCCCGGCATCCGCAGCCGCCTGCCCTACCTGCGCGACCTCGGGGTGGACGCGGTCTGGCTCTCGCCGTTCTACGCCTCGCCGCAGGCGGACGCCGGCTACGACGTCGCCGACTACCGCGCGGTGGACCCGATGTTCGGCACCCTGCTGGACGCCGACGCCCTCATCCGGGACGCCCACGACCTGGGCCTGCGGATCATCGTCGACCTCGTCCCCAACCACTCCTCGGACCAGCACGAGTGGTTCCAGCGCGCGCTGCGCGAGGGCCCCGGCTCCCCGCTGCGCGAGCGCTACCACTTCCGCCCCGGCAAGGGCGAGCAGGGCGAACTGCCGCCCAACGACTGGGAGTCCATCTTCGGCGGCCCGGCCTGGACCCGCACCGAGAACCCGGACGGCACCCCCGGCGACTGGTACCTGCACCTGTTCGCCCCGGAGCAGCCCGACTTCAACTGGGAGAACCCGGCCGTCGCCGACGAGTTCCGCTCGATCCTGCGGTTCTGGCTCGACATGGGCGTGGACGGCTTCCGCATCGACGTCGCCCACGGCCTGGTCAAGGCCCCCGGCCTGCCCGACCTCGGCGGCTCCGACCAGCTCAAGCTGCTCGGCAACGACGTCATGCCGTTCTTCGACCAGGACGGCGTGCACGAGATCTACCGCAGCTGGCGCAAGATCCTCGACGAGTACCCGGGCCAGCGGATCGGCGTCGCCGAGGCCTGGACCCCGACCGTCCAGCGCACCGCCAACTACGTCCGCCCGGACGAGCTGCACCAGGCCTTCAACTTCCAGTACCTGGGCACCGACTGGGACGCCGCCGCGCTGCGCGAGGTGATCGACCTCTCGCTCGACTCGATGCGCCCGGTCGACGCCCCCACCACCTGGGTGCTGTCCAACCACGACGTCACCCGGCACGCCACCCGGTTCGCCAACGAGCCCGGGCTCGGCACCCAGATCCGCACCCCCGGCGACCGCGGACTCGGCCTGCGCCGCGCCCGCGCCGCCACCCTGCTGATGCTCGCGCTGCCCGGCTCGGCGTACGTCTACCAGGGCGAGGAACTCGGCCTGCCGGACGTCACCGACCTGCCCGACGAGGTCCGCCAGGACCCGTCGTTCTTCCGCCAGGCCGGCCAGGACGGCTACCGCGACGGCTGCCGCGTCCCGATCCCGTGGTCAGGCACCGAGGCCCCGTACGGCTTCGGCCCGGTGGCCGGCGGACCGTCCTGGCTGCCGCAGCCGGCCGAGTGGGCCGGACTGAGCGTCGAGGCGCAGACCGGCGACCCGACCTCCACCCTGGAGCTCTACCGCAGCGCGCTGGCCGTCCGCCGGGCCCGGCCCGACCTCGGCGCCGGTACCGGGGTCGAGTGGCTGGAGAGCCCCGAGGGCACCCTGGCGTTCCGCCGCGGCGCCTTCGTCTGCACCGTGAACGCCACCGGCGAGCCGGTGCGGATAGCGGCCCCGGGCACGCTGCTGCTCGCCTCGGCCGACCTCGTGGTGGACGGCGGCGAGACGGTGCTCGCACCGGACAGCACCGGCTGGTGGGCGGTCTGACGTGGTTGGAATAGGCTCTGGGACCGTGACTACGGCGCGACTCTCAGACATCGCGGCGCAGGCGGGGGTCAGCGAAGCCACCGTCTCCCGCGTGCTCAACGGCAAGGCGAACGTTTCAGCCGCCACCCGGCAGACCGTTCTGGCGGCGCTGGACGTGCTCGGGTACGAGCGGCCGACCCGCCTGCGCCAGCGCAGTGCAGGGCTGATCGGTCTGATCACGCCGGAGCTGAGCAACCCGATCTTCCCGGCGCTGGCCCAGGTGATCGAGCAGGTGCTCAGCCGGCACGGCTACACCCCGGTGCTGTGCACCCAGACGCCGGGCGGGTCCACCGAGGACGAACTGGTGGACATGCTGGTGGACCGGGGAGTGGCGGGCATCGTCTTCGTCTCCGGGCTGCACGCCGACACCACCGCCGACCACGACCGCTACGCCCGGCTGGCCGGGCGCGGGGTGCCGTTCGTGCTGATCAACGGCTACAGCGAGAAGATCGACGCGCCGTTCATCTCGCCGGACGACCGGGCCGCGATGTGGATGGCCGTCCAGCACCTGGCCGAACTCGGGCACGAGCGGATCGGGTTGGCCGTCGGACAGCGCCGGTACGTGCCGGTGCTGCGCAAGATCGAGGGCTTCACGGCGGCGATGCGCGAGGTGCTCGGGCACAGCGGGGAATCGGCCGAGAACCTCGTCCACCACACGCTGTTCAGTGTGGAGGGCGGGCACGCGGCGGCCGGCGCGCTGCTCGACAAGGGCTGCACGGCGATCGTCTGCGGGAGCGACATGATGGCGCTCGGGGCGATCCGGGCGGTGCGCCAGCGCGGGCTGTCGGTGCCGCAGGACGTGTCGGTGGTCGGGTTCGACGACTCGCCGCTGATCGCCTTCACCGAGCCGCCGCTGACCACGATCCGCCAGCCGGTCGAGGCGATGGCCACGGCGGCGGTGGACGCGCTGCTGGAGGAGGTCGGCGGAAACGCCGCCCAGCGGGGCGAGTTCATGTTCCAGCCGGAGCTGGTGATGCGCGGGTCCACGGGGGCCTGCGCGCGCTGAGCCCCGGCGGCCGCGGCCGACGCAAGGGCCCCGGAGGGCGGTTGACCTCCGGGGCCCTTCGGCGTGCGCGCGGCCGGTCGTGGTGGCCGGTCGTGGCGGCGCCGTCGGGGTGGTCAGCCCTCCTGGGTGGTCGGCCGGTCGGTGGTCAGGCGGTGTCCGTCGGCCGCGTCGCCGGTCCGGGTCTCGGTGCGGCGGCCGCGGGCCAGGTAGTCGCGCAGGACCAGTTCGACGGCGTCCTGGGGGTTCTTGGTGCCGGAGAGCATCATCACGTCGATCGCGAGGTTCGCGTCGAGGGCGACGGTGACCTGGGCCATGTGGACTCCTCGGGTGTCCTCGGGTGCAGAGCAGCAGCATGCCCGTTGGAGCGGGGATCCACCACGGGATTCGGCCGGAGGTACGCCGGAACCCCCGGGGAGAGCGACCAGACTCTCCCCGGGGGTGGTGGGTGGTCAGCGTTCGGGCGACAGCTGACAGATGATGAAATCTGTTACCTGTTATCTGTCACCTGAGGCCCGTCGGCTGTCCGACTGCGCGCCGGTCTCAGACCCGGCCGGCGAAGTCCGGGGCCCAGTTGGCGATGCTCTGCTCGCGGACGCCCGAGCTCGGGTTGGCGGCCTCGACGTACTTGCCGCTGCCGACGTAGATCGCGACGTGGTAGACGCCGGAGTCCTTGCCGTTGTTGGACCAGAACAGCAGGTCGCCCGGCTGGAGGCTGTCCAGCGAGACGTGGGTGCTGGCGGCGGCCTGGTCGGCGGCGACGCGCGGGACGGAGATGCCCGCGGCGCGCAGCGCGGCCTGGGTCAGGCCGGAGCAGTCCCAGCCGCCGTTGCCGGTGCCGCCGTAGACGTACGCCTGACCGACCTTCGACTCGGCGAAGGCGACCGCGGCGGCCATGCTGCCGGTGGCGGCCGGAGCCTGGGTCTGGGCCTGCGGCGCGGGCTTGGCGGCCGGCTTGGCGGCCGGGGCCGGGGTCTGCGCGGTCGGCTGGGCGTTCACGGCACCGCCGGTCGCACCGCCGGTCGTACCACCGAAGGACAGCTGCTGGCCCGGGTAGATGGTGTCCGGGCCCTCGGTCAGGGTGCCGCGGTTGAGGTCGTACAGCCGCTGCCAGCCGCCCTGCACGTTGTGCTGGTCGGCGATCGAGGACAGCCAGTCGCCCTCGGCCACGGTGTAGTCGCCGCCCTGGGTCTGCTGCTGACGCTTCTGGACCCAGTCGCCGCGGTTGCCGGAGGCGGTGGAGCCGGCGGTGGCCTGCGCGCCGTCCTGGGCGGGCACGGCGGGCTTCGTGGCGGGGGCCTGGGGCTTCGCGGCCGGAGCGGCCGGCTTGGCGCTCTGGACGGGCGCGGCGGGCTTGGAAGCGGTCGAGCCCGTGGTCGAGCCCGCCGAGGTGTCGACGGCGGCCGGGGTGCCGCCCTTGGTCAGGCCGGCCTTGACGGAGCAGACGGGCCAGGCGCCCGGGCCCTGCGAGGCGAGGACCTTCTCGGCGGTCGCGATCTGCTGGTCCTTGGTGGCCAGGTCGGCGCGCGCCGCGTAGGCGGTGCCGCCGAAGGCGGACCAGGTGCTGGAGGTGAACTGGAGGCCGCCGTAGAAGCCGTTGCCGGTGTTGATGCTCCAGTTGCCGCCGCTCTCGCACTGGGCGACCTTGTCCCAGGTGGCGACGGAGGCGGCCGAGGCGGTGCCCGAGGTGAGGCAGGGGACGGTGAGGCCGACGCCCGCGACGCCGAGGGCGGCGATCACGCGGCGGGTGCGGCTGGGCAGACTGGTGCCGTTGGTGGGCAGCATGAAGACGGAGTCCTCTCCCACGCCTGCGAGGTGAGCTGTCGGATTCGGGCTGGAGTTGCCCGGCCGCGCTGGTGGGCGCGGCTTCACCCCTAGCCCTGGACCGTTCCGGAGACCGGTCCGGGGCGACTTACCTGTGGGTCCCCCGCTCCTGCCGTGATGCGTTTTCGCGCTGCCGGAACATCCGACGGCAGGACTCGGCGTCGCGGATGAACCGGGTTCGTGTGGTCACGAACGGGGAGCACGTTAATCAGACTCAAGTTCAAACCGCAAACCACTGTGATGCGCATCACGGTTTAGTGGGAACTGCCAAAATTGCTGCCCTTCATGATCGTAAATGATCGTTTTCGGGCAATGTCATTGCTGAAGTCGACAACTGGCTCTGCCTCAGGAGTGACATGACGGCGCGTCGAGTCGCGGAATCGGCGCACCCTGACGGTGGGGGAGTGGTCGCGATTCGCACACCCGGGCCCGCGCTCCCTATTCCCCTTCAAATACCGCCAGAACGGACATTCCTCGCCATTTCCGCGTCATTGTCGTCCGCATCCGGCGGGAGGGTGGCGTGCGAGGGGTGACGCGCGAGGGGCGACGCGGGGGTGGGAGGCGGCATGGCGAAGGGCCCGGAACGCAAGCTTGGGTTCTAGGAGTCGTTGCAACATCCCAGTTCAGGGGATGCATTGGACTTCGAGATCCGCAGGGACCGGACGGCCCAGGGGCCTGTGAAGCT
>NZ_JBIWFT010000018.1:0-164466 GCF_044763205.1 Kitasatospora sp. NPDC096204
CGGCGGCAAGGAGCACTGCGGGCCCGTGCCGACCGACACCCTGGACGCTACGGCTGCAGACCGAGCGCCTGGAGTCGATTCAACAAGTCAGGAGCCTGGCCAGAGGCCCCCTCAGTGTCCTGTCTGCCCCACCCGACCGGAGGCCACCTCCGGCTAGGAAGGCAGTACCAGCATGACAGGACCGGGCGGCCAGAGCGTCACGGGCCACACGGTGTTCGGCGGGGTGGACTCCCACGCCGACACGATCCACCTCGCGGTGATCACCGACCGCGGCGGCCATGTCGCCGACGCCGAGTTCCCCACCACCAGCGCCGGCTACAGCGCCGCGATCGCGTTCCTGACCGCCCACGGCAGCAATCGGCCTCGCGTCGCCGTCACGGCTTCCAGCGGACGGCACCGTCACGGTTCCCAGCGGATCGCCAGCATCGCCGCGTCGTCGGCCAGCCCGGCGTCCCCGACCCAGCCGCGGACGTCCGCCAGCACGGCGTCCAGCAGGTCCGCCGGGGTGCCGCCGTGCAGGCCGGGCAGCCGTTCCGCGATCGGGTAGAACCGGCCCCCGGCGTCCCGGGCCTCCGAGACCCCGTCGGTGTGCAGGAGCAGCAGGTCGCCCGGCTCCGGGTCGAACCGCCGGTCCGGGTACGCGTCGCCGGTGAGCCCGAGTAGCCCCAGCGGAGGTGCCGGGAACGGCGGTTCCAGCTCGCTCACCCGGCCCGCCCGGCGCAGCAGCGGGGGCGGGTGGCCGCAGTTCACCAGCCGCACCGGCCCCCGGTCCGGCGCCACGTCGAGCAGCAGCGCCGTGGCGAACCGGCCCTCGTCCGACGGCCGGGCGGCCAGCGCCGCGTCCAGCCGCTCGGCGAGCCGGCCGGGGTCGGGTTCGGTCCGCGCGGCCTCCCGGAACACCCCGAGGACGTCCGCCGCCGTCTCCACCGCCGGGAGGCCGTGCCCCTGGACGTCCCCCAGCAGGATGCGCACCCCGAAGCGGGTCTCCACCACGGCGTACAGGTCCCCTCCGATCCTGGCCTCGGCGGCCGCCGCCACGTACCGCACGGCCAGGCGCAGCGGCCCGATCCGCTCCGGCGGCGGGCGCAGCAGGGCCCGCTGCGCCGCCTCGGCCACCGTCCGGACCTGGAACAGCTCCCGCTCGCGGGCCGCCACCAGGACGACGCCGGCGGTACTGGCCAGGGTCGAGGCGAGCACCGTGATCAGCGCGGTGACGTGCACCTCGGTCGGCAGATCGGTGTTGGTGGACTCCAGCAGCCCGACCGCGAGGACGGCGATCACCCCGGCGATCAGCGGCACCCGGGCCGTGCGGGTGGCCGCTCCGGCCAACACCGGCGCCACCGCGAGCACGGGGGAGAGCGTCGTGCCGGGGCCGGTCACCAGATCGGCCACGACGGCGCCGACCAGCAGCGCGAAGGAGAAGTACAGCAGCAGCCGGGTGCGTCGCGGAACGTGCAGCGGCGGCATACCGGCCGAGCCGTCGGCGGTCACGCGTCCTCCAGAGCGAGCGGCTGAGCGGGCCTACCGTCCACTCTGCTCTGCGCCCCCGCGGGCGGCACCTCGGACGAGGACGGCCGGGCGCACCCGACTAGGCTGGGCCGCGAGATGAGACGAAAGAGCCGCCGCCCGGCCTCCCCCCTCCCACAGCGCAACGGCGTGGACCCGGTGCACCTGCGGCTGCCGGCCGAGGGTCCCTGGCCGACCGTTCGCGCCCACCTGGTCGAGCGGCTGCCGGCCGTGGCGGCCGAGCGGATCGACGCGGCGTTGCACGGGCGGGAGATCGTCGGCGAGGACGGGCCGGTCGCGCCCGACGCGCCGTTCCGGCCCGGCGCGCACCTGTGGTTCTACCGGGACCTGCCGGACGAGGTCCGCGTCCCGTTCGACTTGGAGGTGCTGCACCGGGACGATCACCTGGTCGTCGTGGACAAGCCGCACTTCCTGGCCACCACGCCGCGCGGCAGGCACGTCGTGGAGACGGCCCTCTCCCGGCTGCGGCACGCCCTCGACCTGCCCGCGCTAAGCCCCGCCCACCGGCTCGACCGGCTCACCGCCGGCCTGGCCATGTTCGTGGTCAGGCCGGAGGACCGCGGCGCCTACCAGACCCTCTTCCATGACCGGCTGGTCCGCAAGGAGTACCGGGCCGTCGCCCCCTACGATCCGGCGCTGAACCTGCCGCGCACCGTCCGCAGCCACATCGTCAAGGAACGGGGCGTGATCGCGGCCCGCGAGGTCGACGCCCCGCCGAACAGCGAGAGCCGGATCGATCTGCTCGACCACCGCGACGGCCTCGCCCGCTACCGGCTCCGCCCGCTCACCGGACGCACCCACCAGCTGCGCCTGCACATGTGCGGGCTCGGCGTGCCGATCCTCGGCGACCCGGTGTACCCGGTGGTGCTGCCCGAACCGGCTCCGGACGACTTCCGCCGCCCGCTCCAGCTCCTCGCCTCCGCTGTCGAGTTCACCGACCCGCTGACCGGCCGCGAGTGCCGCTTCGAGAGCCGCCGCACCCTGTCCGCCTGGACCGACCCGGAGAGCTGGGCTCTCGGCGCGTCCTAGGTTCGGTGAACGACGGGCCCCTGGGCCCGGTGGCCGATCCGCCGCCCGGCCCCGTGGCGCGATCGCGGGGCCGTGAACGCGGCACTGCCCACCGCTCCGCACTCCTCGGGAGTCTCGCGGGGCCCCGGGTGCCCGCGAGACCGGCTCACGACCGTGATCACAGGAAGTCGAACGCCGGGATGCCGACAAGGTCAGGCCCGGACACCGACGCGGTGCCCGTGGCGGTGTCGACCGTGCCGCCGGTGCCGCTGCCGCCGTCGCCGTCGCCGCCGACCCGTTCCGGACGCCGACGATCCGGACCGGCCGGCTCCGAACCCGGAGGCATCCGAGGACGAGGACGAGTCGGTCTCGTCCGACTCTTGGTCGGAGTCTTCCGGCGCTGAGGCCAGTACGTCGATCCGGCCCATCTGGCCGTGCGAGGAGTGCACCAAGTGGTGGCAGTGATAGACGTACTGGCCCGGGTAGTCGCCCCAGGTCATGGCGATCCGGACGGTCTCGCCCGGATCGATCGCGACAGTGTCCTTCAGCCCGGCCTCGGCCGGGCCGACCGGCTCCCCGTCGCGGTCCAGCACCCGGAACCGCACCAGATGGGTGTGGAAGGAGTGGGGGGCGTGGAAGACCCCGGCCGGCCGACGGGTGAGGTGATTGTGGATCGTCCAGATCTCGCTGGAGCCGAGGGTGGTCCGCACGTCGGTCCGGTCCGGGTCGTACTTGCGCCCGTTGATCCTGGCGTCCGGGAAGGTCGTCAGCCAGAACTCCCGGTGCACCGTCGCCTCCGGGACCGGCGGCAGGGTGGCCAGGACGTCCGGGATCCGGCTACGGTCCTCGGCCTCCCGGGTGATGTCGAAGCGCAGCACCTCGGACCGCTCGGTCTCCAGTGCGGCCGTGTTCTCCAGTACCACCGATCCGCCGACCGGGTAGCGGGCGAAGTCCACCACGATCTCGGCGCGTTCGGCGCCGGCCAGGGTCAGTTCCTCCACCTGCACCGGCCCGGCGAGCAGCCCGCCGTCGGAGGCAATCTGGGTGAACGGCTCGCCGTCGGCGAGGCGCAGCGATACGTGGCGGTTGGGTGAGACGTTGAAGACCCGCAGGCGGTACTTGCGCGCCGCCACCTCGAAGTAGGGCCGCTCCTTGCCGTTGACCAGCATGTGCGGGCACTCGTACGGGTCGGTGTAGACCAGCCTGCCGTCCGTCTCGATCCGGGCGTCCCGGATCAGCAGCGGGATGTCGAACTCGCCGCTCGGCAGCGGCAGGCCGCTCTCGTGCGGGTCGCTGAGCAGGTAGGCGCCGGCCAGACCGCGGTAGACGTTCTCGGCCTCCAGCTGGTGCGCGTGGTCGTGGTACCAGAGCGAGGCGGCCACCTGTTCGTTGGGGTAGCGGTACTCGCGGGTCTCGCCGGGCTCGACGAGGTCCATCGGCAGGCCGTCGTACCGTGACGGCACATTGCCGCCGTGCAGGTGGACGGAGGTGTGCACGCTCAGGTCGTTGGTCTGCCGGACCACCACCTCCCGGCCCTTGACCGCCCGGATGGTCGGACCGGGGAAGCAGCCGCCGTAGGTCCGGACGGTGGTCAGCAGCCCCTTGACGATCTCCACCTCCGTCTCGGCCATCCGCAGCTGGTACAGGTCCGAGGAGTCCGTCCGCGACACCGGACTCAGCACCGGGGGCACCCGCATGGCGTGCTCGAAGGGGACGATCCGGGCGGCCCGCCTCCTGGGCCCGGATCTGGCCGGACCGGCCGGCAGCGCGGCCGGCGCGGCATGGGCCGGGCTCGGTGTGGGGCCCCCTGGGAAGAGGGCGACCAAAGGGCCGCCTACGGCGGCGGCCCTGAGGAGGTCTCGTCGGTTCAGCATCCTCGGTTTCTCCGTCCAGGACTCGGCGGTCGGTACGCCGCCAAGCGGTTGGTCGCCGGTGGTGGCGTCCGTCCGCCCCGCCCAGCGGCTGCTGCGCCCACGACGGCGTACGGCCGGGCGCGGATCGTGGCAACAGCGCTGCGCTCCGTCACCGCCCGTCGGGCTCAGTATCAGTGAGCTTCGTGCGCTCCGCATCGCGACCGAACCTGCCGGGAACCAGGGCGCCCCCTCGGGACGGCCGGCGGCCACGTGGCGCGGGGGGCCGGGGGCCCGGGTGCGCTCCCGGCAGCTGGCCGCGCTCGTCGGGCATGGCCGAGGCTTGCCGCCGGTGCCGGTCGGTCAGGCGGTGGCCGGCACGGCGTTGGTGGCGGCGACCGCGGGGCGGACCGCTCTGGCCAGGGCCACGGCATCGCCCTCGGCCCAGATGGGGGTGAAGAAGAGGCGCGGTTCGTCCGTCAGACCGTGGCTGTGGAGTTCGACCAGGTCGATACCGCCCCTCCGCAGCGCCGCGTGCGCCTGCTCGACCTCGGCGGCGAGCCTGGTGCTGACGACGACGCCGCGGCTGACCACGTGCAGGTCGTGCCGGGGGAAGGGCGTGTGGTGGTAGGTCCCGCGGATGAGCCTGCCCGGCCCGCCGAGAGCCCGCACGACGTCGACCCAGTCCGCCTCGGTGGTGGGCACCGGGGTGGGCACCGGCACGGCTGGCTGACCACCGCCGGGAGCACGGGCTGGAGCCGACTGCGCGGCGGTGTCACCTCCCAGGCCGGCCCGGCCCCGGAAGGTGGAGCGCTCTCCGTCGTGCGTCAGGAATCGGACGATGCCCAGGTGCCCAGGGACATCTCGGCGGTGATACCCGGGCCGAACCCGGCCAACAGCCCGTGGTGGCCGTCGAGAGCCGACCTCTCGTCGAACATCCGGGCCAAGGCGTCGAGCACGACCGCACTGGCGATGTTGCCGTACTCGGTGAGGGTGGCCCGGCTGAAGCGGAACGCCTCGGACGGCACGTCCAGGAAGTGGCTCAGGTCGTCCAGGATCCGTGGGCCGCCGGCGTGAACGATGTAGAAGTCCAGCGTGCCCACGTCCCACTGGTGCTGCTCCGCCACCGCACGCAGGGCCGGGCTGAGGGGCTCCATCGTCCCCGGCACCCGTCTGTCCAGCTGGAAGTGGAACCCGGTGGAGCGGACCGCGTAGGAGATCCACTCCTCGGTGTGCGGGATGAGGTAGGAGCCGTTACGCTCCAACCGGATCCCGGTCCCGCCCTCGCCCCGGACCACGGCGGCGGCGACCCCGTCGCCGAACAGGCCGTTGGACAGCAGCGATCCCACGCCCAGGTCGGTGGGCTGGTAGCACAGCGAGCAGAACTCGCAGGCCACGATCAGCACGTTGGCGCCCGGGTAGGCCGAACAGAAGTCATGGGCCCGGTTCACCGCCGCACCGCCGGCCGCACAGCCCAGTTGTGCGATCGGCAGCTGCCGGGTCTCCGGCCGGAAGCCCAGCTTGTTGATCAGCCACGCCGTGAGCGACGGCATCATGAAACCGGTGCACGACACATAGATGATCAGGTCGATCTGTGACGGCTCCACTTGGGCATGTTCGAGGGCCCTGACCACGACCGTCGGGACGCGGGCCCTGGACTCGGCCTCGAAGACGGCGCTCCGCTCGTCCAGCCCCGGGTGCTTCAGCACCACGTCGATGGGTTGGATCAGATGCCGCTTCTGCACTCTGGTGTTCTTGATGAGGCGCAACGCCAGATCGAGCTGGGGATGGTCGTGGTGGAGTCGGCGTGCCAGTTCGAGGGTTTCCTCGTTGGTGATGATGTGCTCTGGCACAGCAATCGCCGGTTTACACAGAACGGCCATGGGACTGCCTCCTGACGGGCGGAGTTCCCGGTGAGACCCCGGCCGGGCGGGGAGTTCATCACTCGACGGCAGCCGCTGCGAGCCGGACGCGTCGAGACGGCGCGGCGGGCGGATTCACCGGGCGGGGCCCAACAGCACGGCGGACGAGCCGGCAGGGCGAGGATCGGATGCTCGCCGTGCGGGCGGTCGTGTCGGCCGCGAGCTGGTTCGAGCCACATCACCCCAATGTACGGAAGGTGGGTTCGCCGCGCACGTCGGCCCGCGCACCTCCGAGGTGCGCGGGCCGACGTGCGCGCCGATGCCGGAAGCGGGGTGGCGGCAGGCCGGCGCCGGAGTGTGGGGGCACCGTCACCAGGTGACGGGCAGCGCCAGCGGATAGCGCCAGATCGACGTGGTGTTCCACGCCAGCTCCGCGGCCGGCTTCGCCAGCGCGATCCTGGGGAAGCGCTCCAGCAGGGTCCCGAGGGCGACTTCGAGTTCGGTGATGGCCAGCGGTTGGCCGAGGCAGTGGTGCGCGCCCCAGCCGAAGGTCATGTGGGAGGGGCTGGTCCGCTCCAGGACCAGCTCGTCAGGCCGGTCGAACCTGCGGCCGTCCCGGTTGGCGGTCAGGTAGGAGACGTGCACGATGTCCCCCGCCGGGATCGTCACCCCGCTCAGCTCCACGTCCTCAAGGGCCACCCGGGGGATGCCGACGCCCTTGCGGAAGGGGATGAAGCGCAGCATCTCGTGGATCACCTGGGTGAGCATCTCGGGCCGCTCGCGCAGGACGGCGCGCACGTCGGGCCGGGTGAGGATGGTGTACGAGAGGTTGCCGAGCTCGTACGTCGTGGTGTCCTGGCCGGTGATCAGCAGGACCATGGCCATCACGGTGAGTTCCTTCTCGTCGAGGACCTCGTCGCCGTCGCGGGCCGTGGCCAGGGCGCTGATCAGGTCGTCGCCGGGGTTCCTGCGCCGTTCGGCCGTCAGCTCGGCGAAGTACGCCCGCAGGTCGGCTTTGGCCCGCACCGCGTCCGGCTTGTTGGCCAGGCCCACGTTCATCATCGTCCGGGCGTTGGCGCGCAGTTGTGCGCTGTCGGCCTCGGGGATCTCCAGGACCTCGCAGATCGTGATCAGCGGGAGCGGGTGGGCCAGGTGCTCCATGAGGTCGGCCGGGGAGCCCTGGTCCCGCATGCGGTCCAGCAGCTCGTCGACCACGTGCCGGGTACGCTCCCTCATCCGCTCGATGTGGTCGGATGTGAAGCCCTTGGACACCAGGCTGCGCAGGCGGGCGCTGGCAGGCGGGTCCATGACGTTGATCGCCTCGGCCTGGACGATCGGCTCGGGAGTCATCCGCGGAAAGTCCCGGCCGACGACGGCGTGCCGGCTGAAACGCCGGTCGGTGGTCACCGTACGCACGTCGTCGTACCCCGTGACGAGCCAAGCCGCCCCCTCGCCGTAGGGGAGGCGGATGCGGCTGACCGGTGCCTCGTTCATGAGCTGCCGGAGCGTCGGGTCGAATTCGAGGGCCTCGGCGAAGTCGAACGGGCAGTTCCGTGGGCTGGAGTCGGTGGACATGCGGACCTCCAGGTCTGGGCCGTGCGGGCCGGATGGGAAGGTGGGTGGAACGGGCGGAGCACCGGTACCCGCTCGGTCGGCCGTACACACCGGTGGACGCGCGGGACCGCCGGTAATTCATCCGGGCTGATCAGTGGCAGGAGCGCCGGTACCCCGCGGACGGCGATACGACAGCGGACGATCCGGCGATCACGGCCGCCGGGTACGGCGTCCCCGTCCGGCCGACCCGGCCCGGGCGGCCCTGCCCTCCACGCACGATGTCGCCCTGGTCGCCGGGCACCGGCCCGCCGCGGCATCGACCACGTCCCGCACCGGTCTCGGCGGCGCCGCCGACGCCGACACCAGGCCCGCACCACCCACGGCAAACGCCGAGGCCACAGTCCTGGAACCGAACCCCGTCACGTGGGACACCGTCGCAGTACTAGGCCCAACGGACGACGGGGTCCCCGGCCCGGTGGCCGATCCGCCGCCCGGGCCCGCGGCGCGATCGTGGGGGCATGAACGCAGCACAGCGCACCGCCGCACCGCACGCCGCCCCCGTCGCCCTGGTCACCGGAGCCTCCCGCGGCCTGGGCCTGGCCCTCGCGCGCGCCCTCGCCGCCGACGGCTGGCAGCTGGTGATCACCGCCCGGGACGCGGCCGAACTCGCCGCCGCCGCGGCCGAACTGGCCGTCGTCACCAAGGTCGTCGCCCTGTCCGGCTCCGTCGTCGACGACGACCACCGCGCCCACCTGGCCGAGGCCACCGAGGACCTCGGCGGCGCGAGCCTGCTGGTCAACAACGCCGGAACGCTCAACGGCGCCCCCGGCCCCGGCAGGGAGCCGCTGCCCCGGCTGGCCGACTTCCCGCTGCCGGACCTGTTGGAGACCTTCGAGGTCAACGTGCTCGCCCCGATCGCCCTCACCCAGCTCGTCCTGCCCCAGCTGCGCGCCCACGCCGGCGCCGTTCTCAACGTCAGCTCCGACGCCGCCGTGGTGCCCTACCGCGGCTGGGGCGGCTACGGCGCCAGCAAGGCCGCCCTGGACCTCGCCAGCGGGGTACTCGCCCGGGAGGAGACGGAGTTGCGGGTCTGGGCGGTGGACCCGGGGAACATGCGCACCCGGATGCTCCAGGAGGCCAGCCCCGGCGAGGACATCTCCGGCGAGCCGCTGCCCGAGCAGGTGGCGCCGGTCCTGCTCGGCCTGCTGCGCGACCGCAGGCCCTCCGGGCGCTACCGCGCCGCGGACCTGGCCGCTCCGTCCGCGGACCTCGCCGGCCCCGCCGCAGACCTGGCCGTCCCCGCCGAGGACCGGGGCGGGCGATGACGGCACCCACCGACCTCGACCCCGCCGACCTCCCCCTCGGCTCCGACCTCGTCGTCCCGCCCGAACTCTCCGCCCGCGCACCGGCCGAGGCGCGCGGCACGGCCAGGGACGGCGTCCGGATGCTGGTCGGCCGGCGCGCCTCGGGCGGAGTCGAGCACCGCCGCTTCACCGACCTGCCCGAGGTGCTGCGACCGGGGGACCTGCTGGTGGTCAACAACTCGGCCACCGTCCCGGCCGCGCTGCCCGGCCGGCTGCCCGACGGCACCCCGGTCGCGCTGCACCTCTGCTCCGCCCAGCCGGACGAATCAGGAGCCCACCTGGTCGAGTTGCGCCGGGTGGTGCCGGGGGAGGCGGCGGCCCACTACCCGCCGGAGGAGTCGCCGGCCCGCCCGGGCCTGCGGGTCTCGCTGCCCGCGGCCGGTGCGGCGGTGCTGACCCGGTCGTTCACCGCCCGCCTCTGGTACGCCGAACTCGAACTGCCGGAAGGGCTGTTGCCGTACCTGGAACGGCACGGCCGGGCGATCCGGTACGGCCACGTGGACCGCGACTGGCCGATCGAGGCCTACCGGACGGTCTTCGCCACCGTCCCCGGCAGCAGTGAAATGCCCAGTGCCGCCCGCCCGTTCAGCTCCGAGGTGGTGGCCCGGCTGGCCGGCCGGGGCGTGCTCCTCGCGCCGGTCACCCTGCACACCGGGGTGTCCTCGCCCGAGGTCCACGAGGCGCCGTACGCCGAACGCTTCCACGTCCCGGCCGCCACCGCCCGCCTGGTCGGCCACGTCCGGGCCGGGGGCGGGCGGGTGATCGCCGTCGGCACCACCGTGGTCCGCGCCCTGGAGTCGGCCGCCGCCCCGGACGGCACCGTCCGGGAGGCCCGCGGCTGGACGGAGTTGGTCATCACACCGGAGCGCGGCGTGCGCTCCGTGGACGGCCTGCTCACCGGCTGGCACGAGCCCCGGGCCTCCCACCTGCTGATGCTCGCCGCCGTCGCGGGCCGCCCGCTGCTGGCCTCCTGCTACCGCGAGGCGGTCCGACAGCGCTACCTGTGGCACGAGTTCGGGGACGTCAACCTGCTGCTGCCGGACTGATCCGGGCCGCTCACCACGGGCGAGAACGCGGGAGGCCGTTCACGCGGGCGGCTGTTCACGCGGGCGGCCGTTCACGCGGGCGGCTGTTCACAAAGGCGGTGTGACCCCCGGGGGCAGCTCCAGCTCGAACCACACCACCTTGCCGTCCTGGATCCGGCGGCTGCCCCAGCGGTGCGCGAGCTCGTTGACCAGGTGGATGCCCCGCCCGCCCTCGTCCTCGCTGTGGGCGCGGCGGATCCGCGGCACCTCGGGCTCCTGGTCGGCGACCTCGACGGTGAGCACCCGGTTGCAGTACAGCCGTAGCTGGGTGGGTGATCCGGCGTGCACCAGGGCGTTGGTGATCAGCTCGCTGGTGAGCAACTCGGCCCAGTCGGTGAGTGCTTCGAGCCCCCACGCGCCCAGCGTCTCGCGGGTGAAGCGGCGCGAGTGGGCGACCATCGCGTGGTCGCCGGTGAGCGGCAGGGTGGCGATCCGGTCCGCGCCGTGCGGGCGGACCTGCGCCATGATGACGGCGATGTCGTCCTCGCCGGTGGTCTCGGTGAGCCGGGACAGGACGGCGTCGCAGGTCTGCTCCAGCGAGCCGCGCCGGTCGGCGACGGTCCGGCAGAGCAACTCCAGCCCCTCGTCCAGGTCCTGGCCGCGGCGTTCGACCAGCCCGTCCGTGTAGAGGGTCAGGATGCCCTCCTCGGGGAGGGTGAACTCGGCGCTCTCGAAGGCGACTCCGCCCACCCCCAGGGGCGTGCCGGACGGCAGTTCGACCAGGCGCGCCCGTCCCTTGGTGTCGGCGACCACGGGCGGCAGGTGTCCGGCGCTCGCCGCGGTGCAGCGGCGGTCCACCGGGTCGTACACCACGCAGACACAGGTGGCGAACTGGCCCTCGCCGACCGTCGCGGTCGCCTCGTCCAGCCGGTACAGCACCCGGGCCGGTTCCAGGTCGAGGGTGATCAACGTCCGTGCGACCGTACGGAGTTGGCCCATGGTCGCGGCGGCCCGGATGCCGTGCCCCATCACGTCGCCGACGATCAGCGCGACCCGCCCGGAGGACAGCGGCACCACGTCGAACCAGTCGCCGCCGACCTCGCTGACCACGCTGCTCGGCAGGTAGCGGTAGGCGAGGTCCAGCCCGAGCGTGCGGTGCACCTCCTGCGGCAGCAGACTGCGCTGGAGGGTGAGCGCGGTGTCCCGCTCGCGGCGGTAGAGCCGGCCGTTGTCGATCGCCAGCGCGGTGCGGGCGGCCAGCTCCTCGGCCAGCGAGCGGTCCGCCGGCCCGAACGGCACCGGGTTGCGGGTGCGGACGAACTCCGCGCCGCCCAGCACGTGCCCGCGCGCCACCAGCGGCACCATCAGGTACGAGTGCACCCCGGCGTCCAGGCTCGGCTGCACCCGGTCCGGCGAGGCGACGATCCGGCGCAGCTCCTCCTCGGTCACCTCGGCGACCAGGATCGAACGCCGGGTGCGCAGGCTCTGCGCGTACAGGTCGGCCGACTCCGAGGTCTCGCCCACCAGGTCGGCCGCCCCCTGCAGACTGCCGTCCTGGCCGGTGCCACCCACCGCCACCGCCCGCATCAGCACCGGGCCGGCGGCCGGAACCGCCCCGGGCTCCTCGCCGCTGAGCACCGCCTCGCGCAGGTCCACGGTCGCGAAGTCGGCGAAGCGCGAGAGCACCACCTCCACCAACTCCCGGGCAGTGCGGTGCAGATCGAGCGTCGTGCCGATCCGGTTGCTGGCCTCGTTCAGCAGCGACAACCGCTGCTGGGCGGCCCAGGCCTCGTCCAGCGCCCGCTGCCGGGCGGCGGCCGCGTCACGCTCGCGGGTGAACAGCAGCGCGTTGTCGATCGACACGGCCGCCCGCACCGCCAACTCCCCGGCCAGCGCCAGGTCGTCCTCCTCGTACGGGCGCTCGACCAGGGTGCGGTAGAAGCCCGCCACGCCGACCGCGGTGCCGCGCGCGATCAGCGGGACCACCATGAACGACAGCACGTTCTGCTCCCGCACGGCCGCCGTGCGCACCGGGTCCTCGGCGAACCAGGCCATCCCCTCCTCGTCCATCCGCGGCACCAGCACCGGCTTGCGGTGCGCCAGGCTCCACGCGTACGGCGAACCGGGCAGGAAGCGGTGCAGATCGCCGGTGCGGTCGATCGGCGCCAGCGTCGAGCCGCGCACCGAATGGAAGGCCATCCGCCGCAGCAGCGCCGAACCGTCCGCCGGGGCGGTCGCCTCGCGCTCGCCGCGGACCAGGTCCTCCAACACCTCCACCACCACCGTGTCGGCCAGCCTCGGCGTCGCCACCTCGGCCAACTCCTCGGCGGTCTGGGCGAGATCGAGCGTGGTGCCGATCCGGGCGGAAGCCTCGTTGACCAGCGCCAGGCGCTCCTGGGCGGCCTTGGCCTCGCGCAGCGCCTGCTGCCGGGCCAGCACGGTCTGGTGCTGGCGCAGGTACAGCCGGGCGTTGTCGAGCGCGACGGCCGCGCGCGAGGACAACTCGTCGCCGAGCGTGATGTCGGCCGCGGCGAAGGACTCCCGCGCGCCCCGCCGCGAGTACACCACCATGCCGAGCGTCGTGCCGCGCGCCACCAGCGGGGTGATCCGCACCGAGCGCGGGCGGTCGCCGAGGTAGGCCTGGCGGTGGCTCTCCTCGATGCGCTCGCCCAGCATCGGCAGCTCCCAGGACGGCACCACCACCGTGCGCCCGCCGGTCAGCGCCCGGGCGTACGGGGAATCCGGCGGCAGTTCGTACACGGCGTCCACCGGCAGCGCCTCGGCCGGATAGGCCGCGTCGGCGGAGGAGATCGCCAGGCGGCGCACCAGCAGCGGGGCGCCCGGCGCGGCCGGCTCGACGCTCCTCCCGGCCGCCAGCTCCTCCAGCCCGAACACCGCGCTGATGTCGGCGACCCTCGGCACCATCGCGTCGACCAGCTCCCGGGCGGTCTGCCGCAGGTCCAGCGTGGTGCCGATCGAGGCGGTCGCGTCGACCAGCAGCGACAGCCGCTCCTGGGCACGGGCCGCCCTGGCGTCGGCGTGGAACCGCTCGGTGATGTCGATGACCGTGGCGCACACCCCGAGCACCCGGCCGCCACGGTCCTTCAACCGGAAGTAGGAGGCCGACCAGGCGTGGTCGTGGTTCGGATCACCCGGGGTACGGCCGTGCGCGAGGTCGTCGACCACCGGCTCGCCGCTCTCCAGCACCCGGCGCATCACCACCTCGGACTCGGGGCCGTTGATCCCCGGCAAGACCTCGGTGAGCCGCCGGCCCAGCGGGTCCGTCATGCCCAGGCCGTTCGCCTCCGCCAGCGCGTCGTTCAGCCGGACGAACCGCAGATCGGTGTCGAACATCGCCATGCCGACCGGGGACTGGTTGAAGAACCCGTCCAGCAGGGCCAGGTCGGCCTGGAGCCGGTGCAGTGTGGTCACCTCGGAGGCGACCGCCAGCACCATCCGGGCGCCGCCCGGGCCGCGGATCGGATGGGTGCGGAACTCCAGGTTCACCAGATGCCCGTCCCGGTGCCGCACCGGGAACACCCCGGACCACGACCGGCCCGCCAGGATCTCCTGGAACAGCCGGCGCACCTCCGACCGCTGCTCCTCGGCAGCCAGCAGCGTCGCCGCCCGGGCACCCACCGCCTCCTGCGCGGGGTGTCCGAGCAGCGCCTCCGCGTCACCGCTCCAGTGCAGGATCCGCCCGTCGGCGTCGATCAGCGCCGTGGCGATCGGCACCATCAGCAGGGCGTCCTGCCGCGGTTGCCCCGCGCGCTGCGCGTAGTCGTCCACCATGGCCAGAGAACCGTCCCAGAAACCGTCCGGAGATCGTTCCCACCAGCCCTGCCATCTTCGCACGCGGCCCCGGGCGACCGCTCACCGTGGCAGCAGCCGCTCCAGAAGGAACTCCTGCCACCGCTCGGGTTCGGCCCGCAACGACTGGACCAGGTAGCGCCCGGGCGGCACCTCGACGGTCAGGTACTCCCCGCTCTCCAGGGCGTCCGCACCGTCCTGGAACCCGTCCACGAGCAGGTACCGCCCGGCGGCCAGCTCGAGGACCGGCCCGTCCTCCCAGATCCCGGAGCGCAGCGCCTCGCGCACCAGCGGCCGGACGGCGTCCGAGCATTCGGCGAACAGCGGCCGCACGAACACCCGCTCCTCCGCCAGCCACCCGACCGGCAACGGCTCCCCGCCCAGCACCAGCACGTCCCCGTGCCCGGGCACCGGATGGCCGACCGCGTACTCCCCGGCCGCCTCCACCAGCGCCTCCTCGCAGCCCACCCATCCCTCGACCGCACCCTCGGGACACAGCACGAAGAACCCCGAGTCGGTCCCGTCCAGCCAGCCCTGCTCCATCGTGATCACGCGGGCATCCTCGCACGTCACCGCCACCACGGGCCGGGCCGGGCCGCCCTGTGGCAGCACCTACGAGGCCCGGCGGGTGACCGTGGTGTGCGGGCGGAGCGGGCCGCTCGCGGGAAGTCGGCCCGGCTTCCCGCGCATCACCGCAGGGCCGTGGGAACCCAGCCGGACGGACGGCTGCGCCGGTGGGAATGGCGGGTGGTGGTCCGGCCTGGTCGGTCCGGTACGCGGCATCGGCCGGCTGTCCGTGGGGCGCGGCACGTGGATGGTCGTGCGGGGCGGCCGGGTGGGCGGGGGCCGCAGGTTCGGCCGCGCCCGTCCCCAGGGGCGGTGCGGGCGGAGTGGGCGGAGCGGCCCGCGCGCGGGACGTCGGGTGGGCCGACTTTCCGTGTGCTGCCGCACCAGAGCGGGCTTCGACGGCGTGGGTGACAGGGGTGGGGGAGGGCGGCGGCCGGCACGTCGGGGTGGGGTGGTCCGGTAACGGTGGTTCCCGGCGCCACGCCGAGGGCCGAAGCAGGGGAGCGGGTGGGCGCCGCAGGCCACGGAGCGGCCGGCACCGAGGCCCCGGCGTCGGCAGGGCCGCCGGCGCCCAGGCCGACGGCCCCGCCCGGGGGGTGCCCGTCACCGGGTGAAGCGCACCTCCGGGTTGGCGGCACTCGGGCCGTCGAGCAGTGGCTGCGGGACGCCCTTCAGCTGGAGGTCGAGGAACGCCCCGACGTACTGCCGGGTCAACGCGACGGCGCGCTGACCGGCGATGGTGGTGTCCGGGTCCTTGGGGATACCGAGCCCGTCGAAGAAGATCGGGAAGTCGGTGAAGCTGGCGTGGTCGGTGCCGTCGATGGTCAGCCAGCGCTTCCAGCCGTCCAGCCGGGGCCAGCTCTTGATCCAGCTGTCGTCCTCGACGCCGTCGGGGAGCGGGTGGCCGACCATCAGGTACGGCTTGCCGCTGATGCCGGACTCCGGCACCAGGTAGTCCATGCTGCCGTCCAGGTCCACCCCGGCCCGGATGCGGTCGTCGGTGAGCAGGGCCGGGACGGTGGCGGCGCCGCCGGCGGAGTGCCCGGCCATGGCGATCCGGTCGCGGTCGATCAGGCGGGCGTAGCGCCAGGCCGGGTGCGGGCGGTCGGTCAGCTGGTCGATGACGAAGGAGACGTCCTTGGCCCGGCTCGCGTCCAGGGCAGCCCAGGCCTCCTGGGTCCTCAGCTTCCCGCACAGGTCGCAGGGGAGCGTCCGTCCGTCGGGGAAGGTGGTTCCGGTGTTCTCGTAGGTGTGGTCGACCAGTGCGACGACGTAGCCGCGGCTGGTCAGGTCCTCGGCGAGGCTGCTGAGCGAGGCCCGGGGCATGGTGAAGCCGGGCGACAGGACCGCCAGCGGGTAGTGGCCGCCCTGTGGGCGCGCCCCGGTCTCGGACCACGTCCGGGTGCCGGACACCGCCTCGGTCGGGATGGTGTTGCCCGGCAGCTTCCCGTCGAGCAGCGCCCGGGCGGCGGCGGGCGTCATGTACGGGGCGGGGGTGCCCGTCCCGGCGTGCGCGGGGTAGTACATCGAGACCATCAGCTGGCGCGGACCGGCGGAGGGCACCCACGGGTCCGGACGGTTCCGGTCCACCAGGTGCAGGACCTCCTGCCCGACCGCGAACGGCCCCGTCGGGCGGGGGAGTTCGATCCGGCTGGTGACCTGGCTGCTCGGTGCGGTCGGAGCGGTGGCGGTGGGCGGCGCGGCCAGGGCGGGCGTGGCAGCGGCGACGGACAGTGGCAGCGCGAGCAGCAGGGCCGCCGCGGCGGCGGTCGTACGAAGTCGGCTCATGTCAGTGACGGTAGGCGGCGGGAAAGGGAGCTGACCTCCACTCAGCGGTGTACTGATCCCTTCCGGGATGGGGCCATGGCGCCCCTTAGGGGTGGCCTTGAGGAGCGGCGGGCTCGGGCGGGCGGCCATCTGCGGGCGGCCATCCGCGGACGGTCGTCCGACGGTAGGTCAGCCGGCGGAAGCCTTCCGGAGGTCCTCCAGGAAGTCCGCGGCCGCACGGGCGTTGGGCATCGGGAAGGTGAGCGGCAGGCCGGCCGAGTGCGTCCGGATCTCCAACTCGCCCAGGCCGGACGCCCGGGCCGCGCGCACCTCCGGCCACCGGTGGGCCTCCGTCGCGGCGAGCGGGTGCGGTGGCCGGTACACCAGCCCGTGGGCCGTCACCGTCAGCCGCCCCCGTCCGAAGCGGACGCTCCCCTCGGTGCGCAGCGTCTCGTGCAGTGCGGCCCGGAACCCGGGGGAGAGGCGCTCCTCCAGCTCCCGGAAAAGCCCGCCCAGCCCGCGCAGGTGCGCCAGCACCAGCGGCTCGTCCGCGCCCGCCGGCCATATTCGCCCGTACTCGTGCACCCCGCGAGGCCCTCCGGGGGAGTACTCCGTGGCCTCCACCGCGGACCAGGGCAACGACTCCTCGCCGCCACCGGCCGAGACCAGCACCAGCCCGCCCTCGTGGACCCGCACGGACCGCAGCCCGCGTGACGGCCGCAGCCGCTCGTACGCTGTCACCGCCACCACCGCGACGGCGGCCAGCAGGGGTGCGGGCCACCAGTCGCCGAGTGTCAGACAGACCGCCAGGGAGAGGGCCACCCCGCAGGAGTGCAACCACACCCGTGCCGACCGGGACAGCGGCCGGAAGCGCCGGTACACCCGCACCACCGGGCCGAGCCGACCGTCGGAACCGACTGGGCCGGCCGAACCGGCCATCTCGGCCGCATTGGTGGCACCGGCCGACCGCACCCGTGTCGGCGACCACGTCACCGCCATGTCGGCCCCCTTTCGCTCGGTCGATTCCCCTGTCGGAACCGCGACTGACGGATCCCCAGCATCGACCGCTCGTCGCCCCTGGCGACAGTGCCAATCAGCACGTTTTGGCCCGAATCGCCCCCGCCATCATCGCGCCCCGGCCGAGCGCTCCCGTCACTGGGGTGGCGCCGAACGGGACCGGCGCCTCCCGGGCCGGGCGCCAACGCCTGCCAGGGCGCCAACCCCTGCCCGGAAGCCGACGCCCGCCCGGGCCGCAGCACGGCCGCCGGAAGCACGGCCGTCGACAGCACGACCGCCGGAAGCACAGCCGCCACACCGAGCTCCTTCCGTTCCACGGGCCCCTCGGGGGAGCCGCAACCATCGGATGCTCAGGATCGACTCCTCGACGGGCCCGGCGGCAGTGCCGATCGGCACATCCGGCGGAAGGGCGGAGCCCCGCGCCCTCACCCCGCCGTCGCGAACCCGTTCTGCAACCGGCGCAGCAGCGCCGTGCCCGCCGGATCGGCCGACCGGCGGGTGTTGACCAGCACCACCACGCCCACCTGCTTCTCCGGGTCGAAGGCCACGAACGAACGGAACCCGCCCGTGCCCCCGTTGTGCCAGACCTGGAGGTGCCCGCCCTGCTGGGTGTTCAGCCGGTGCCCGAGCCACCCCAGGTGCGTCCAGGCGAACGGGTTGACCCGGTGGCGGGTCTCCCGGGTGAGCGCGATCGCCGGTGACAGCGGCGCGTCCGGCGAGCGCTCGGCGGCCAGTTGGGCGCGCAGGAACACCACCAGGTCGGCGGCGGTCGACCGGAGCCCACCCATGCCGGGCACGGCCGCGAAGCTCCAGTGCGGCACCGGCCGGCCGCCCGGGGTGTGCCCGTGCGCCAGCCGCGCGGACCGCTCCCCGTCCGGCCGCACACAGGTGTCCACCAGGCCCAGCGGTGCGCAGACCTCGCGCGCCACCAACTCCTCGTACCCGATGCCGGAGCGCTGCGCGAGGGCCAGGCCGAGCAGGCCCGCGCCGAGGTTGGAGTAGCGGAAGCCCCGGCCGGGCGCGGCCCGCAGCCGCGTCCTGGCGAGCCCGTCGAGCACCCGCTCGACGGTGCAATCGGCGTACGGATCGGCCTTGTTGGGGGACAGCAGCGACTGCCTCACCATGCCCCGGGGCAGCCGGGGGAGCCCCGAGGTGTGGGTGGCGAGGTGCCGCAGGGTGATCGCCTGCGGACCCTTGGCCGGGACGACGGCCCGCCCGTCCGAGGCCCCGGTGAGCACCTCGGCGAGCGGCTCGTCCAGCCGGACCGCACCGTCGAGGGCCAGCCGCGCGAGCACCAGAGAGGTGAACACCTTGGTGACGGAACCTATGTCGAACAGCGTGTGCGGCCCGGGAACCCCGCCGCCCGGCCCGGTCCGCCCGGCGCCACGGATCTCCACCTCGCCGCCGGCCAGCCCGGCGACCACCGCCCCGACGTGTCGGCCCGCGAGCCGGTCGGCCGTCTGCTGCACGAGGCAGGCGAGTTCGTTCATGGTCGCGAGCCTAGGTGCCCCGACCGGCCGGATCGTCCGCCCGGAAAACGATATCCACCCCCGCCGATGCTCCCGTGGACGTACACCCCGGCGGAGCCCGTACACCCTCGGCGCCTCGTCCCGTCCCCCTCCGGTAGCCCCTCCGTCCCCCTGTCGGCGCCCTGCCGGCCCCCTTCGGTACCCCTCGCGCCTCGCTCAGTCCTCCAGCGCCGACCGCAGCCGGGCCGCGACCTCCGCCGCCCCCGCCTCGTCCGGGTACCGCCGCCGCGGCCAGAAGAACCCGCGCAGTCCGTCCTTCGGATTGCGCGGCACCACGTGGACGTGCAGGTGCGGCACCGACTGGCTGATCCGGTTGTTCGCCGCCACGAAGGTGCCCGCGGCCCCCAGGCCGCGCTCGACGGCCGCCGCCACCCGCTGCACCCGCAGGAAGAACGGCCCGACCTCGGCGGCCGGCAGGTCGGCCAGCGTCGGGTGGTGGGTGCGCGGGACGACCAGGACGTGCCCGGGGAAGAGCGGCCGGCGGTCCAGGAAGGCGACCGCCGCCTCGTCGTCCAGCACCCGGTGTGCGGGTTCCTCGCCCGCCACGACCGCACAGAAGACGCAGTCCATCCGTCCATTCAAACCACCGGCGGCCGTCCCGGCACCCCCGCAAACCCCCGTGGATCCCGCTTCACCCGTCCCGCTGTCGCCCGGGTGCGGCCGCCCCGGTGCCGGGCGCACGGTGGCGCCGGGGCCCGACGGCGGGCGCATCGAGCGTCCGGTCCGCGAGGAGGCCCCGTGAGGAGGTGGCCCGGATGTCGGGCAAGTTCGAGATCTACCAGGACGCCGGTGGCAAGTACCCGTTCCGGCTCAAGGTGGTCAACGGCGAGATCGTCGCCACCGGCCAGGGCCACGCCGGCAAGGACGCCGCCCGCAAGGGCGTCCAGGCGGTCCAGCGGGCCGCCGACGGCGCGACCGTGGTGGACGTTCCCAAGGCGGCCTGAGCCCCAAGGGGGCCTGAGCCCGACGCGGCCTGGGTCCGACGCGGCCTGGGCCCGACGCCGCCGGGTCGAACGACACGGCCCGAGCGCGCCGCCCGGTGCTGGACAGGCCCGCCGCCCGGCACCCGGCCCGTCCGGACCGGCCGCCGGGCACCCGCGAGGAGCGAAGCCCCCGCAGCCCCGCCACCCCCGCACCCCCCCGCTGCCTCACTCGTACCGGTACAGCAGCGCCTCCCGCTCGTGCTGTTCGATGATCTCCAGCGTCAGCGACTCGTCCCGCAGGTGCGAGAGCGTGACCTCCGCCGAACTCGGCTGCGCGTCCGTGGCGAGCCAGTTCTCCGGCTTCCACGCCGAGGACCGCAGGAAGGCCTTCGGACAGTGCCCGTACACCTCCTCGACGGCGACCACGATCGCGCTGCGCGGCGGCTTGCCGACGGCCGTCAGCTGCCGCAGCAGCTCAGGGTCGGTCGAGACGCAGGCCCGCCCGTTGACCCGCAGCGTGGAGTCCCGGCCGGGGACGACGAAGAGCAGCCCGACCCGGCCGGTCTCCAGGATGTTGTGCAGGGTGTCCAACCGCTTGTTGCCGGTGGCGTCCGGAATGGCCAGGGTGTACTCGTCGAGCACCGAGACCAGCCCGGCCGGCCCGCCGCGCGGGGAGACGTCGCAGCGCCCGGCGGCGTCCGAGCTGGCCACGAACACCAGCGGGGAGCAGGCGATCAGGCGCCGGGCGACGTCGTGCAGGTGGTCGACCTGCTTGCGGCGCGCCTGGTCGCCCGGCTGCTCGTAGATCTCGCGCAGCTGGGCGGGGTCGCTGAGCGCGCCCGCGTGGAGGGCGTCGAACAGCCTGCCCGGCAGGTTCGGCACGGTGGTTGACGAAACGGCAGATTCCGGTGTGGTCGTCATATCGGAAATGTAGTCGAGGCCGCCCGACGGTCCCCGTCCCGCCGCTGCCCCGGTCACCCTTCGGCGCCCCGCCGCCGCCCTTCGCGAAATCCTCTCCCCACCCCTCCCCACCAGCGGTTTTCCGCCCATAATGGGGGCCAGGGACCGCTGGGTCGGAGCCCACCGCGTCAGCGGGCGGCAGATCACCGACCAGCAGATCACCGACCGACAGGTCGGCGACCAGCAGGTCGGCGACGAGCCGGTCAGGGAGACCACCGGGCCGAGGGCCAGCGGGACCGGGGGAGGGACGCCAGCCGCAGCCGGAGGTGGTGGTCGTGATCGTCAGAATCTGGACCGGGCAGGTCCTGGCCGGGCGCATCGAGGAGTTCTGCGCGCACCTGGCCGCCCAGGTGATCCCGCAGCTCGGGCGGATCGACGGCTGCTTCGGCGGCGAGCTGCTGCGCTCGGTGTCCGAGGACGGGCAGAGGGTGCTGGTGCTGAGCCGCTGGCGCGACGAGGAGGCCCTGCGCGGGTACGCGGGGCCGATGTGGCGGATCCGGCCGGTCTGGTCGGAGGGCGAGTTGAGCTACCTCGCCCACCCGCCGGAGGTCACCCACTTCACCTCGATCACCGAGCCCGCCTCCCCATGAGCGCCCGCCCACCCCGGGGCGCCCGCCGCACCTCGCTGCTTGCCGCGCATTCCCCGCGGGCCCGTGAAACAGGCCACAGCACGAGGGTCTCCCTGCCGTTGCGCCGTCCGTGGCACAATGACGGCATCAAGCAGTGACGTTCAGCGCACTCCGGGGTCGGTGAAAATCCGAACCGGCGGTTACAGTCCGCGACCCGTCCGCAGCCAGCGGCCGGTTGACCAGGTGAAATTCCTGGACCGACGGTTAAAGTCCGGATGGGAGGCGTGCGCGGGCGGACGAAGAGCAGTACCCGTGGGTCCAGTGGCAGGAGACTGCCTCCCGGGCCCCGGTCAGGTGAACGACGGGAGCGGTGTCTCCCGTGCCGGGCGAGCGATCTCCCGGTGGCCTCGGCATCCCCGGCGACGGGTCGTGCCCCGGGCCCGTGTACCGGTGCCCGTCCGTGTCATCTCCCATGCCGCCCCGGAGTCCGCGCCCCAAGCGCGAGGAGACCCGGGTGTTC
The DNA here is from genome assembly GCF_044763205.1 of Kitasatospora sp. NPDC096204. Taxonomy (NCBI): domain Bacteria; kingdom Bacillati; phylum Actinomycetota; class Actinomycetes; order Kitasatosporales; family Streptomycetaceae; genus Kitasatospora; species Kitasatospora sp. NPDC096204. The sequence goes on from NZ_JBIWFT010000018.1 coordinate 21,853, forward strand.
ACCGGCATCATCGAAGAGCTCGGCGAGGTCGTGTCGATCCAGGAGATCGGCGACTCCTCGCGGATCCGTCTGCGCGGCCCGGTGGTCTGTACGGGCGCCCGGCACGGCGACTCCATCGCGGTCAATGGCGTGTGCCTGACCGTCGTCGACAGCGCGGACGAACTGGCCGCCGGCACCGGCGAGTTCAGCGCCGACGTGATGGCCGAGACGCTGCACCGCTCCAGCCTCGGCGAGCTGGCGCCCGGCTCCAGGGTCAACCTGGAGCGTGCCATGGCGCTCGGCGCCCGGCTGGGCGGCCACCTCGTCCAGGGCCATGTCGACGCCACCGGGCGGCTGTTGAGCCGCGAGCCCGGCGAGCGCGACGCGGCGGGCGACCTGCGCTGGGAGGTGCTGCGGTTCTCGCTGCCCGAGAGCATCTCCCGTTACCTGGTGGAGAAGGGCTCGATCACCGTCGACGGCGTCAGCCTCACCGTGGTGGAGGCCGCGAAGGACAGCTTCACCGTCAGCCTCATCCCGACCACCCTCGCGCTGACCACGCTCGGCGCCAAGGGCGTCGGGGAGGGCGTGAACCTGGAGGTGGACGTGCTCGCGAAGTACGTCGAGCGCCTCCTGGAGTCCCGCACCCTGCCCGGTCTGCCCCACCTGTCGGACCTGCCCAGCGCGTCCAACCCGTCCAGCGCGTCCAACCAGTCCAACCAGTCCAACCCGTCCGACCTCCCGGTCGGCGGAACCCCGGGGGAGTCCCAGTGAGCTGGCTCAGCGGCGAGGCGTTCACCGTCCTCGGCGAACACGTCAAGTGGGCCGACATGATCGGCAACATCCTCGGCCTCGGCGGGCTCGCGCTCGGCTGGCGCCGCTCGGTCTGGAGCTGGCCGGTCCAGCTGCTGTCCGGCGCGGTGCTGATCGCCGCCTACCTCGGCGGCCACGTCCCCGGCCTGATCGGCAAGCAGCTGATCGTGATCGCCACGGCCTCCTGGGGCTGGGCGCAGTGGCAGCGGGGCCGCCGCGAGGGCGGCACGATCGCCGTACGGTTCGCGCGCTGGCCCGAGCGGCTCGTGCTGATGACGGGCACGGCGGTCGGCACGGTCGCGCTCGCCCTGCTCTTCACGTCCTTCCCCAGCCTGTCCTGGAGCCCCTGGTCGGACGCCTACATCTTCGTCGGCACGCTGGCCGCGATGATCGCCCAGGCCCGCGGCTGGGTGGAGTTCTGGTTCGCCTGGATCGCGGTCGACGCGGTCGGCGTGCCGTTCGCCTTCAACAGCGGCTACACCTTCTCCGGCCTCACCTACTCCGTCTACTTCGTCCTGGTGCTGCTCGGCCTGCGGTCCTGGTGGCTGAGCACCCGTGAGTCGCGAGCCAAGTCCGCCTCCGTCCCCCAGGGAGCCACGGCATGACCGAGATGACCGAGAACCCGTCCAGCAGCAGCGGCGCCACCCGGCCCGAACCCCAGTCCCAGTCCCAGTCCCAGCCCCAAGCCGAGCCCGAACTCGTCCTCGACCCGGTCGAGCGGGCGATCGCCGACATCGCCCTCGGCCGCGCCGTGGTCGTGGTCGACGACGAGGACCGGGAGAACGAGGGCGACCTCGTCTTCGCCGCCTCCGCCGCGACCGCCGAGCTGATGGCCTTCACCGTCCGCTACAGCTCCGGCGTGATCTGCGCCCCGATGACCGGCGAGGAGCTGGACCGCCTCAGGCTCCCGCCGATGACCCAGGTCAACGAGGACCGCAAGGGCACCGCGTACACCGTCTCGGTGGACGCCCGGGAGGGGGTCGACACCGGCATCTCCGCCGCCGACCGCGCCCGCACCGTACGGCTGCTCTCCTCGCCCGGCACCGAGCCCGGCGACCTCACCCGCCCCGGGCACGTCTTCCCGCTGCGCGCCGTCGAGGGCGGCGTGCTGGTCCGCCCCGGCCACACCGAGGCCGCCGTCGACCTGGCCCGGCTCGCCGGGCTGCCGCCGGCCGGCGCGATCGCCGAGGTGGTCAACGACGACGGCACCATGGCCCGGCTGCCCGAGCTGGTCGCCTTCGCCCGCGAGCACGGCCTCGCGATCATCTCCATCGAGGACCTGATCGCCTACCGCCGCCGCACCGAGCTGCACGTCGACCGGGCCGCCGTCACCGCCCTGCCCACCGCGCACGGGGAGTTCACCGCCGTCGGCTACAAGGGCACCATCGACGGCGTCGAGCACCTCGCGCTGGTGGCCGGCGGCCTGGACGCGGAGGGGCGCCTGCCGCAGGACGAGGACGTCCTGGTGCGGGTCCACTCCGAGTGCCTGACCGGTGACGTCTTCGGCTCGCTGCGCTGCGACTGCGGCCCGCAGCTGGAGGCCTCGCTGCGGAAGGTCGCCGAGGCCGGGCGCGGTGTGGTGCTGTACCTGCGCGGCCACGAGGGCCGGGGGATCGGCCTGGCACACAAGCTGCGCGCGTACGAGCTCCAGGAGCAGGGCCGGGACACCGTCGACGCCAACCTGGATCTCGGCCTGCCCGCCGACGCCCGCGACTACAGCATCGCGGCCCAGATGCTGGTGGACCTCGGCGTCCGCTCGCTCACCCTGCTCACCAACAACCCGCAGAAGCTGACCGCGCTCACCGACCACGGGCTCAAGGTCAAGGGGCGCGAAGCGGTCGAGATCGAGCCCGGCGAGCACAACCTGCGCTACCTGCGGACCAAGCGCGACCGGATGGGCCACGACCTGCCCGGCCTCGGTTCCTGAACCGACCCCGACCGCGCCTGAACCGACCCCGACCGCGCTTGAACCGACCCCGACCGCGCCTGAACCAAGCCTGACCGAAGACAGTCAGCGACAGGCCGCGACAGACGACAGACAGGAAGTACGAGACATGAGCGGCCACGGAGCCCCCCAGCTGACCATCGACGGCGCCGCCGACCTCAAGGTCGCCGTCGTCGCCGCCCAGTGGCACGACACCGTGATGAACGGCCTGCTGGACGGCGCCCACCGCGCGCTCAAGGAGCTGGGGGTCGCCGAGCCGACCGTGCTGCGGGTGCCCGGCACCTTCGAGCTCCCGGTCGCCGCCAAGCGCCTCGCCGAGCGCGGCTACGACGCCGTGGTGGCCCTCGGCGTGGTGATCCGCGGTGGCACCCCGCACTTCGACTACGTCTGCCAGGCCGCCACCTCCGGCCTCACCCAGGTCAGCGTGGACACCGGCGTCCCGGTCGGCTTCGGTGTGCTGACCTGCGACAACGAGGAGCAGGCGATCGACCGCGCGGGCCTGCCGGGCTCGGCCGAGGACAAGGGCCACGAGGCCGTCACCGCCGCCGTCGCCACCGCCGTGGCGCTGCGCGCCGCGCTCTGACCCAGGCCGACCCGGTCCCGGAGCGCGGAACGTCCACTGGACTGTCCACGCTCCGGGACCGTTTACCGTCCGTCCGCCCGCACGCCGTAAGGTGGCCCCATCATGGCTTCGAAGACATTCGAGGAGCTCTTCGCCGAGCTCCAGCAGAAGGCCGCCACCGGCGACCCCTCGTCCTCCCGTACCGCGCAGCTCGTCCAGCAGGGCGTCCATGCGATCGGCAAGAAGGTCGTCGAGGAGGCCGCCGAAGTGTGGATGGCCGCCGAGTTCCAGTCCGACGAGCAGACGGCGGAGGAGATCTCGCAGCTCCTCTACCACTTGCAGGTGATGATGATCGCCCGCGGCCTGACGCTCGACGACGTCTACAAGTACCTCTAGACACCCCCGCTCACCCGAGCACACCCATCCTCCCAACAGGTAAGGAAGCAACCTCCCATGCTGCGCATCGCCGTCCCCAACAAGGGTTCTCTCTCGGGTCCCGCGGCGGAGATGCTCCATGAGGCCGGCTACCGCCAGCGGAAGGACCCCAAGGAGCTCGTCCTCGTCGACCCGAACAACGAGGTGGAGTTCTTCTTCCTGCGCCCGCGCGACATCGCCGTCTACGTCGGCTCCGGCCGCCTCGACGTCGGCATCACCGGCCGCGACCTGCTGCTGGACTCGCACTCCAACGCCGAGGAGGTGCTCGCCCTCGGCTTCGCCGGGTCGACCTTCCGCTTCGCCCGTCCCGAGGGTGTGGACGTCGAGGACGTCAAGGGCCTGGAGGGCCTGCGGATCGCCACCTCGTACACCGGCCTGGTCGAGCAGCACCTGGCCGACCACGGCGTGAAGGCGACGGTCACCAAGCTGGACGGCGCGGTCGAGACCGCGGTGCAGCTGGGCGTCGCCGACGTGATCGCCGACGTGGTGGAGACCGGCACCAGCCTGCGCAACGCCGGCCTGGAGGTGTTCGGCGACCCGATCCTGGTCTCCGACGCGGTGGTGATCCGGCCCAAGGGCGCGGGCGAGGACGCGCGCGTGGAGCAGTTCCTGCGCCGTCTGCAGGGCGTACTGGTGGCCCGCCGCTACGTGCTGATGGACTACGACATCCGCGCCGAGAAGGTGGGCGCCGCCGTCGCGCTGACCCCGGGCCTGGAGTCGCCCACCGTCTCGCCGCTGCACACCGAGGGCTGGGTCGCGGTGCGGTCGATGGTGCTCCGCAAGGAGGCCCAGCAGATCATGGACGACCTGTGGGGCATCGGCGCCCGGGCCATCCTGGTCACCAACATCCACGCCTGCCGCCTCTGACCTGCCCGCGCGCCGGGCGCCCCGCGCCCGGTGACCGGCGCGCCCGGGTGACCTGCCCGCCGGTCCGCGGGTAAAGAACGGTTCAATGGGGTGGGGACGCCGACCGCGTCCCCGCCCCTCGTGCTGCCGTAACCAGAACCACCCCCGGAGACCCCACGTGTCCACGCCGTCCGTCCAGTTCCCCGTCACCTGGGCTCCGCGCCGCACCCGCGCCGTGCTGCTGCCGGTCTGCGTGCTGCTGGTGGTGCTGTTCTCCGCGATGGCCGTGCTGCTCCCGGAGAACTGGCAGCTGAACGACCGGATCATGATGACGGCCAGCGGGGTCCTGTTCGCCGCCGTCGGCCTGATGCTGGCCCGCCCGCGGGTGAGCGCCGACGCGGACGGCGTGACCGTGGTCAACTTCGTCCGCCGCCGCCGGCTCGCCTGGGCCGAGATCGTCCGGGTCAACCTCCGCCAGGGCGACCCGTGGGCCACCCTCGACCTCTCCGACGGCACCTCGCTCGCCGCGGTGGGCATCCAGCCCGGAGTCGGCAAGGCCCAGGCGATCGCGGACGCCCGCGCGCTGCGCGACCTGGTCGAACAGCACGCCCGGGGCTGAGCCCACACCCGGCTCCGAGCCCGTGAACGAGCCGGGGCCCGAGCGCGGGGCCGCCTCCCACCTGCGGTTCCGTGGCCCCGGTGGGCCGAACGGCCTTCTTTCGCCCATCCGGGTATGGTCTACGCTGGTAAAAGCGGGGCAAAGTCCGCCCTGCCCCGAATCGAGTGCCCGAACCCGACCTGAGGAGTGACACTCCCCCTCGATGGACGATCCGTCCGGTAGTATCTGCGCCGCCTCGCTTCCGACCTCCGGAAGGCAGGCGGCACTGTGATCACCGCCTGGCTGCTGTTGCTCGCAGCCGTTCTCCTGATCCTCGCCAACGGCCTGTTCGTGGCCGCCGAGTTCGCCTTCGTGACCGTCGAGCGCGGCGAGGTGGAGCGCTCCGCCGAGACGGGCGACGCCAAGTCCCTCCGCGTCGCCAGGGCCCTGCGGCACCTCTCCTTCGAACTCTCCGGCGCCCAGCTCGGCATCACCGTCACCTCGCTGGTGGTCGGCATGCTCGCCGAGCCGGCCCTGTCCACCCTGCTCGCACCCGTGATGTCCGGCATCGGCGTGCCCGACTCGGCCGTCCGCGGGGTCTCCGTGGTCGTCGGCATGGTGCTGGCCACCGTCGTCCAGATGGTGATCGGCGAGCTGGTGCCGAAGAACTGGGCGATCTCCCGTCCGCTGCAGGTGGCCCGCGCGGTCGCCGCCCCGCACATGGCGTTCTCCTTCGCCTGCCGCCCGCTGATCAGCTTCCTGAACGGCACCGCCGACCGGACCGTCCGGGCCTTCGGCGTCGAGCCGCAGGAGGAGCTGGGGCACGCCCGTACCCCGGACGAGCTGGTCTCGCTGGCCCGCCACTCGGCCAAGGCCGGGGCGATAGACGAGGAGTCGGCGACCCTGTTCGTCCGCACCCTGGCGCTGAGCGAGCTGACCGCCGAGTCCGTGATGACCCCGCGCGTGGACGTGGCCGCGCTCCAGCGCAACGCCACCGCCTCCGACGTCATCAACCTGACCCGGGCCACCGGCCTGTCCCGCTTCCCGGTCTACACCGACAGCCTGGACGAGGTCACCGGCATCGTCACGCTCAAGGACGCCCTGTCCGTCCCGGCCGACCGGCGTGGCCTGGTCCCGGTCGGCGAGCTGGCCTCGCCGCCGCTGCTGGTGCCCGAGACGCTGCCCGCCGAGCGGCTGCTCGACCGGCTGCGCCGGCTCCAGCCGATGGCCATCGTGGTCGACGAGTACGGCGGCACCGCCGGCGTCGTCACCGTCGAGGACATCGTGGAGGAGATCGTCGGCGAGGTGCAGGACGAGCACGACCCCGAGGACCACCCCGAGCTGCTGCCGCTGCCGCCCGTCGACGGCCTGCCGGTCTGGGAGGCCGACGGCCGCGCCCGGATCGACCAGCTGGAACGGATCGGCCTGAACGCCCCGGACGGACCGTACGAGACCCTGGCCGGCCTGGTCTCCGACCTGCTCGGCAAGCTCCCCGAGGTGGGCGAGCGGGCCGAGCTGCCCGGCTGGCGCTTCACCGTGACCGGTGTCGACCGCCACCGCACCACCGCGGTCCGGGTGGAGCGCACCACCGCGCCCGCGCTGTTCGACGAGGACCGGGAGGAGAGCCGGTGACCGCCCTGCAACTGGCCGTCGCGCTGCTGCTCCTGCTCGGCAACGCCTTCTTCGTCGGCGCCGAGTTCGCCGTGGTGTCGGTGCGCCGAAGCCAGATCGAGCCGCTCGCCGAGGCCGGGCACAAGCGCGCCCGCACGGTGCTGCACGCGCTGTCCAACGTCTCCGCGATGCTGGCCGCCGCCCAGCTCGGCATCACCGTCTGCTCGCTGGGCCTCGGTGCCCTCGCCGAGCCGACCATCGCCTCCCTGCTGGAGGGCCCGTTCCACGCGATCGGCGTCCCGTCCGGCCTGATGCACCCGCTCTCGTACGGGATCTCGCTCGCCGTCGTGGTCTTCCTGCACATGGTGATGGGCGAGATGGTGCCGAAGAACATGGCCATGGCCGGCCCCGAGCGGGCCGCGCTCTGGCTCGGCCCGCCGCTGGACCGGCTGGCCCGCTGGCTCGCCCCGGTGATCCGGGTGCTGAACGCCTTCGCCAACGGCATCCTGAAGCTGTTCCGGGTGGATGCCAAGGACGAGGTCGAGTCGGTCTTCACGACCGAGCAGCTGATGTACCTGCTGGCGGACTCCCGGGACGCCGGCCTGCTCGACGAGAGCCGCCAGGAACGCCTGGAGGACGCCCTGGAGCTGGGCCGCCGCCCGGTCACCGAGGTGCTGCTCAAGCCCGAGCAACTGGTCACCGTGGACACCAAGGCGACCGCCGCCGAGGTCGAGGAGCTGGCGCTGCGCACCGGCTTCTCGCGCTTCCCGGTCACCGACGGGGACCCGGCCGGCCACGGCTACCTCGGCTACGTCCACCTCAAGGACATCCTCGACGTGGAGGACCCGTCGGCGCCCGTCCCGGCCCGCCTGTGGCGGCCGATCACGGTGCTGCGCGGCAGCCTCCCGCTGGACGACGCCCTCGGGGCGATGCGCCGGGCCGCCTGTCACCAGGCCGCCGTGCTGGACCAGGACGGGCGCACGCTCGGCGTGGTCATGCTGGAGGACGTGCTGGAGGAGCTGGTCGGCGAGATGCACGACCCGGACCACCGCGTCACGGCCTGACGAACGCCCCTGCGCGGGCCCGCACCGACGAGTGTTCGCTCCCGGCGATTCTGCTGACAGCAGGCAGCCGTTCCATGCCCACCACCCCGGCACCAGGGTGGTGGGCATGAGACTTCTCCTGCTGGGTGGAACCAAGTTCGTCGGCCGGGCCGTCGCCGAGGAGGCGCTGGCCAGGGGCTGGGAGGTGACGGCCCTCAACCGCGGCACGCGGCCCGCGCCCGGGGGCGTCCGGCAGCTGACGGGCGACCGCACCGCCGAGGACGGCCTCGCGGCGCTGGGCACGGGGGAGTGGGACGCGGTGGTGGACACCTGGTCCTGGGCGCCCGCGGCGGTGCGCGACAGCGCCCGCCTCCTCAACGGCAGGGTCGGCCACTACGCGTACGTCTCCAGCCGGTCGGTGTACGACTATCCGCTGGCGCCGGGAGCCGGCGAGGCGGCGCCGGTGGTCGACTCCTCCCCGGACCTCCCCGGTGAGGTGCCCTACGCCGAGACCAAGCGCGGCGCGGAACTGGCGTTGGAGGCGGAGTTCGGCGGGCGGGCGCTGCTGGCCCGCGCCGGGCTGATCATCGGCCCGTACGAGGACATCGGCCGGCTGCCCTGGTGGCTCAACCGGATCGCCGAGGGCGGCCCGGTGCTCGCCCCGGGCCCGCGCGAGCTCCCCCTCCAGTACATCGACGTGCGCGACCTCGCGGCCTGGACCCTGGACGCCGTGGTCGCCCGGCTCGGCGGCCCGTACAACCTGGTCGGCCCGTCCGGCCACGCCACCATGGGCGAGCTGCTGGAGGCCTGCGTACGGGCCACCGGCTCGGACGCCGAACTGCGCTGGACGGACCCGGAGCGGATCCTCGCGGCGGGCGTCGAGCCGTGGACCGAGCTGCCGATCTGGCTGGCGCCCGGCGAGCTGTACGACTTCCTGCACACCGGCTCGGTCGAGCGCGCGCTGGGTGCCGGGCTGCGCTGCCGCCCGGTCACCGAGACCGTCGAGGACACCTGGGCCTGGCTGCGGTCGATCGGCGGCAGCGCGCCGCAGCGGGCCGACCGGGCCACGGTCGGGCTGGACCGGGCCCGGGAGGCCGCGCTCCTCCAGGGCTGAACGGTCCGCCCGCCCGCTCGGCTGCGGCTGCCGGTCAGCTCCGGCCGTCGGTCAGCCCCGGCCGTCGATCAGCTCCCCGTACGCCTGGACCAGGTCCGGCAGCCGCAGGGTGGCCAGGTCCTCCCGGCCCGGCGGCTCCCGCAGCAGCGACAGCCGCAGGTCCCGGTACGCGCAGGACTTCTCGTACAGGGTGCGGATGAAGCGGCCGTTGCCCAGCTCGTCGATCCAGCCTTCGCGGACCACGTGGGTGCAGATGCTGGCCAGCTCCTCGGCGGCGTCCTCGTCCCAGCCGTCGCCGTCCCGGCCGGCCAGCGCCGCGCCGATCGCGGTCAGCTCGCCGGGGCGGTAGCTGGGGAAGTCGACCCTGGTGGTGAAGCGGGAGTTGAGGCCGGGGTTGGTGGCGAGCAGCCGGTTCATCCCCTCGGGATAGCCGGCCAGGATCACCACCAGTCGATCCCGGTTGTCCTCGGCGCGCTTGAGCAGCACCTGGAGCGCCTCGTCGCCGTACGCGTCGCCCTTGGTGTAGCCGGAGTTGGAGAGGCTGTACGCCTCGTCGATGAACAGCACGCCGTCCAGCGCGGAGTCGATCAGCTCGTTCGCCTTCACGGCGGTCTGGCCAAGGAACTCGCCCACCAGGTCGGCGCGTTGGGCCTCCACCAGGTGGTCGCCGGAGAGCAGCCCGAGGGCGTGGAAGACCCGGCCGAGGATGCGGGCCACGGTCGTCTTCCCGGTGCCCGAGGGGCCGGAGAAGACGAAGTGGCGCTTCGGCGGCTGGACCGGCAGGCCCTGTTCGGCCCGCAGTCGGGACATTCTCAACTGGGCGGAGAGTGCCCGCACTTGGCGCTTGACCGGCTCCATGCCGACCATCAGCGAGAGTTCCGTCAGGGCCGCGTCCAGCTCCCGCTCGTCGCCGCCGGCCCGGGGCTCGGGCACGGCGGCGGCGCGGGGCTGCACCCGGCCGAGGGCGGGCAGCGAGGGTGGTACGGCGGCGCCGCCGGGCGGGGCGCCCGAGCCGGAGCGCTCCCCGGCGGCCTGCGGCGCGCCGTCGGCCGGTGAGCCGTCCAGCAGGGCGCCGCCAGCCAGGGCACCACCGTTCAGGGCGCCACCGTTCAGGGCCCCGTCCGCCGGGGGGCCGTCGACCGGTCCGGCGTCCATCAGTCCGGCGTCGACCGGTCCGGCGTCCATCAGTCCGGCGTTCACCGGTCCGGCCTCCGCCAGGGTGGCGTCCACCGAGGGCCCGCGGTTGGGGAGCCCGCCGGTCGGCACGGCGCCGCTCGACACCCCGTCGCCGGAGACGGTCACGCCGCTCGGCCCGCCCACCGAGTCCCCGAACTCCTCGCCGTACCCGGGCAGTCCGGCGAACCCGGCTTCGTCCGGAAACCCGGCGTCGACACCCGGCCCGCCCGGTCCCGCGGCGTCGCCGGCCCCCGGGCGCCCGCCCGTCGGCAGCCCGTCCGCGAGCACGTCGGTGAGTCCGTCCGCCAGCCCGTCCTCGGCCTCGATGGCCGCCAGCCGGGCCGCGGCGTCCATGAACGCCGGATCCGCCCGGTGCACCGCCCGGTAGAGCGGCAGCGCCGCGGCGCTGCGCCCGGCCCCCTCGTACGCCCGGGCCAGCCAGTACCGCAGCTCCTTGCGCTGCGGCTGCTCGGAGCGGCAGCGGGCCAGCGAGGCGGCCAGCGGGGCCTGCGCCTGGGCGCACATGTCGAGGCGCACCCGCGCCATGCCGGCGAACAGCCCGGCCTCGATGCCGAGCAGCGGGTCGTCCAGCAGCCGGTCGGTGTCCCGGATCAACTGCTCCCAGTCCTTGAGCAGGTAGGACCGGCAGGCGTACAGGAAGCGGGCGGACGGGTCCTCGCCGGGTGCCGGGCACTGCTCCAACGCCCCGTCCAGCTCGGCCAGGTGACGGCCGTCCAGCCAGTGCGAGGCGTGTGCCAGCGCGAGGTCGCGGGCGTCCTCCAGCACCGGTTGCACCCACCAGCCCAGCCAGTACCAGGAGCTGAGCGGCCGTCGGTGCAGCCGCCGCTGCTCGCCGAACCGGTTCTGGTGGCGGTACATGGCCAGCAGGGCGGCCGAGGTGTCGCTGCGCAGCGCGTGCAGTCCGAGCCAGGCGTCGGCCATGCCCGGGTCCAGCCGGACGGCGGCCCGGAACTCCTCCTCGGCCCGGGTGTACGCACCGGCCGTGTACGCGTCCATGGCGCGCAGCCAGGCGCGGTCGGCGAGCCGGTCGGGCCCGCCCGCCGTGCTGTCGGAACTGTCCACCGTCGTCACTCACGCCCCCCGCGGTGCGGCCGGGGCTCGGCCGGCGAGTCGCCTGCGCCCAGCCTGGCCGGTGGTCGTCGACCCCTTTCGCGCATATGCGCCTGCCAGGAATCGTACCGGCGCGGGGCTGATCCGGAAGGGTGCCGTACAGGGTCAAATGTGAACGCGCGAGCGGCTCTTGAGCGCTCGGACGAGGAAACGGGCGGTGGGGGAGCGACTTTCGGAAACGGACCGGACGGCGTCCCCGGCTCACGGGGGAACAAGCCGGGGGCGCCGGGTCCGAGGCGGCCGGAAGCTGTGGTTCCGGCGGCTGGGGAGAACCTAGATCCTGGTGACGTCGCAGGTCAAGACGATGGTTGAAGGTTCACCCACGGTGTGCGGGGCGATCCTGCCGGTCACCCCGTCGACCCGCGTCGCGGCGTACGGACGGCTCGGATCGGCGGCGAAATGCGCCGATTCGGCCCGGGCCCAGCCCGCCCAGAACTCGGCCAGATCCGGACCGTCCCGCTCCTCGCCGCGCCGCCGGGCCGAGGCGGCGTCCAACTCCATCCAGATCACCCGGGCCAGCCGGGGCCGCACCGCCCGCCGCCCGGCGCCGACCCCCTCCACCAGCACCACCGGGGCGGCCGGCACCCGTGCCGTGGCCGCGAAGCGGCGCAGCGTCCAGTCGTACACCCGGTACTCGGCGTCCCGCCCTGCCGCCAGCGGCTCCAACACCTGCTCGCGCAGCCGTCCGGTCCAGCCGAAGAGCTCGTCGTGGGTGGCCAGGTCGTCGAGGTGGACCACCGGGGCCCCGCCGAGCGCCGCCGCCAGCCGCCCGGCGAAGGTGGTCTTGCCGGAGCCCGCGTGCCCGTCCACCGCGACCAGCCGCACCGGCCCGCAGGAGGGCGGCAGCGCGCGCAGCTCCGCCGCGAGTGCGGTCAGCCGGTCGTCCGGAGCGGGCCGGGGGCGGGGCGGGAAAGGTTCGGATGCAGCCACAACGTCAACCCTACGGTGCCGTAGCCCGCCACTGCGGACAGATCATCTGTGCAGGTCGTGACGCCGACGCGGGTTTCGGGCATACTCGCCTTCGCCACGACTGTGAACGGCCGTTCACCGCAACCCGGTGCCGGTCGGTCCGACCAGCCACACCCACGCCGGGTCAGCCGACACCTCGGTCCGGCGCCCGATCGAGGAGGCGACCACCGCCATGACCCCCTCCCCTGTGAAAGCCGTGGAGCGCCAGCTGCCCAGTGAGGAGGCCCGCGAGCTGCTGAGCCTCACCCGCGACCTGGTCCAGCGCGAGCTCCAGCCCCGTGCGGCGGAGGACGAGGCCGCCGACCGCTTCCCGCGAGAGGTCTTCCGCACCCTCGGCGAGGCCGGACTGCTCTCCCTCCCGTACGACGAGAAGCACGGCGGCGGCGAACAGCCCTACGAGGTGTACCTGCAGGTGCTGGAGGAGCTCGCGGCCGGCTGGCTGGCCGTCGGGCTCGGCGTCAGCGTGCACACCCTCTCCTGCCACGCGCTGGCCACCTTCGGCACCGACGAGCAGCGCGACACCTGGCTGCCCGCCATGCTCTCCGGCGAGCAGCTCGGCGCCTACTGCCTCTCCGAGCCGCAGTCCGGCTCCGACGCGGCCGCGCTGCGCACCCGCGCCGACCTCGACGGCGACGCGTACGTGGTGAACGGCACCAAGGCCTGGATCACCCACGGCGGCCGGGCCGACTTCTACAGCGCCCTGGTGCGCACCGGCGGCGACGGCCCCAAGGGCATCAGCTGCCTGCTGGTCCCCGGCGACCAGCAGGGCCTCTCCGCGGCCCCGCCGGAGCACAAGATGGGCATGCGCTCCTCGCCGACCGCGCAGCTGCACTTCGACGGCGCCCGGGTGCCCCGCGAGCGGCTGATAGGCGAGGAGGGGCAGGGCTTCCAGATCGCGCTCGCCGCGCTGGACTCCGGCCGCCTCGGCATCGCCGCCTGCGCGACAGGCGTCGCCCAGGCCGCGCTCGACCTCGCCGTCGACTACGCCCGCACCCGGCGCCAGTTCGGGCGCCCCATCGCCGAGTTCCAGGGCCTGTCCTTCATGCTCGCCGACATGGCCACCCAGATCGAGGCCGGCCGCTCGCTCTACCTGGCCGCGGCCCGGCTGAAGGACGCCGGCCGGCCGTTCTCCAAGGAGGCGGCGATGGCCAAGCTGTTCTGCACCGACGCGGCGATGCGGGTGACCACCGACGCCGTCCAGGTGCTCGGCGGCTACGGCTACACCCAGGACTTCCCGGCCGAGCGGTACATGCGCGAGGCCAAGGTGCTGCAGATCGTCGAGGGCACCAACCAGATCCAGCGGCTGGTGATCGGCCGCCACCTCACGAAGGCCTGAGGCCTTTCCCCACACGGCCTCCGGCCGTCACTCCAGGGTGCGGAGTGACGGCCGGAGGCGTTCCCGGGGGCGTGTCAGCTCGCCTTGGCGGTGCGGCCGGCCAGCGCCGGACGGCGGCGGCGCTGCTCCGGGATCGCGGCCCGCAGCGCCGCGACGGTCGGGACGGCGGGCGCCGCCGGAGCGGGGGCGACCGCGGCGAGCCGCACCGGCCGGTGCGCGACCGCGTGCGAGAACGGCTGGGTCCGCCAGTCCAGCCCGCTCGGGAGCTTGAACAGCGTGTCGAACCGGGCCGGCTCGGCGTCCTCCGGGGCCTCGACCTCGGCCAGGTCGTCCGTCGGCGTGCCGGAACCCGGGCAGATCGCGGGGGAGAAGGGGTTCCAGGCGGTCGGCAGCAGCGCGTGCTGCGGCAGCCGCTCCTCGTCCGCGACCAGGGCGATCGGGCGGCGGCACTCGGGGCAGTCGACCCGGAAGATGTCCCAGTTCTCCGCCTCGCCCGGGTCGGTGCCCGGCATGTGGTCGACCACGAGGTCCTCGCGGTCGGTCATATCGTCGGTCTCGTCGGCGCCCAGCACGCGCTGGTCAGTAGCAGGCATGAGGATCCCCCTAGGATCGGGCCCGGCGTGGTCGTCCAGGGCCACAACCAGCACTTCCCTGTGATCCGGACTCATAACCCTGCGCTCCTGTGCACCGTGATGCACCGGGTGTGTCCTTGGCCACACCGGATGCCACATTCGCCCGGCATGTGCCCGCCCGGCACCTGCGGTCCTGTCCCGTGCCACCGCGTGCGCCCCCCGTGCTCCCGACCGGGTAGGTTTGCGCACTGTGGAGGATCTCGACCAACGCATCGTCCAGCTGCTCCTCGAAGACGGCCGGATGAGCTACACGGACCTGGGCAAGGCCACCGGCCTGTCCACCTCGGCGGTGCACCAGCGGGTGCGCCGCCTCGAACAGCGCGGGGTGATCCGCGGCTACACCGCGATCATCGACCCCGACGCCGTCGACCTGGCACTGACCGCGTTCATCTCGGTCAAGCCCTTCGACCCGAGCGCCCCGGACGACACCCCCGAGCGGCTGGCCGGCCTGCCCGAGATCGAGGCCTGCCACAGCGTCGCCGGCGACGAGAACTACATACTGAAGGTCCGCGTCGGCGCCCCCGGCGACCTCGAGGACCTCCTCTCCCGCATCCGCAGCGCCGCCGGCGTCTCCACCCGCACCACCGTCGTGCTGTCCACCCCGTACGAGGCGCGCCCCCCGAAGCTCTGAACCGCGGGCCGGTCTCCGTGAGGGAACCGGTGACGTGCAGACTTGGCCGCATGACCGAACGCAATCTCCGGACCGTCCTGCTGCGCGGCGGCGCCGTCTACAGCCCCGCCGACCCCTTCGCCACCGCGATGCTCGTGGAGGGCGAGCACGTCGCCTGGGTCGGCAGTGACGGCGCCGCCGAGGCGTACGCCGCGACCGCCGACGAGATCGTCGAGCTGGACGGCGCCCTGGTCACCCCCGCCTTCGTGGACGCCCACGTGCACGCCACCGCCACCGGCCTGGCGCTCACCGGTCTGGACCTCACCGGCAGCCCCTCGCTGGCCGCCGCCCTGGAGGCCGTCACCGCCTTCGTGGACGCCCGGCCCGAGGCCGGCGGGGTGCTGATCGGCCACGGCTGGGACGAGACCGGCTGGCCCGAGGGCCGCCCGCCCACGCTGGCCGAACTCGACGCCGCCGCCCGCGGCGCCGCGCTCTACCTCTCCCGCACCGACGTGCACTCCGCGCTCGCCACCACCGCGCTGCGCACCCTCACCGAGGGCCTCGCCGCGGCGCCCGGCTTCGACCCCGAGGGCCCGCTCACCAAGGACGCCCACCACGCCGTCCGGCAGACCGCGCTGGCCCACCTCACCCCCGAGCAGCGCCGCCGCGCCCAGCGCGCCACCCTGGCCCG
Organism: Kitasatospora sp. NPDC096204; assembly: GCF_044763205.1. Taxonomy (NCBI): domain Bacteria; kingdom Bacillati; phylum Actinomycetota; class Actinomycetes; order Kitasatosporales; family Streptomycetaceae; genus Kitasatospora; species Kitasatospora sp. NPDC096204. The sequence continues at coordinate 37,341 of NZ_JBIWFT010000018.1, forward strand.
CGCCGCCGAACTCGGCATCGGCGCCCTGCACGAGTGCGCCGGCCCGGAGATCTCCTCGGAGACCGACCTGGCCGCCCTGATGGCCCTGGCCGCCGAGCACGAGGGGCCCGAAGTCTTCGGGTACTGGGGCGAGTTGGGCGGCGTCGAGACCGCCCGCAGGCTCGGCGCGGTGGGCGCCGGCGGGGATCTCTTCGTGGATGGCGCGCTCGGCTCGCACACCGCCTGCCTGCACCACCCGTACGCCGACGCGGAGCACACCGGCACCGCCTACCTGACCGCCGAGCAGGTCGCCGACCACGTCGCCGCCTGCACCGAGGCCGGGCTCCAGGCCGGCTTCCACGCCATCGGCGACGCGGCCGTCGCCGCGGTGATCGAGGGCGTCCGGGCGGCCGGCGCCAAGGTCGGCGCCGGCCGGGTCAAGGCCCTGCGCCACCGCGTCGAGCACGCCGAGGCCCTGGACGACGAGGCCGTCGCCGCCTTCGCCGAACTCGGCCTGACCGCCTCCGTCCAGCCCGCCTTCGACGCCGCCTGGGGCGGCCCCGAGGGCATGTACGTCCAGCGCCTGGGCGCCGAGCGGGCGGCCGCCCTCAACCCCTTCGCCGGGCTGCTGCGGGCCGGCGTCCCGCTGGCCTTCGGCTCGGACGCCCCGGTCACCCCGCTCGACCCCTGGGGCACCGTGCGGGCCGCCGCCTTCCACCAGACCCTGGACCACCGGATCTCGGTGCGGGCCGCCTTCACCGCCCACACCCGGGGCGGCTGGCGCGCCATCGGCCGGGACCAGGACGGCGTCCTCGTCCCCGGCGCGGTCGCCAGCTTCGCGATCTGGGAGGCCGGCGAGCTGGTCGTCCAGGCCCCGGACTCCCGGGTCGCCGGCTGGTCCACCGACCCGCGCTCCGGCACCCCCGGCCTGCCCGACCTCACCCCGGGCCACCCGCTGCCGACCTGCCTGCGCACCGTGGTCCGCGGCCGCACGGTGCACCAGCGGTAAACCCCGTGGAGCGGCGGGCCGCCGCGTCCTAGGTTGACCACCATGACCGAACTGGTGCCCGCCGACTTCACCGTCCCGCGCGAGCTGCTCGCCCCGGAGTTCCGCCTGGAGCCCCTGGGCGAGCGGCACAACGCCTCCGACCACGCCGCCTGGAGCGGCAGCATCGAGCACATCCGCGCCACCCCCGGCTGGGCCGGCCGCCACTGGCCGCCCCCCGCCGGGATGCCGCTGGAGCGGAACCTCGCCGACCTGCGCCGGCACGCCGCCGACTTCGAGGCCCGCACCGGCTTCACCTACACCGTCCTGGAACCCGACCGCGACGAGGTGATCGGCTGCGTCTACATCCACCCGGACCGCGAGGACACGTCCGCGGTCTCCGTCAGCTCCTGGGTCCGGGCCGACCGCGCCCACCTGGACGCGCCGCTGTACCGCGCCGTCTCCGACTGGCTCACCACCCGGTGGCCCCTGCGGGAGTTCCGCTACGCCCCGCGCTGACCCCCGGGGGGCCGCACCGCCGGTCACTCCCGGGCCCGAGCCGACCGGTGGCACAGCCCTACCACCCTCACCTCACGGGCCACCGACGTTCCGGGGTACCTTCTTCGCACAGCGTCCGAACAGCAAGCCCCAGGAAGATGGTGCGCCGGTGGCCACTCCCGTCACCCAGGAACGGTCCGAGGCCGTCCCCGAGCCGCAGGAGCCGGCGCCCCGACCGAGCCGCGGAGCCCGCGCGCTCGCCAAGGTCCGTGCCGGGCTGCCCCGCACCGGCCTCGCCGCGCTGGCCGGCCTGCTGCTGGCCCTCGCCTTCCCGCCGTACGACCTGTGGCCGCTGTCGCTGCTCGGCGTCGCCGCGCTCTCGCTGCTCACCCGGGGCCGCACCTTCCGCCAGGGGCTGTGGACCGGCTTCGCCTTCGGCCTGCCGTTCTTCCTGATGCTGCTCAGCTGGCTGCGGGTGGTCGGCTGGGACGCCACGATCGGCCTGTCCGTCGTGGAGGCGCTGTTCCTGGCCCTGCTCGGCGGCGCGCTGGCCGTCACCTCCCGGCTGCCCGGCTGGCCGCTCTGGGCGGCCTGCCTGTGGATCACCCAGGAGTGGGCCCGCGACCGGCTGCCGCTCGGCGGCTTCCCCTGGGGCCGGCTCGCCTTCGCCAACACCGCCACCCCGTACACCCCGCTGGCCGCGCTCGGCGGCGCCCCGCTGGTGACCTTCGCGGTCGCCCTGTCCGGCGCCCTGCTGGCCTGGGCCGCACTGCGCCTGCGCGGGCCGGCGAAGGCCCCGAAGGCCGCCGCGCTGGCGGCGCTCGGCGCGGTGGCCGCGCTGCTGGCCGGCTACCTCGTCCCGGTGCCCACGGCCGCCGCCGACACCGTCAAGGTCGCCATCGTCCAGGGCAACGTGCCCAACCCGGGCATGGACTTCCTGGGCCGCCCGATGATGGTCCTCAACAACCACGCCTCGGCCACCGAGCGGCTCGCCGCCGACATCAGGGCCGGCAAGGTCGAGCGCCCCGACATCGTGATCTGGCCGGAGAACTCCTCCGACCTCGACCCGTTCAGCGACCCGCTGGCCCGCCTGCGGATCGACGAGGCGGTCAAGGCGATCGGGGTGCCCACCCTGGTGGGCACCCTGGTGGACGGACCGGACGCGCAGCACGTCCAGAACGAGGGCATCGTCTGGGACCCGGCCACCGGCCCCGGCGCCTCCTACACCAAGCAGCACCCCGTCCCGTTCGGCGAGTACGTCCCCTTCCGCGCCCAGCTGATGACGGTCATCACCCGCCTCCAGCGGGTCGCCCGGGACTTCTACCCCGGCGACCACAACGGCGTGATGCAGCTCGGCCCGGCCCGGATCGGCGACGTGATCTGCTTCGAGGTCGCCTACGACGAGATCGTCCGCGACACCGTGGACAGCGGCGCCCGGGTGCTGGTCGTCCAGACCAACAACGCGACGTACGCCAAGACCGGCCAGCCCGAGCAGCAGCTGGCGATGAGCCGGCTGCGGGCCGTCGAGCACGGCCGGGCGGTGCTGATCGCCGCGACCAGCGGCATCAGCGCGGTGATCGCTCCGGACGGCAGCGTCCAGCAGCGCACCGAGGAGCTGACGGCGGCCGAGCTGTCGGCCACCGTCCCGCTGCGCGACGGCACCACGGTCGCCGACCGGGTCGGTGCCGCCCCGGAGTGGACGCTGGCCCTCGGAGGCCTGCTGGCCTGCGGCGCGGCCGTGCTCGTCGGCCGCCGCAGGAAGCCGGGCGCCGGAACACCGGCCGAGTAGGAATCGTTGGACCAGGTGGTGCCGTAGCCGGCCCGGACCTCCCGTGCGGCGCGCAGAGCACCGCCTGGAGTGGATTCGTATCGTGACCCAGCAAGCTACCCCCACCCGTCCGGCCCCGCGTAGCAGGCTCCGCCGGGTGCTGCCGCTGCTGATCACCGCCTGGCTGGTGCTGGAGATCTGGCTGCTGGTCCAGGTCGGCTCGTGGCTGGGCGGCTTCACCGTCCTGCTGCTGCTCATCGGCGGCGCCCTGGTCGGCGGCTCGCTGATCAAGCGGGCCGGGCTGAAGGCGTTCTCGGCGGCGGTCGAGCAGAGCAAGAACCCGCAGTCCGAGCAGCCACAGACCGGCACCAGCATGACGGTGCTGGCCGGCGTGCTGCTGATCGTCCCCGGTTTCCTGTCGGACCTGGCGGCGCTGACCCTGCTCTTCCCGCCCACCCGGGCGCTGTGGCGGGCGGTCGGGCGCCGGGTCGCGGACAAGGCGCTGCGCAGCGCCTCGCCGGCCGGCACCGACCCGTTCGCGGACGCGATGCGGCTCCAGGAGCAGCTGCGCATCCACCGCCCGGACGGGAAGGTGATCCAGGGCGAGGTCGTGGACCAGGACTCCGGCCCGCGCGGCCCGCAGGGCCCGGACACCACCTACCGCCCGCCGATCTCGGGCTGATCCGACCGTCCCCGCCGGGCCGCCCGGGGCGCACGCCGCCCCGGGCGGCCCGTCCCTCGCCCGGCGACGGCTCCCGGCCCGTGCCGGACAACGCGAAAGGGACCCTGGTGACCAGGGTCCCTTTTCGCGTCCTCCCGCTCGGGGCGGGAGCGAGGTGTCAGGCGCTCTTACGGGTGTCCCGCGGGTGCACCGCGAGGTTCATCCCACCGGAGCGGAGCACGGCCAGCCGTTCGGCCAGCACCTCCTCCAGCTCCTCGCGCGTCCGGCGCTCCATCAGCATGTCCCAATGGGTGCGCGTCGGCTTGATCTTCTTCTCCTCCGGCTCGTCGCCGTCGAGAAGTGCCGCCTCCTGGCCACAGAAGCGACATTCCCAGGTCGCGGGGATCTCCGCCTCGACCGAGAAAGGAACCTCGAAACGGTGTCCGTTCTGACATGCGTACTCGACGGTCTGGCGGGGAGCCAGATCGATACCACGGTCGGTCTCGTAGCTAGTGGCCCCGAGTCGCGTGCCGCGGAGAGCTCGCTCGCTCATGAATCGTGCCTCCCGGGCTTATGGCCCACAGGACTAGTGGTCGCTGTTCTTCGTCGTTCGGTCAACGCTCGGCTTCCGACGAAGATTCCCGTCCCGGGACATGCGTCGTCTTGTAGTGCCGCCCCTGTTTGTACCCACCCGCGCCCGATTTGTCACATCTGGCCGGTGATATCACCCCAGGTGTCACCTATTTCACATCTGGTGATCGTGCGGACTTTCCGTGACGAGCCTACCGGGACGGGATTCGAAGGCGAGGGCCGCCCCCCGGGTGGAGGCCGGAGAGCCGGCTCCGGGGGCGGGCCGGCCCGGCGGTCAGGAGATCGGCCGTGAGCGGATCATCGGCTCGCCCTTGGCCAGCTCGACCGGGTGGGCCGCGGCGGTCGGGTCGGCCGCGGGGACCGTCGGCGGGTGCTCCGGGCGGGGCGGCACGGCGGCGGCCCCGGTATGGGTGTCCCGGTGCGGCAGCAGGGCGATCACCGCGTCCCGCAGCGGGGCCGGGGCTTCGTCGTCCAGCGGGTCGACGGTGGCGGGCACCTGGAGCCGGACGGGGGCGCCGTTGCCGATCCGGGCGTAGCCGCGGCCGATCGGGGCGTGGGCGGCGGGTGCGATGTCCAGTGGCGCGCCCAGCGCGTCGTGCGCCTCGTCGGGGCCGGCCGGGCCGAGCACCACCCGGGCCCGGGTGGTGGCGCGGACGGTGGCGGTGATCCGGTCCCTGGCGTCGAGGTCGTCGGCGACCACCACGGTGACCCGGGCGGCCCGGCCGTGCCGCAGCGGGAGCTCCAGGAGCTCCTGCGGGTCGGGGTGGCCCTCGGCCCGGGCGAGCTCGCTCAGCTCGGTCGGGTGGTCCAGCAGCAGCCACAGCGGCCGGGTGACGTCCTCGGGCGGGGCGCTGCCCGAGTGCCGGGCGGCGTTGAGCGCGGCCAGCCGGCGCTCGGTCTCGCCGACGGCCCAGTCCAGGGCGGCCAGCGCGCCGTGCAGGCTGGTCTCCACGGTGTACACACCGGGCCGGTTCACCAGGCAGGCGTGCTCGCCGGTGCCCGCGCCGTCGACCACCACCAGGTCGGCGTACGGCAGGGCCTGGAGCGCGACCGAGCGCAGCAGGCTGGAGGTGCCGTAGCCGGCGACCCCGAGCACCAGCAGGTGCGGCTCGGAGGAGCGCGGGCCGGTGCGCCAGACCACCGGCGGCTGCTGGACGGTCGCGCCGCCCCGGGTGACCGGGATGGTCCGGGCGGTGCCGTCCTCGTCCGTGAAGCCCAGCACGATCTCGCCGGGCGCGGCCACGAAGCGCTGGGCGGCGATGTCGGCGGGCAGCGGGGCGAGCGCGGCGATCCGCAGCCGGTTGGACTCCTCGTCCCAGTCGAAGCGGTACTCGCGGGCCCGGCCGGCCTTCCCCTGGACCACCTGCTCGATCCGGGCCCGGGCGGTCGGCTCGGTGTCGGTGAAGTAGGCCGGGTAGCTCATGTCCAGCCGGGCGAGCCGGCCCTCGCCGTCGAACTCCCACGCGCTGAAGGCGTTCTTGTGGCTGCCCGCGAAGTGGTACAGCGGGTTGGCGTCCTCGGGGCCGCACAGGTACGGGGTGAGCGCCGCGTAGAGGGCCGCGAGCTTGACGTCGGCGACGTCCGGTGCGGGCGGCGCGGGCGCCGCCCTGGGGCCCCGGCCGGCCCAGGCGGCGCTGGCCATCAGGGCGATCAGGGCGAACAGCAGGCCGTGCGGCAGCAGGTAGACGCCGATCAGCAGGGCGGCGGTCAGGAACAGCGTCGGGCCGCGGCGCTCCTTCGGGGTGTCCTGCCAGCGGGCCTTGGCCCAGTCGACGTGGTGGCGCAGGCCGCGGCCGATGACGGAGAGCGGGGCGAACATGTCGGAGGCGTGGTCCCCGGCGGTCCGGGCCATCGCGCGGCCCTTGCTGAAGTTGCGGTGGAGCGGCATTCCTTGACTCCCCGGGCGGTGGGACGGGAGGGGTGGCGAGGGTGGGGAACGACGGGGCCCGGGGCGGTGGGATCCGCGCCCGGGCCGGGAGGGGAAAGGGCTAGAACCTGATGCCGCTGAGCAGGCTGGCGAGGCTGGCGCCGCCCGCGGTGATGCTCGGCGCGATCGAGGAGCCGGCGATGTAGAAGCCGAAGAGGGCGCAGACGATGGCGTGGGAGACCTTTAGTCCGTCTCTGCGGAAGAAGAGAAAGGCGATGGTGCCGAACAGGACGATGCCGGAAATCGAGAGGATCACGTTCCGCTCCTCAGGAAGGGGGACAAGCGGGGGTGTCACGGAAAGTGCACCAATCGTGACAAAAAGTAATAGATGATGGAACGGTGCAAATGGGTGGTTCTGCCGTTCAATACCGTTCCGACGACCGGGTGGCGGTATGCGAACCGGCCGGGGTGGGGGCCGGGCGTCGCGGGGATTCGGTGTGCCGAGGCATTCCCGGGCGGCGGGTGGGAAGTTTCCGGGGGGTCCGGGAAGTTCGCTCGAATGGCTGCGCAACGCGCGCGGCCGCGTGTCGTGGCGGTCGCGGGCCTTCATCCGGATTCCGGATGCCCGCTGGTCCGCTCCGGCGCCGGCCGTTACCGTGCCCTGGGCGCAGCCCCGAACCGCCCGACGACCCGACCGGAAAGGCCGCCCGTCATGACCGACGCCGCCAGCCAGCAGCCCGCCGACGCCCCCGACGCCGAGGTGATCGCGCTCGCCGGGAAGCTCTTCGACGCCGCCCGGGCCGGGGAGACCGACACCCTGTCCGCCTACCTGGACGCCGGCGCCCCGGCCGATCTGACCAACGGCCGCGGCGACACCCTGCTCATGCTCGCCGCCTACCACGGCCACGCCGCCACCGTGGCGGAGCTGCTCCGGCACGGCGCCGACCCGAACCGCGCCAACGACCACGGCCAGACCCCGCTGGCCGGCGCCGTCTTCAAGGGCGCCACGGACGTGCTCGACGTCCTGCTGGCCAGCGGCGCCGACCCGCGGGCCGGCGCCCCGAGCGCCGTGGACACCGCGCGGATGTTCGGCAAGGACGACCTGGTCGCCCGATTCGAGGTCGGCTGAGTGGGGACCGTAGGCTCTTCGACCATGAGCACCAGCACCACCCGGGACATCGGCACCGTCGAGTTCCGCATCACCGGCTACGCCCACCCCGACGCCCAGGCCCTGTCGGCGGAGGTGCAGCAGGAGTACGTGCGCCGCTACGGCGACCCGGACCAGACCGTCATGCGCCCCGAGGACTTCGAGGCGCCGGCCGGGCTGTTCATGACCGCCTACCTGGACGGCCGCCCGGTCGCCTGCGGCGGCTGGCGGGCCAAGCAGGCCGGCCCGGACGACCTGCGCGACGGTGACGCCGAGGTGAAGCGGATGTTCGTGATCCCCGAGGCCCGCGGCCGCGGCCTGGCCCGCGCGGTGCTGCGTCGCCTGGAGCGGACCGCGATCGAGGCCGGGCGGGTCCGCTTCATCCTGGAGACCGGCACCGAGCAGCCCGAGGCCGTCGCGCTCTACCAGTCCGAGGGCTACGCCGCGATCCGGAAGTTCGGCATCTACAAGGACCACCCGCAGAGCATCTGCCTCGGCAAGGAGCTGACTCCGGCGGTCTGAGTCCCCGCCGCACGGGGAAGGCTTCCGTCGGCCCGGGCCGAGAAGGGGGACGGATGAGTCAGCGAGCACCTGGACCCGAGGCGCCCGGAGCGGACCGGCTCCCCGGCCTGGCCGCGCCCGGCGGGGAGCTGGACCGGCTGGTCGGGGACGGCGCCCGCACCGTCGGGGCGGGCGCCGTCTGGGCCGTCGGCGACGCCGGCGGCACGCTCGGCGGGGGTGCTCACGGGGTGCTCGGGCAGGGCCCGTACGCGCGGCTGCGGCCCGGGCCGGACACGCTGTACGACCTCGCCAGCCTCACCAAGGTCGTCGCGCTCTGGCCCTGCGCCGGGGTGCTGTGGCAGTCCGGCCGGCTCCCGCTGGACGAACCGCTCGGCCACTGGTGGCCACCGGCCGCCGGGCGCCCCACCGGGGCCGTGACGGCCCGTCAGCTCCTCGCCCACACCGCGGGAATGCTTCCGTACACCCGCTTCGAGCAGCTCTACGGGCGGGAGTACGCGGCGATCCGGGCCGGGGTCCTCGCCGCGCCGCTGCACCGCACGCCGGGCACGGTCGTCGAGTACACCGACCGGGCCGCCGTCCTGCTCACCCACCTGGTGGAGGACCTCGGCGGCGCGCCGCTGGACGAGCTCGCCGCGCGCCTGGCCTGGGTGCCGCTCGGCATGGCCGACACCCGCTACGGCCCGCTCGACGCGACGCTCACCGCCCGGACCGCGCCCACCGAGTACGAGGAGGCGGTCGGCGCCCCCCTGTGCGGCGTCGTCCACGACCCCTCCGCCCGGCTGCTCGGCGGGGTCTCCGGCAACGCCGGGGCCTTCTCCACCGCCCGCGACCTCGCCCGCTTCCTCACCGCGGTGCTCGCCCCGCCGCCCGGGCTCCGCTGGGGCGGGGCGTGGATCGACGAGTCGCTGCGCGAGCAGACCGGCGGCCTGCTCCCCGCCCGCGGCCTGTCCTGGCTGTACGCCCCCGGCACCGACCCGGCCGAGGGCACCTTCGTCCACTACGGCTTCACCGGCACCGGCTTCTGGGTCTCCCGGCGGCTCGGCCGCTGGGCCCTGCTGCTCACCAACAAGGTGCACTACGACCGGGACATCGAGCGGCTCACCGAACTGCGCAACGCCTTCCGGCGGGCCGTCTTCGGCTGACGCGCGGCAGAGACGGGCGGCAGAGACGGGCGGCAGAGGCAAGCCGGCGGCACTCATTCGGGTGGATCCGGGGCGAACCGCCGTTTCGTGGAAGGGGATTGCGGCAGATTGTCCCCGAGGGCGGCGGTCGGCGGAGGAGGCGCGATGACGGACACCTGGGCACTCTCGGAGCAGGAGTGGCTCGCCGGGCTGGTGCGCGCCTACGTCGGGTGCAGCGTGCTGCTCACCGACGAGGCGGGCAAGGTCCTGCTGCTGAAGGCCAGTTACCGAGACCAGTGGCAGTTCCCCGGTGGCGGGATGGACCCGGGGGAGGGGCCCGCCGAGTGCGCGGCCCGCGAACTGTACGAGGAGACGGGGCTGTTGGCCGGTCCGCTGCGGCTGCTCGTCGTGGAGTGGCGCGACGCGATCCCCGACCAGGGCGAACACGCCCACCCCGCCGTGCAGTTCATGTTCGACGGCGGAACGGTCGCGGCCGGCACGGTGATCCGGGCCCAGGCCGACGAGATCGCCGACCACGGGTACTTCACCCCGGCCCAGGCGGCCGTCCTGCTGCAGCCCGGTGCGGCGCGCCGGCTCACCGGGGCCCTGGAGGCCCGGCGGACCGGCGCCGCCGCGCTGCTGCACTCGCACGGGTACGTCGGGTGAGGGCCGGTCAGAGGAGGGTGCTCCAGTAGTACCAGAACCGGTTGAGGATCAGCAGCGCGATCACCGCCGCCCACAGCACCGGCAGCGCCCAGTGGTATCGGGCCGCCTCCCGGACGGCCGCCCGCAGCCCCGGGCCCACCGGAATCACGCCCGAGCGCAGGTTGTGCAGCGTGGTGTACCAGAACAGCACGACCACCGTCGCCCACACCACCATGCAGTACGGGCAGAGCGCGCCGATGTCGTACAGCGCCTGGTAGATCAGCCAGTGCGCGAACACCACGCCCACCGCGGTGCCCGCGTTCAGCCCCAGCCAGAACCAGCGCCGGTACGCGGCACCGGCGAGCAGCCCCGCGCCGATCGCCGCCAGCGCGCCGAAGGCGGCCAGCCCGAGCAGCGGGTTCGGGAAGCCGAAGACCTCCGCCTGCTCGGTGCGCATCACCGAACCGCAACTGATGATCGGGTTGATGTTGCAGTTGGGGACGTAGGAGGGGTTCTCCAGGAGACGGAGCTTGTCGAAGGTCAGGACGGCCGAGGCGGCCAGCCCGACCAGCCCGCCGAGGAACAGCAGGAAGGCGTAGGCCCGGCCGGCGGCGACCGGGGCCCGGCCGGTGTCGTCGGGGGTGGAGCGGGGCGGGTGCACGGTGGTAGCGGCGGACATGGCAGCACACTCCGGTGACTGGCTGGGAGGAGCCGGCCCGGCCGGGAGTTCGGCCGGGCCGGGTGGTGCCGTACGTGCGGGGCCGCGGCCTACTGGAGGCCGGCGGCCTGCTTCACCTGCGCGGTGAACTGCTCGGGCGAGACCGAGGCGTTGCCGGCGAACAGGTTGATCTGCTTGCCGTCGACCTTGACGGTCGGCGTGCCGGTCACCCCGCTGTCGTTGAACGCGTCGGAGACCTTGGCCGCCCACGGGGCGTAGGTCCGGTCGGTGACCGCCTTCACGAAGGCGTCCGTCTTCAGGCCCGGCACCTGGCCGGCCAGGTCCAGGATGTGGTTGACGTCGCCGAAGCCGTCCTCACGCTCGTCCGGCTGGTTGGCGTACAGCACGTCGTGGAACGCCTTGAACTGGTCCACGCCCTCGTTCAGAGCGGCGCCGACGGCGGCCAGCGCGGTGCGCGAGCCCTTGCCGCCGAGGTTCTTGTCCAGGAAGGCCGCCAGGTGGAAGTTCACCTTGATCTGGCCGTCCTCGGTGAGCTTCTTGACGGTCTCGCCGTTCGCCGCCTCGAAGTGCTTGCAGACCGGGCAGCGGAAGTCCTCGTAGATCTCCATGGTGTGCGGGGCGTCCGCCTTGCCGTAGGTGATCACCGTGCCGTTCGGGCCGGAGGCGTTGGCGGGCACGACCAGCGGAGCCGAGGCGGCCGCGGAGGACTTGTCGTTCTTGTCCGAGGCCGAGCCGATCGCGACGGCCACACCGCCCGCGAGGGCCAGGACGACGACGGCGGAGACCGTCACCACGATCCGCTGACGGCGCTTGGCGGCCTGCTTCTCGCGGCGCTGCGCCTCCTGGATCCGCTCACGGGCACTGACGCGCTTCTTGTTCTTGTCCTGCGACATGGGGAAGTCAACTCCTGTACGCGGCGCGCGGGTGCGCGCGGGGAGCCGCACCGGGTGCGGCGGGGTCGGTGAACGCGGGAGTCGTGCGCACTGCCTGCGGGCGTACCGGGGCCGTCCGGCCGGGTACGGGGGCGATCAGCGGGAAGAGGTGATCAGCAGGCAGGCGCGAAGGCGGGCGGGCCGCGCCGGGGCGCCGGGCTCAGCACCACGTCCTCGCGACGCGGCCGGGCACGGTCCGACTCCGGCAGCGGCACCCGCAGCACCGGACGCACCGGCGCCGGGACCAGCAGGACGACCAGGGCACGCAGCGGGGCGGCCAGCGACTGGCGCAGTGCGCACAGCGCCCGGGCCAGGCCCGACAGGGCGGCGTCGCCCATCCGCAGCCAGGCCGAGGCGGCCAGGGCGATCACCACGTGCACCAGCAGGAGCAGCAGCTGGGTCGCGGCGGGGGCCAGCTGCCCGGCGTGGCCCAGCGGGCCCGCCAGCAGTGAGCCGTCCACCGAACCGCCGCCACAGACCAGCAGGTTCACCCCGCGTGCGGGCACCTGACCGGTCAGCACCGGCGAACAGCCGGCCTGGCCCAGGTTGAACGTGGTGTTGAGCAGCAGCTCGACCGGCACCATCACGCCGGAGATGTGCAGCATCCGCCGCTCCCCGCCGGCCAGCACGGCGGCGACCAGGAAGACGACGGCACCGGCCGAGGCCACCAGCGTCAGCGGCAGCGGGCGGCCCGTGATGACGACCTGGCCCAGCGCGGCCATGGGCACGGCGAGCGCGGTGAACACCGCGGCCCGCAGGGCCCTGGTCGTGGGGGAGGAGGTCGTCACGCTCCGGAGTATGTCATGGGGTCCGTGCCCGGCACGAGGGCCCGTAGGTCCCTGGTGCGGCTGACGCGCGCTCAGTAGCCTGCGAGGTCGGCCGTGAGGTCGGCCGTGAGGCTGCCCACGAGGTCGGCCCCGGGCCACCCGCCGGGTTGCCGCCCGGTCGACAGCGGCCGTCCGCGGATTAGCCTGGAAGACGTTCCCGCTGACCCGACGAGGGGGCGAGCGCGCATGGCGAGACCCGATCCCACGGTGGGGGAGGTGCTGCTGGCCCGCATCAAGGCGCAGACGGCGGAGCTGGCCGGCCTGGACGACGCCGTCCGGGCGGACGAGCCGGACGCCGTGCACCGGATGCGGGTCGCCTGCCGCCGGCTGCGCAGCGCCCTGCGGACCTTCCGACGGCTGTTCACCCCGGGTGCCACCGACGAGCTGGTCGCCGACCTGCGCTGGCTCACCGCCGCCCTCGGCGCGGCGCGGGACCGCGAGGTGCTGGCCGAACGCCTGGCCGCCGAGGCCCGCGAGCTGCCCGCCGACTGCGAGCCGCAGCGGGTCGCCGCCGCGCTGGAGCGGTGGGGCCGGGCCGAGTACCGCGAGGTGTGGCCCGAGGTGGTCGCCGCCCTCGACAGCCCCCGCCGCCGGGCCCTCGGCGAGGCCCTCGCCACCCTGCTCGCCGACCCGCCGCTGCGACCGCGCGCCGCCCGCGGCGCCGTCCCGGAGCTCTCCCGGATCGCCGCCCGCGAGCAGCACCGCACCGCGAAGCGCGTCCGCACCGCCCTCGCCGCCGCCCCCGCGGACCGGGCCGTCGCCCTCCACGAGGCCCGCAAGGCGGCCAAGCGCGCCCGCTACGCCGGCGAGACCGCCGCCGCGGCGATCGGCGCCCGGGCCGAGCGCTACGCGCGGCGGATGAAGGCCGTCCAGGACGTCCTGGGCGAGCACCAGGACGCGGTGGTCGCCGCCGGCACGCTCGCCGACCACGCGGAGGCCGGCGGCGAGCCGTTCGGCTACGGGGTCCTGTACGGCCGCCAGCTGGCCACCCAGGAGGCCGCCCGGCGACGGCTGCCGGACGTCTGGCGGCGGGCGGGCAAGCGCAAGCTGGCCCGGTTCGGCTAGCGCCCGGGCGGCGTGCCCCGCGGCACAGGCGGGCCCCGCAGCACAGGCGTGCCCCGCGGCACAGGCGGGCCTCGCGGTGTCGTGGCCGGTCGGCGCGGGGGCGTACCCGCGGGCTCGGCGGCGGTCGGGGCTACCGGGGGTCGAGCCCGGCCGAGCGGGCCGCCTCGCGCAGCAGGTCGCGGAGCATCGTGGTGGTCAGCCGACCGGTGTTCGTGTTGCGGGGGCTCACGTGGTAGCAGCCGTACATCCGCAGCTCCGGGCCGCCGTCGCGGGCCGGGAAGGTGGCCAGGGCGGCGTGGCCGAAGGCGGGGCGGGGCCGCGGGACCTGCCAGCCGGCGTCCGCGATCACCGGCAGCATCGCCTGCCAGGCGAAGCCGCCGAGGGCGACGACGGTGCGCACGGTGGGGCGCATCAGCTCCAGCTCCCGGCTGATCCAGGGCCGGCAGGTGTCGCGTTCGGCGGTGCTGGGCTTGTTGTCCGGTGGGGCGCAGCGGACCGGGTCGGTGATCCGGACGCCGGACAGCTCCAGTCCGTCGCCGTGGCGGACGGACTCGGGGCGGTTGGCGAACCCGAGCTCGTACAGGGCGGCGTAGAGCAGGTCGCCGGAGGGGTCGCCGGTGAAGATCCGGCCGGTGCGGTTGGCGCCGTGGGCGGCGGGGGCGAGGCCGACCAGGACGAGCGGGGCGTCCGGCGGGCCGAAGCCGGGGACGGGGCGGGCCCAGTAGTCCCAGTCCTGGTAGGCGCGGCGCTTGGTGCGGGCGGTCTCCTCGCGCCACTCGACCAGGCGTGGGCAGGCCCGGCAGCCGGTGACGACGCGGTCCAGTGCGGCGAGCGTGCCGGCCCGGGCGGCCGCCTCGGCGGGGTGCCGGGGGTCGTCGGGGTCGTCGGCGGGGGAGGAGGGCGCGGCCACGGTCGGCATGGACAGGATCCTAGGGTCCCCGGAGGCCGGGGGACGTTCGTTCCGGCTCCGGCCGGGCAGGCGTAGCGTGGAATCAGTTGCTCCGGCGGTCCCCGGCCGGTCCGGGTCGGCGGCGGCCGGACGCGCCCGGTGTGCGCGCAGGCCGCAAGGAGGCCGCGATGATCGTCGATTCGGTGCTGGGCGCCCTCGCGGGGCTCGCCGGGCTGGGGGCGATCTGGGCGAGCCTGAGCATCAGGGTCGTCCAGCAGTTCCAGAAGGGCGTGGTGTTCCGCTTCGGGAAGGTGCGCGACGAGGTGCGCGAGCCCGGGCTGGTCGCGCTGATGCCGATCGCGGACCGGTTGCGCAGGGTGAACGTGCAGATCGTGACGATGCCGATCCCGGCGCAGGAGGGCATCACCCGGGACAACGTGACCGTGCGGGTGGACGCGGTGGTCTACTTCCGGGTGGTGGACCCGGTGAAGGCCACCGTGAACGTGCAGGACTACAACTTCGCGATCTCCCAGGTCGCGCAGACCTCACTGCGCTCGATCATCGGCAAGAGCGAGCTGGACGACCTGCTGGCCAACCGGGAACCGATCAACCAGGGGCTGGAGTTGATGATCGACAGCCCGGCGCTGGGCTGGGGCATCGAGATCGACCGGGTGGAGATCAAGGACGTCGCGCTGCCGGAGTCGATGAAGCGCTCGATCGCCCGGCAGGCGGAGGCCGAGCGGGAGCGGCGGGCCCGGATCATCACCGCGGACGGCGAGTACCAGGCCTCGGAGCGGCTGTCGGAGGCCGCGGCGGTGATGAGCGCGACCCCGACCGCGCTCCAACTGCGGCTGTTGCAGACCGTGGTGGAGGTGGCCGCGGAGAAGAACTCGACGCTGGTGCTGCCCTTCCCGGTGGAGCTGCTGCGCTTCCTGGACAGCGCGACGGAGGTCCAGCAGCGGAACCTGCTCACGGCCGCCGCGGCCGCGGCCGGGGCGAAGGCCGCGGAGGAGGCGGTGGAGAGCGGCGAGGTCCCGGAGGAGGAGCTCGAACCGGACCAGACCCGGCACGAACTCCCGCCGCTGGAGGAGGTGCTGGACCGCTCGCCGCTGAACCGTACGGAGCCGCCGGACGGTCGGGTCGAGCCGGACGAGGCCGGCGGGCCGGGCGGAGAGGGCTGAGTACGCCGCCCGGGCTGGACGGGCGGGACGGCCCCGGTGGCGTCGGCCATCCACCCGGACCACGATGGACGAGGGAAGGGAAGCCAGGTCAGGAGGCGGACCATGACCATAGCCAGTGACATCATGCACCCGGGCGCGGAGTGCATCCGCGAGCACGAGACGCTCGCGGCAGCCGCCCGGATCATGCGGGAACGCCATGTGGGCGCCCTGCCCATCTGCGGGCCGGGCGACAAGCTGGTGGGGATCTTGACCGACCGGGACATCGTGCTGCGCTGCGTCGCCGAGGGCCGGGACCCGGCGTCGGTGACGGCGGGCGAACTGGCGCAGGGGCGGCCGATGACGGTGGAGGCGGACGAGGACTGCGACCAGGTGCTGAGGGTGATGGAGCAGTACCAGGTGCGCCGGCTGCCGGTGATCAACCACCCGGAGCACAAGCTGGTCGGCATGATCAGCGAGGCGGACATCGCGCGCGGTCTGCCGCAGGCGCGGGTCGCCGAGTTCGTGGCGGCGGTCTGCGCGGAGGAGGCGCCCGCGGGGGCGTCCCAGGGGTGACCGCCCGGAGGTGACTGCCCAGGGCTGACCGCCCGGGGCTGACGCCGTCGTGCGCACGTGGGCCGTGGCCCCGCCCCCGCCGGGGCGGGGCCACGGTCGCCAGCGCTACACCGGGTGGACCTTCCTCGTCGCGGCGCTGTCGCTGGCCCTGATGGCCGGCTTCGCCGCGCTCGCCGCGCACTTCGGCCTGGCTGCGGACGCCCGGCCGGTCCAGCTGTCGATCGGCGTGGGCTTCCTGGGGGAGGCTCTGACGGTCGGTCGGCGGGGGCTCTCCTCGGGGATCCCGTTCGCGCCGGAGCGGCGGGACTCGAAGCCGTCACTCGGGGATCGGCTTCGCCGGTAACTTTTGTTGTCAAACTCGGATCTGGTAACTAAAGTTGTCGCCATGACGATCGCGGAGATCACCCATGAGGAACGGGCCGAGCTGGCCAAGGCCCTTCTCGATGCCCTCGACCCCCTCGCCGCCGCCGTGCGTGCCCGCGCGACCGGCCTGCCCGCGGAGCGGATGTGGGGCGCCGAGCCGGTCGAGGTGGCCCTCTCCGTGCTTTCCGCCTGGAAGCTGGTGGACGCCGAGGTCAAGCGGCTCACCGCGGGTGCGGCCGCCACCGCGGGCTCCTACGGTGCCGGCTACGAGCAGCTCGGCGCCGTCTGGGGCATCACCCGGCAGGGTGCCCGGAAGAAGTGGCCGGAGGCCGTCAGCCGTCCGGCGAAGCGGCCGGGGCCGCTGGAACTCTTCGGTGGTGAAGCCGAGTTGGTGGAGGGTTCCGACGGCTGGCGCTGGACCGCCAGCGGCGCCGACGGCGCGGCCGGCGAGGCGGACACCGGCCACCGGACCCGGGAGGAGGCCGCGGCGCACGCCGGGGCCTTCCTCGCCGCGCACGCGGGTTAGCGGCGCAGCTCCCGGGCGATCAGCTCCGCCAGATGCAGGGCCTGCCGCCCGTCGGCGAGTTGGGCGATCTGGGTGCGGCAGCTGAAGCCGTCCGCCAGGACGACCGTCTCCGGCCCGGCGGCGCGGACCTCGGGCAGCAGCACCCGCTCCGCGATCGCCTCGGACACCTCGAAGTGCCCTTGCTCGAAGCCGAAGTTGCCCGCCAGTCCACAACAACCGGCGTCCAGCACCCGGTTGTTCAGTCCGAGCCGGGCCTCCACCCGGCGGTCGGCGGCACTGCCGAGCACCGCGTGCTGGTGGCAGTGGGTCTGGGTGAGGGCGTCCAGCCGGATCCGGGGGAGCGGGGCGTCGGGGGCGTGCTCGTCGAGGAACTCGGCGAAGGTACGGGTGCGGTCGGCGAGCGGGCGGCCCTCCGCGCCGAGCAGCCGGGGCAGGTCCTCGCGCAGTGTCGCGGTGCAGCTCGGGTCCAGGCCGACCACGGGGGTGTCGGCCGGGAGCCCGGCTCCGTCCAGCGTCCGCAGGCTGCGCCGCAGCACCCGTCGGGCGGTGCCGAGTTGTCCGGTGGAGTACCAGGTGAGCCCGCAGCAGACCGGGCCCGAGGGCAGTCGGACGTCGAAGCCGAGATGCTCCAGGACCTCGACGGCCGAGCGCGGCACGTTCGGCTGGAGGTGCTCGGAGAAGGTGTCCGGCCACAGCAGCACCGGCCGGGCGCCCGCCGGGACCGTGTGCTCGGCGCGGTGCCGCCGGTACCACGCGGTGAAGGTCTCCGGCGGGAAGACCGGCAGCACCCGGCGCCGGTCGATCCCGCCGAGCCGCTTGAGCAGCCCGCCGGCCCGGGAGCGGGCGAGCGTGTTGGCGGCCCCGGGCGCGAGCGCGACGGCCCGCAGCCAGAGCGGCAGCCAGCCCATCGAGTAGTGCGCGAGCGGGCGCGGCCGGTGCCGGTAGTGCTGGTGCAGGAACTCGGACTTGTAGGTCGCCATGTCGACGTGCACCGGGCAGTCGCTCGCGCAGCCCTTGCAGCTCAGGCAGAGGTCCAGCGCTTCGCGGACCTCCGGCGAGCGCCAGCCGTCCGGGAGGGCTCCCCCGGCCTGGCGGCCGGGAGGTGCCCCCATCCCGCGCAGCATCTCGGCGAGCAGCCGGGCCCGCCCCCGGGTGGAGTGCCGCTCCTCGCCGGTGGCCAGGTAGCTCGGGCACATCACCCCGCTGCCCGGGGCCACGCACTTGGCCACGCCCACGCAGCGGTGCACCGCCTTGACCAGGCTGCCGCCGTCCTGCTCGTACGGGAGCGCCAGCGGCAGCGTGCGGCGCGGGGCGGTGACGAAGCGCAGGTCCGCGTCGAGTGGGCGGGGATCGACCAGGGCGCCCGGGTTGAGCAGGTTCTCCGGGTCCCAGATCCGCTTGAACTCGCCGAACAGGCCGATGATTTCGGGCGGGTACATGCGCGGCAGCAGCTCCGCCCTGGCCTGCCCGTCGCCGTGCTCGCCGGAGAGCGAACCACCGTACGAGACCGCCAGATCGGCCGCCTGCTCCAGGAACTCCCGGAAGACCAGCACTCCTTGGGGCTCGTCCAGCGGGAAGTCGATCCGCAGGTGCACGCAGCCGTCGCCGAAGTGCCCGTACGGGACACCGTGCAGACTGTGCCGGCGCAGCAGGGCGCGCAGGTCCCTGAGGTAGTCGCCGAGCCGCTCGGGCGGGACGGCGGAGTCCTCCCAGCCGGGCCAGGCCTGGCCGCCTCCGGGCAGCCGGGTGACGATCCCCGCGCCGGCCTCCCGGACGGCCCACAGCTGGCGCTGCTCGACCGGGTCGGTGATCAGTGCGACGGTGGCCGAGCGTTCGCGGCGCACCGCGTCGGCGAGTCGGCGGGCGGCCTGGTAGGCGGCCAGCGGGGTGTCGCCGCCGGTCTCCAGGAACAGCCAGCACTCGCCGGCCGGGAGCCGGTCCAGCGCGGGCGGGCGGGGCCCGGCGGCGAGCAGCGCGGCGATCAGGTCGGCCGCCATGCCCTCGGCGGTCAGCGGGCCGTGGGGCAGCAGCGCCGGGACGGCGTCGGCGGCGGCGCCCTCGTCGGGGTAGCCGGCCACCACCAGGGCTCGCGCGGGCGGGTCCTCGACCAGCCGGACGGTGGCGCCGAGCAGCAGCGCGCAGGTGCCCTCGGTGCCGGTGAGCGCCCGGGCCAGGTCGTGGCCGTGCTCGGGCAGCAGCGCGTCCAGCGGGTAGCCGGAAGTCCGGCGGGGCAGCTGCGGCATGCCCTGCCGGATGACGGCGAGGTTGCGGTCGGTGAACTCCTGTAGCTCGGTGTGGAGTTGACCGACCCTTCCGGGTCGCGCGGCGAGCGCGGCGCGCTCCCGGGGGGTGAGCCGCCCGCCGACGGTCAGCTCGGTGCCGTCCGCGAGCAGCAGCTCCAGCCGCTCGACGTTGTCGGCGGTGCGCCCCCAGGCGAGCGAGTGCGAGCCGCAGGAGTCGTTGCCGATCATGCCGCCGATGGTGCAGCGGCTGTGCGTCGACGGGTCGGGGCCGAAGCGCAGCCCGTACGGTCTGGCGGCGCGCTGGAGGTCGTCCAGCACGGTGCCGGGCTGGACACGCGCGGTGCGGGCCCGCGGGTCGAGCTCCAGCACCGAGCCGAGGTGACGGCGGAAGTCCAGCACCACCGCGCCCGGGCCGATCGCCTGCCCGCCGATGCTGGTCCCGGCCCCGCGCGCCACCACCGGCACCCGGTGCTCGCGGCACAGCGCCAGCGCCGTGCGCACGTCGTCGAGGTCGGCGGGTTTGACCACGCCCAGTGGCAACTGCCGGTAGTTGGAGGCGTCCTGGCTGTAGACGGTGCGCTCGGCGGCGCCGAAACGGACCTCGCCGCGCAGCACGGCGGCCAGCTCACGGGCCAGCGCGGCCCCGGGTACGGCGGACGGACGGCTCACCAGGGACCTCCCGGGCGGGTGCGGCGACGGCTCCGCCGATGATCGCAGGCACCCGGCCGGACCGGTACCGGGCACGACGGGGGTACCGCCGACGGGGTGTCATGTGGCACCCTCGGCGGTCATGATCGACGAACCCACGCCCGTTGACCCGGCCGGCCCCGAGGCCTACCTCGCCCACCTCCCGATCGGCGAGCCGCTGCCCTTCCCCGCGGACGGTGCGCCGTCCTGGGAGATCTTCCCGTACGAGGGCGAGCTGACCGTCCGGCAGCTCCGCGCGCCCGAGCTGCCCGAGCCGCCCCGCAACGGCGAGGACGGCCCGGAGAGCTGCCCGGACTGCGCCCGCCCGGACGCCGACTTCCTGTGGACGGACGAGCACTGGCGGCTCGGCACCACCGACGAGCCGGACGGCCTGCCCGCCACCCTGCTCCTCTGGCCGCGCGCCCACCACGACCTGCTGGACCTGCCGGCCGAACTGTCCGCGCAGCTGGGCCCGATGCTGCAGAGGGTGGAGCGGGCGGTACGGTCGCTCGGCGGCGTCGGCCGGGTCCACGTGAACCGCTGGGGCGACGGTTCCGCGCACCTGCACCTGTGGCTGCTCGCCCGCCCCGAGGGAGTGGCCCAGCTGCGCGGCTCGACCCTGCCCCTGTGGATGGACGTGCTGCCGCCGCAGCCCGCCGGGGTGCGGGCCGAGCGGGCCCGCCGGATCGCGGTGGCGATGGCCGCCGGGGGCGGCACCGCGCACGCCCGCTGAGCTACTTGCGCCCGGTGAGCGTGCCGCGCGCGATGTGGGAGAGCTTGGCGACCTCGAACGCCGGGTAGGCGCCGCCCGCCAGCAGCGAGAACTTGATCCCCTCGCGGCCGCCGGGCCGGCGGTGGCCGGGCGGCTGGAAGCGCCGGTGGTGCTCGGCGGCGCGGTGGAAGAACTGGGGCCGCTCGGCGCGGGGGACGCAGCCGGCCAGGTCGAAGACGAACAGGTAGTGCCGGATCATCCGGACGAACAACGCGTCGCGCACCGCGTACAGGTGCGGCTGGTCCTCCAGCAGGGCGAAGCTGCGCTCGTACTGCTCGAACAGGTCGAAGACGCTGCTGCCGGGCCCGCCCGCCGGGTGGACGGTCTCCCGGCGGCGCAGCTGGACGCACTCGCGGGCCAGCACGGCGGCGCTCCGGGCGCCGAGCAGCGCCGCGTGCGCCACCGGGACCTCCTCGTAGCGGCCGGGCGGGAAGGCCAGGCCCAGCTCGGCCCAGTGGCCGCGGCGGACCAGCCGGTCCCAGATCAGCGGCGGCGCGCCGAACAGCTCGGGCCGGTCGAAGGGCGCGAACGGCTCGGGGCCGGCCTCGGCGAGCAGCGCCTCGGCCCCGCCCGGCCAGTCCCGGTCCTGGTGGCGGCGGGAGTGGCCGAACAGCAGCACGTCCACCGGCCCGGTCTGCCGGAGCCGGTCGGCGAGCGTCCGCAGGGCGTCCCGGGGCAGCAGGTGGTCGGCGTCCAGGAACAGCAGGTACTCGCCGGCCGCCCGCGCCGCCCCCGCGTTCCGGCTCGCCCCGACCCCGACCGCCGCGTTCAGGTGCAGCACCGACACCCGCGGGTGCCGGGCGGCGTAAGCATCGGCGAGCCCACCCGCGGTCTCGGGGGAGCGGTCGGCAACCACGATCACCTCGATGTCGGCCAGGGACTGGGCGAGCAGCGAGTCCAGGCAGTCGGCGAGCTGTCCGTGCTGGTCGTAGGCGGGGACCACGACGCTGATCAGGGGGGAGGGCATGACGCCGGAGCGTAAGTGGGCCTGCGGACCGTGGCAAAGCCCTGACGGTCCGTAATTCCGAGCAATCGGTGGCAAATCGTACGAGCGTGCGCCATATCTTCACGCCGCCTGCCGGACGTGTCCACGCCCGTCCCGACCTGCGGCGATGTGCGCCGGGGCCCGCGACGCGAGGTGCGTCGCGGGCCCCGGTGGGCCGAACCGGTCCGGCTTAGTACCAGTGGTGGGCCTGCCAGAACGACCAGGCGGCGCAGGGGCTGCCGTAGCGGGTGTTCATGTAGTCCAGGCCCCACTTGATCTGGGTGGCCGGGTTGGTGCGCCAGTCGGCGCCCGCGGAGGCCATCTTGGAGCCGGGCAGGGCCTGGACCAGGCCGTACGCGCCGGAGGAGGCGTTGACCGCGAGCGGGTTCCAGCTGCTCTCGCGGTACACGATGTTGCTGAAGCACTGGAGCTGGCCGGCCGGGACGATCTGCGCGGCGATCTGCTGCGGGGTGCCGGAGTAGGCGGCCGGGGCGCTGTTGAGGTTCTGGCGCTCCTGGGAGCGGGAGGCGGCGGCCTCGGCGTCGGCCTGGGCCTTCGCGTCGGCCTGCGCCTGCGCCTGAGCCTGAGCCTGCGCCTCGGCCTGCGCCTGGGCGGCGGCGTCCGCCTCGGCCTTGGCCTGGGCCTCCTGGGCGGCCTGCGCGTCGGCGGCAGCGGCAGCGGCAGCGGCGGCAGCGGCGTCGGCCTGGCCCGGCTCGGTGACCGGCCGGCCGTCCGCCGACACGGCGGCCACCGGGGCGGCCCCGGTGGTGTTCCCGGCCTGCGGGATGGCGAGGGCGGCGGTGGCGGCGCTCGCGACCACGAGGGTGGCGACACCGGTGATCAGGGAGTTGCGGCGGGCATGGCTGAGCTGGCTGAGCTGCATCGGGCGGACGATCCTTCTCCGTCGGGGGCCGTGCCGGTGGGCACCGGGGGCGGGGCATCGCGCGGGCTCCGGGTGAGCGGGGCCCGCTGCGGCCGCCCTGGACGGCCGTGGCGCCCCGGCGGAAAGCGGCGGGGCGGGCGGGCGGCGCGGCCGGAGGTGAGGCTGCGCTGCCTGGCGACGGGCCATTCTTGGCAGGGCCGAGGACGGGTGGCAAAGGCGTTCACTACTACGCCGGATCGTGGATGCGGAGTCGACGCGGCGAGGATCGGCGGTGGTTTCGTGCTCATTTGCCCGAATTGACCATCCGATGGGAGAGCCCCGGAGCCGGCGAAGGATCGCAGCCGCGACACCGACGGTGGCCTGTGTTCTTCAGGCGGGGCGCGGTCGTGGGCGGTCCACCCGGGGCATCCCGACGGCGTCGGGAAGGGCGCCCCGGGGCACCCATCCACTATCGGGGATCGTGGATGGTGATCCCCCTGTGGGCGGGCTCACACGTCTGCCCGCCCGATGTCGGCGCAGCGTGAGCGGAGCGTCACGGTCTCAGGGGGTCGCGTACGGATTGCCCGGGACGGGCCGCCCGGTGGGGGTGGAGACATCGGGGGCGGAGACGTCGGGGGCCGGCCCCTCCTGCTCCTCCTGCGGTGCGGTCGGGACGAGGTCGCGGGCCAGCAGGGTGGCGCCGGCGACGGCCCCCGGCATGGCGAGCACCGTGACCAGCGGCACCAGGAAGGCCAGCATCAGCGGTGTGCCGAAACCCAGCGCCAGCCCGAGCCGGGCGCGCAGCAGCCGGATGCGCTCGGGCTGCGGCACCCGGCGCCGCTGCAGGGCGACGGCCGTCAGCTCGACGGTCATGAAGAAGCCGGACACCAGGAAACCGAGCGCCGGGACGACCGTCTGCCCGACCACCGGGATGAACCCGCAGGCGAACAGCACCACGCCGAACGCGGCCACGCGCACCAGCACGTACAGGCTGTCGCGCACCGCGGTCAGCAGCTCGCGCCAGAGCGGGGTGTCCGGTGCGGCGGGCGCGTCGCCCTCGGTCTCGTCGACCTTGGCGCACAGCGCCTCGTAGAAGGGCTGCCCGACCACCAGGGTGACCGCGGTGAAGGTGAGCAGGGAGAGCAGCAGTCCGCCGCCGAAGACGATCGCCGCGAGCGCGTCGCGCAGCGCCTCCCGCCAGGGTGAGCCCCAGTGGTCGGCGAACGGGGTGGCCCAGCCCGCGAGGTCCTTGGCCCAGGCGCCGAGGAAGGCGAGCGCGACGACGTAGCCGACCAGTGTGAGCAGGGCCGGCAGCATGCCGAAGCCCCACCAGCGGCCGTGCCGGCCCACCCATCTCTGGCCCTCGACCAGGTACTTCATCCCCGCCGCAAGATCACGCATGGCTGATCACCCTAGGGCCTCCCGGCCCGGAACCTCGCATTGCCGTGTTCCTGCCAGTTTCGACCGGCAAGGGCGCCCCCCTCCTGCCGCGCCGCCCGCCGGGCCACTCTCGGTCTTCCCCACCTGCAAGGAGGAGTCCGATGAAGCGTCAACTCGGCAGGCTGATGAGCCTGTTGGCCGGCCTGGTGCTCGGGGTCGGCGTGCTCGTGCTGCCCGCCGCCGCCTCGCCCGCGCCGTCGCCGAGCGTGGTCGGCGGCACGCGGGCGGCGCAGGGCGAGTTCCCGTTCATGGTGCGGCTCTCGATGGGCTGCGGCGGCGCGCTCTACACCTCGCAGATCGTGCTCACCGCCGCCCACTGCGTCGACGGCACCGGTGCCGACAGCAGCATCACCGTCACCGCGGGAGCGGTCGACCTGCGCAGCGGCACCGCGATCAAGGTCCGTTCCTCGTACGTCTACCAGTCGCCGTCCTTCACCGGCGCCGAGAACGGCAACGACTGGGCGCTGATCAAGCTGGCCTCGCCGATCAGCGGCAGCCTGGTCGGCACCCTGCCGATCGCCACCTCCACCGCCTACGACAACGGCACCTTCACCATCATGGGCTGGGGCGCCGCGAGCGAGGGCGGCGCCCAGCAGCGGTACCTGCTCAAGGCCACCGTGCCGTTCGTCGACGACACAACCTGCGCCGGCGCCTACCCGGGCCTGAACAAGGCCGGCTCGCTCTGCGCGGGCTACGTCTCCCAGGGCGGCGTCGACACCTGCCAGGGCGACTCGGGCGGCCCGATGGTCCGCCAGGACGCGGCGGGCCGCTGGATCCAGGTCGGCATCGTCAGCTGGGGCAACGGCTGCGCCCGCGCTGGCTACCCGGGCGTCTACTCCCAGGTGAGCACGTACGCGGCGGCCATCGCCTCGGCGGCGGCCGGCCTCTGAGCCGACCCGCAGGGGCCGCCGGGCCGGTCCGGCGGGGCCGGCCACCACTCCCGCGGGTGGTGGCCGGCCCCGCCGCCGCGCGTCCGGGCCGGGGCCGTGGGGCCCGGGCGTTCACCGGCGCAGCCACTCCCCGGCCCGCCGCTGCTCGCGGGCGATGCGGCCGGTGGTGTTCGGAGGCAGCCGGGAGAGCAGGGCGGCCGCGGCGTCGAGGTGACCGGCGAGGGCGCGGGCGCCGGCGAGGCGGGCGGTGATCAGGGCGTGGTCGCGCGGGCGGGCGGCCCGGTCGAGCAGTCGCAGGGCCGCCTCCAGCCGGTCCGCCGCGGCGCGGGCGTGGGCGGTGCGGCCGGTGTGGAGGGCGAGGTCCCGGTGACAGGTGCCATGGGCGACGGCCAGGACCAGCTCGGCGCGCTCCGTCCAGGGCGTCGGCGCGCCGGTGCGCAGTGCGGCGCCGGTCAGCCGCCGGGCGTCCGCCAGGCTCCGGCGGACCTGCGGTGCCTGCCCGGCCAGCGCGTGGGCGTGGGCCTGGACGACGGCGGCCCAGGCCCACAGCTCCGGCAGCGGAGGGGCGGTGCTCCGGGCGGCCTCCGCCAGGGCGAGCGCGGTGGCCGCGTCCCCGTGCCACCAGTACAGGGTGCTCTGGCGGGCGAGCAGGGCGGCCGTGGTGGCCCGGTCGTCGCTCGCGCGGGCCCATTCCAGCCCGGTGGTGTACCAGCCGAGCGCGTGGGCGTGGCGGTCTCCCTCGAAGTGGGCCCAGCCGGCGAGTTCGGCGTACTGGGCGGCGAGCGAGCGCTCGGCGGCCGGGCTCTCGCGTGGGCCGGTGCGTGGCCGGCCGGCCAGGGTGCGGGCGTGGTGTTCCAGGACGGCGGCCAGCTCCTCGCCGCCGATCCGGCCGACGGCGGCGCGGTAGACGGCGAGCAGTTGGGCGAGCACCTCGACGGTGGCGGCGTCCGGTGGGGCGGCGCCGGCGGCGGGCGGTGTCCGGGCGGCGGCGGCGAGTTCGCCCAGGCGTTGGCGTTCCCGCTGGAGGGCCTGCCACAGCTGCGCCAGCTCGCCGTCGGCGAGGAGGAGTTCGTCGGCCCGGTCGGGCATCCCCGGCGGCGGCCAGCGGCGGGCGTTCTCCACCCGGCTGATCAGCGAGTCGTGGTAGCCGAGCAGCCGGCCGAGCTCGGCCTGGCTGAGGCCGCGGGCTTCGCGCCAGTGGCGCAGCCGTCGGCCGAAGCGCAGGCGTGCGGACTCGGGTTCCGCGCGGGGCGGTGGCGGGGAGAGCGGCGTGGGGGCGGGCGGGATCGGCACGGGGTCTCCCGGTGAGGGTCGGGAAGTGCTCGTGGGGGAGCGCTGGCCCAGATATCCCCCTTGACGTGCCTTGGTCAAACTGGGAAGGGCGACCGGGACGGCCACCGGGACGCCCGGCGGGGCGGCGGACGGACCGACCGGCGGGGCGGCGGACGGACCGACCGGCGGGGCCGGCGGACGGGCCGACCGGCGGGACGGCGGGGCGGCGCCGGAGAAACGGCGCCGGGCCCGGGAGCCTCCGCATCGGCTCCCGGGCCCGGCGTTCCCGCGCGGGGCGGGCGGGTCAGGAGCCCGCCGCCACCGCGGCCCGCCGCCGTCGGCCCACCACGGCCGAGGCCGCCAGCACGATGGCTGCGGCGACCAGCGACAGGTACATCTGCTTGCGGCCGTCGGCGTCGGTGAACATGTACGCCATGACGAACCCGATCATGCCCATGGCCGTCCAGGTCAGGTACGGGTACAGCCACATCCGGACGGTGTGCCGCTCGGGCATCTCACGCTCGATGATCTTCCGCATCCGCAGCTGGGTGGCGCAGATCACCAGCCAGACGAAGAGCGCGATGGCGCCGGAGGAGTTGAGCAGGAAGGCGAACACGGTGTCCGGCGAGGTGTAGTTGAAGAAGACCGCGACGAAGCCGAAGACCACCGAGGAGAGGATCGCCACCCGCGGCACGCCGCGCGAGGTCACCGTGGCGAAGGCCTTGGGCGCGTCCCCGCGCTGGCCCAGCGAGAAGGCCATCCGGGAGGCCGTGTACATCCCGGAGTTGAGGCAGGACAGCACCGCCGTCAGCACGATGACGTCCATCACCTGGCCGGCGCCCGGGATGCCGATGTGGTCCAGCACCGCCACGTACGGGCTCGCCTTGACGTCGGCGGAGTCCCACGGCAGCAGGGTGACCACGAGCAGGATCGAGCCCAGGTAGAAGATCCCGATGCGCCAGATGACGCTGTTGGTGGCCTTGCTGACCGCCTTCTCCGGGTCCTCCGACTCGCCGGCGGCCAGGGTGACGATCTCGCTGCCCATGAAGGCGAAGACCACGGTGAGCATCCCGGTGAACACCGCGCCCACCCCGTGCGGCAGGAAGCCGCCGTGGCCGGTGAGGTTGCTGGCGCCGACCGCGTGGGTGCCGGGCAGCAGGCCGAAGGCGGCGAGGGTGCCGATCACCAGGAAGGCGGCGATCGCGACCACCTTGATCCCGGCGAACCAGAACTCGAACTCGCCGTAGGAGGCCACGGAGAAGAGGTTGGTGGCGGTCAGCACCGCCATCACTATCAGCGCCCACCCCCACTGCGGCACGCCGGGCACCCAGTTGTTGAGGATCTTCGCGCCGGCGGTCGCCTCGACCGCGAGCACCACGACCCAGAAGAACCAGTACAGCCAGCCGATGGAGAAGCCGGCCCAGCGGCCCAGCGCGCGGTCCGCGTACGCGGAGAAGGAGCCGCTCTGCGGGTCGGCCGCGGCCATCTCGCCGAGCATCCGCATCACCAGCACGACCAGCGCGCCGGCCAGGGCGTAGGAGAGCAGGATGCCCGGGCCGGTGGTCGCGATGCCCGCGCCGGAGCCGACGAACAGGCCGGCGCCGATCACGCCGCCGATGGCGATCATCGACAGGTGGCGGTTCTTGAGTCCGGCCTTCAGGTGGCCGTCGCCACCGTGTCCGATCGGACCGGACTGCTGGGGGAGCTTGGTGGCCGTGGTGGGCCGGGTGGTGTCCGCACTCATCTAGGGACCCTGTGCCTTTCCAGCGCGGTGCGACCCTCGACTCGTCGTGCCGGAGGGTGGGGGACTTTCCCGCGCATTGCGTCGCAACCTAACTTCTACGCACCGGTGATCGGAACAATATTTTGGTAACTGTTCGCTCAACGGACGCAAAAGACCTGGTCGGGGTGGGTGGAAAGGTGGCATGGAAACCTCAAATCTGACGCGCTGTCAGTCTTTTGGGAGGCTTCCAGGCTCTGTTGGGGCTCAAATCGCCCGTGGGTGGGCGGTCAGATCGGCCGCACGTCGAGGATGGTGATCGAGGTCTCGTCCGCCGGTCGCCCGGTCAGCCGGGCGGCCAGGATCCGGGGGATGTCCTCCTCCTGTGAGTATCCGGGCAGGACGGTCACCTCCGCGCGCCGGGCGCCGGGCTCGCCCCGCACCGCGTACGTCACCAGGTAGCCGTACCGCTCCGGCGGGGGCGGCCCGGTCCGGTCCTGCCGGTCCTCCCGGCTACGGGCGGTCATCCGCATCGACCTCCTCGGCCCATTGTCGGCGCGGTGTGGACGATCCTCGCAAATCCAGGCAGAGTGGGACTCTCGGGGCAGACCGCAGGAGCATCCCGAGCGTTCGCGGTGCCGGCCGGCTCCCGGCGCCGGTCAGGAGCGACCCCATGCAGACCACCTGGAAGGGGACGATCAGCTTCGGGCTGGTCAGCATCCCCGTCCACCTGTACTCCGCCACCCAGGAGCACGACGTCCCGCTGCACCAGGTCCACGAGAAGGACGGCGGCCGGGTGCGGATGAAGCGGTACTGCGAGCGGGAGGAGAAGGAGATCCCGTACGCGGAGATCGCCAAGGGGTACGAGTCCCCCGACGGGCGGACCGTCACGCTCTCCGACGAGGACCTCGCCGACCTGCCGCTGCCCAGCAAGAAGATCATCGACGTGCTGGCCTTCGTGGACGAGAACGAGATCGACCCGCTGATGTTCTCCAAGGCCTACTACGTCGGCGTCGCCGACAAGGCCGCCGCCAAGCCGTACGCGCTACTGCGCGACGCGCTCACCGAGTCCGGGCAGATCGCCGTCACCAAGATCGCGCTGCGCACCCGGGAGTCGCCCGCGGTGCTGCGGGTGCACGACAACACCCTGGTGCTCCAGACCTGCATCTGGCCCGACGAGGTCCGCCCGGCGGCCGGCATCGCGCCCGAGGGGGACGTCACCGTCCGGCCGCAGGAGCTCAAGATGGCGCGGTCGCTGATGGACACCCTCTCCGAGGACTTCGACCTCTCCCAGCTGCACGACGACTACCAGCAGGCGCTGCAGCAGGTGATCACCGCGCGGCTGGAGGGCGTGGAGGTCCCGCACGAGGAGGAGCCGGGCGAGGCGCCGGACAACGTGATCGACCTGATGGAGGCGTTGCGCAGCAGCCTCAAGCAGGCCAAGGGCGGGCGGGGCGACGGCGGGCCGGGCGGCGCCGAGGACGCCGAGGGGGAGGCGCCCGCGCCGCGCAGGCGAGCCCCGGCGAAGAAGACCGGCGCGAAGGCGGCCCCGAAGGCGGCCGCGAAGACCTCGGCGGGGGGCTCCACAGGGGGTTCGGCGAAGGGCTCGGCGAAGGGCCCGGCCGCGAAGAAGACCACCGCCCGGAAGTCCTCGGCTCCCCGCAAGGCTTCCTGACCCTCCCGGGCCAGGCGTTCCTCCCGTCCAGCCGTCCGGCATTGGAGGCGATCCCGATGGACCTGCTGACCTACCAGGAACTCGAGGCCGAGGAACAGGCCGCGCCCGAAGCCCAGCGGAACCGGGGCTTCGGGCACCGCGCCTGGCACTGGCTGCTCGGCCTCAGCCCCACCGTGGTGACGTTCATGGTCGCGCTCTCGATCGGCCTCTGCATGGTGGCCGTCCAGGTGAGCCTGCTGCCGGTGCTGATACCGATGGCGATCGTCTGGGGCCTGACGCTCATCGCGCTGGGCGGCGTGATCGCCCGCTGGATGACCCCCGGGCCGGGCCGCCA
This sequence comes from Kitasatospora sp. NPDC096204, assembly GCF_044763205.1. NCBI lineage: Bacteria > Bacillati > Actinomycetota > Actinomycetes > Kitasatosporales > Streptomycetaceae > Kitasatospora > Kitasatospora sp. NPDC096204. The sequence continues at coordinate 67,019 of NZ_JBIWFT010000018.1, forward strand.
CCGGATGGCGTCCTGACCGGCCCGGGGCGGGCGCGGGGCCGGGAGGGCTCAGCCGATCCACACCGTGGTGACGTTGCAGAACTCCCGGATCCCGTGCCCGGACAGCTCCCGCCCGAACCCGGAGCGCTTGACCCCGCCGAACGGCAGCGCCGGGTGGGAGGCCGTCATCCCGTTGAAGAACACCCCGCCGGCCTGGATGTCCCGCACGAAGCGCTCCCGCTCGGCCTCGTCGGTGGTCCAGACGTTGGCGCTGAGCCCGAACGGGGTGTCGTTGGCGACGGCCACCGCCTCGTCCAGGTCGGCCACCCGGTAGACGGTGGCGACCGGGCCGAAGGTCTCCTCGTGGTGGATCCGCATCGCCGGGGTGATGCCGGTGAGCACCGTCGGCTCGAAGAACCAGCCGGAGTCCCAGCCGGTCGGCCGCCCGCCGCCGCACTCCACCAGGGCCCCTCGGGTGCGGGCGTCCTCGACCAGCTCCTCCAGGTCGTCCCGGCCCTGGCGGCTGGCCAGCGGGCCGACGTCGGTGCCCTCGTCCATCGGGTCGCCGACCTTCAGCGCGCGCATCGCCTCGGTGAAGGCCGAGGTGAAGCGGTCGTACACGTCGGTGTGCACGACGAAGCGCTTGGCGGCGATGCAGGACTGGCCGTTGTTCTGCACCCGGGCCCGGACGGCGGTGCGCACCGCCTCGTCCACGTCGGCGCTCGGCAGGACGACGAACGGGTCGCTGCCGCCCAGCTCCAGCACGGCCTTCTTCACGACGTCCGCCGCGGTGGCCGCGACCGCCCGCCCGGCCGGCTCGCTGCCGGTGAGGGTGACGGCGGCGACCCTCGGGTCCCGGATCACGCCCTCGACCGCGCCCGAGCCGATCAGCAGCGTCTGGAAGCAGCCCTCGGGGAAGCCGGCCCGCTGGAACAGCTCCTCGATCGCCAGCGCGGTGCGCGGCACGTTGGAGGCGTGCTTGAGCAGGCCGACGTTGCCCGCCATCAGCGCCGGTGCGGCGAACCGGATGACCTGCCACAGAGGGAAGTTCCACGGCATCACGGCCAGCACGGGGCCGAGCGGGCGGTAGCGGACGTAGGCGCGGGCGGCGCCGGAGTCGGCGACGTCGGCCGGGGCCGGGTGCTCGTCGGCGAGCAGCGCCTCGGCGTTGTCCGCGTACCAGCGCATCGCCTTGGCGCACTTGGCGGTCTCGGCGCGGGCCCCGGCGAGCGGCTTGCCCATCTCCTCGGTCATGGTGCGGGCGACCGCCTCCTGCTCCTGGTCCAGCAGGTCGGCGGCGCGGCGCAGCAGTTCGGCGCGGGTCGCGAAGGAGGTGCCGCGGTAGCTGTGGAAGGCGGTCTCGGCGCGGGCCAGCCGCCGTTCGATGCCGGCCGCGTCGAGCGGCTCGAAGGTCTGGACGGTCTCGCCGGTCGCGGGATTGACGCTGGCGATGGGCATGCGGGGCTCCCAGGAGGTTCGGGTCCGGTGCGTCTGCCCTCACACCCTCTCCGACGGCCCGGCTCCGGGCACACCACCGCGCGCCCGGCGTGTCCCGTCGGGCGCGCGTCCTGCTCCGGTCACTCCGGCAGCGACTCCACCCGGGCGGCCGCCTCCCGGGCCCTCGCCCCGGCCCTGGTCCGGGCCGCGGTGACCTGCCGGCCGGGGAAGCGGTGCAGGTACTCGGCCTCCAGCTCGCCGGTGCGCAGCGTGTGCCGCTTCAGCGCCTCCTCCGAGCCGTACAGGAAGGTCTCGTGGCGGGTGCGGTGCAGCTGTTCCAGCTCGTGCAGGAGCGTGTCGTTGCCCAGGGCGTGCGGGGAGATGCCCGCGGGCCGGATGTGCGGGTCTTCGGCGTGCCGCATCTCGGTGCCTCCTCGGCGGAAGTCCCCTCCTACAGCGTGCCCGCGGAGCGTCGCCGATGCACCCGGTCGGGTCCGGTCGGGCAGGTCCGGGTGGGTTGCCCGCCGAGCCCACCATGTCGAGAAGCTCATAGGATGATCCTTCCGTCACCTCCGGGTCCACCCGCTACCGCTGGACAGATCGCACATGCCGCTTCCCAAGGCCGAACTCCACCTGCACATCGAAGGCACCCTGGAGCCCGAGCTCGCCTTCGAGCTCGCCGCCCGCAACGGTGTCGAGCTGCCGTACGCCGACACCGAGGCGCTGCGCGAGGCGTACTCCTTCAACGACCTCCAGTCCTTCCTGGACCTCTACTACGCGCTGATGGCCGTGCTGCGCACCGAGGACGACTTCGCCGACCTCGCCGACGCCTACCTCGCCCGCGCCGCCGAGCAGGGCGTCCGCCACGCGGAGATCTTCTTCGACCCGCAGGCGCACACCGCCCGCGGGGTGCCGCTGGGCGTGGTGGTGGACGGCCTGACCCGGGCGCTGGAGCGCAGCGAGGAGCGGCACGGCGTCAGCACCCAGCTGATCATGTGCTTCCTGCGGGACGAGTCCGCCGAGTCCGCGCTGGAGACCTTCGAGGCCGCCCGCCCCTACTTCGACCGGATCGCCGGCATCGGCCTGGACTCCGCCGAGGTCGGCCACCCGCCGGTGAAGTTCCGCGAGGTGTACCGCCGGGCCGCCGAGGCCGGGCTGCGCCGGGTCGCCCACGCGGGTGAGGAGGGCCCGGCCGCGTACATCACCGAGGCGCTGGACGTCCTCGGCGTCGAGCGGATCGACCACGGGCTGCGCTGCCTGGAGGACGGCGAGCTGGTCGCCCGCCTGGTGCGCGAGCAGATCCCGCTGACCGTCTGCCCGCTCTCCAACGTCCGGCTGCGCTGCGTCGACACCCTCGCCGACCACCCGCTGGGCGAGATGCTGGAGGCCGGCCTGCTGGTCACCGTCAACTCCGACGACCCGGCCTACTTCGGCGGCTACGTCGAGGACAACTTCCGCGCCGTCCGCGAGGCCCTCGGCCTCGACCGGGAGACCCAGCGCCGGCTGGCCGCCAACTCCTTCCGCGCCTCCTTCATCGGCGAGGAGCGCCGCGCCGAACTCCTCGCCGAGGTCGAGGCGTACACGTTCTGACCTTTCGGACGTCCGTCGCGGCGGCCCGTCACCCGTCCAGGGGTGACGGGCCGCCGCGCTCGTAGTGGAGCAGGGTGACGCCGTTGGTGAAGCGGTGGGTGTCCTTGAGGGAGAGCGGGACGGGGTGGTCGGCGGGGCGGAAGAAGAGGGTGCCGCGGCCGAGGACGACGGGGTGGACGTAGAAGCGGAACTCGTCGACGAGGTCCTGGGCGAGGAAGGACTCGGCCAGGTTCGCGCCGCTGAGGGCGAGGTCGCCGCCGGGACCGGCGGTGAGGGCGGCGACCGACTCCGGGGTGACCTCGCGGACGACGGTGGTGTTCCAGTCGGCGCGGTCGAGGGTCCGGGAGAAGACGGTCTTCGGCATCGCGCGCCAGATGCCCGCGAACTCGGCCGTCACGGCGTCGGCGTCCGGGTCCTGGTCGGCGGTGGGCCAGACGGAGGCCATCAGCTCGTGCGTCACCCGGCCGGAGACGAAACCACCCATCCGGGCGAGCACCCGGTTGAAGTGGGTGTGCACCTCGTCGTCGACGAGGTTCCACCCGAGGTCGTGGTCCGGGCCCTCGAAGTAGCCGTCGACCGACACGGAAACGAAGAGAACGATCCTGCGACGCATGGCACCCCACGGGGAGGACGGTCCGCCGCCCTCCCGCCGGAGCGGGCAGGGCGGCGGGCGGGGATCAGATCAGGGTGCTCCAGTAGTACCAGAACCGGTTGAGGACCAGCAGCGCGATCACCGCGTACCAGAGCGCCGGGACGACCCAGTGGTAGCGGGCCGCCTCCCGGACGGCCACCCGCAGCCGCGGGCCCACCGGGATCACACCCGAACGCAGGTTGTGCAGCGTGGTGTACCAGAACAGCGGGATCACCGCGGCCCACACCACCATGCAGTACGGGCAGAGCGCGCCGATCCGGTACAGCGCCTGGTACATCAGCCAGGTCACGAAGCCGATCCCGAACACCGTCCCGGCCTGCAGGCCCAGCCAGAACCAGCGCCGGAACGCCGCGCCCGAGAGCAGCCCGGCGCCGACCGCGACGACCACCCCGAAGGCGACCAGCCCGATCAGCGAGTTGGGGAAGCCGAAGGCCTCCGCCTGCTCGCTGCGCATGATCGAACCGCAGCTGACGATCGGGTTGATGTTGCAGTTGGGGACGTACGACGGGTCCTCCAGCAGCCGGATCTTGTCCAGCGTGAGGACCGTCGAGGCGAACAGGCCGACCGCGCCGCCGATCAGCAGCAGCCAGGCGAACGGGCGGCTCGCGCCGTGGACGGGCCGTACGGCGGGGGAGCCGGTCGTCATCCGGTCACCTGCTTGACCATCGCGGTGAACTGCTCGGGGGAGACGGCCTTGCCGTTGTTGAGGACGTCCAGCTTCCTGCCGTCCAGCTTGACGGTCGGGGTGCCGGTCACGTCGCTCTTGTTGAACTCCTCGTTGACCTTCGCCGCCCACGGGGCGTAGGTCCGGTCGGTGACCGCCTTCACGAAGGCGTCGGTCTTCAGACCGGGCACCTGGCCGGCCAGGTCCAGGATGTGGTTGACGTCGCCGAAGGCGTCGCTGCGCTCGTCCGGCTGGTTGGCGTACAGCACGTCGTGGAAGGCCTTGAACTTGTCCACGCCCTCGTTCAGCGCGGCGCCGGCGGCGGCCAGCGCGGTGCGCGAGCCCTTGCCGCCGAGGTTGTTGTCCAGGAACGTCGCCAGGTGGTACTCGACCTTGTAGGTGCCCTCGTCGGCGAGCTGCTGGATCGCCTTGCCGGTGGTCGTCTCCAGCTGCTCGCAGAACGGGCAGCGGAAGTCCTCGTAGACCTCCAGGGTGTGCGGGGCGTCGGCCTTGCCGTAGGTGATCACGGTGCCGCCGGCGCCGCTCGCGTTGGCCGGCACGACCAGCGGGCCGTTCGCGGCGTTCGAACCGGAGCCGGAGGAGCCGCCGACGGCGAAGGCCACGCCCGCCGCCAGGGCGAGCACGGCGGCGGAGGCGCCGCCGACGACCACCCGGCGGCGGATCCGGTCGGAGCGCTCGGCCTGGGCCCGGGCGGCGCGCATGCGGTCGGTGGCGGAGGTCTTCTTGTCGGCCTTGCGGGCGTTGCTCATGGGGTGTCGTCCTGTGCTCTCGGGCGTACGGGGGCACGCGGCCGGTCGGGGACCGCGTGGAGGTACACGGCCGGTCGGGGACCGCGTGGAGGGGAGAGAACAGCCGGCCGAGCGGGCGGAGCGCCGTCGCTCAGGCGGCCAGGGCGAGCACCGGCGGACCGCGCCGGACGGCCGGACGGACGACGACGTCCTCGGCGGGGACCAGCGTGCGGCTGGCCCGGGGGAACGGCACCCGCGCCGGCGGACGGGCCGGCAGCGGGGCGAACAGCAGCCGCAGCCAGCGGGCGGCGGCGGGCAGGTGGCGGTGCAGGAACTCGCCCAGCATCCGGACGGCACCGGCCAGGCAGCACAGCGCGGCGTCCGCGCGGCGCAGCCAGTAGGCGCCGGCCAGCGCGATCACCGTGTGCAGCACCAGCAGGAGCAGCAGCACGCCGGTCTGCGCGGAGGCGCCGTGGCCGAGCAGGAAACCGCCGAGCGAGCCGCCGCCGCACAGCAGCGGCCGCAGGCCGTGCCCGGCACCGGGCGGCAGCGAGGGACAGGTGCTCTGCGCGAGGTCGAACAGCGCGCCGGTGCCCAGCTGCAGCGGCAGGAACACCGCCGCGATCGCCGGGTAGCCGCGCTCACGGCCGGCCAGCGCGAAGGCCACCGCGAAGACACCGGCGAAGGCCGGCAGCATCGGGCCGACCGGCAGCGCGCGGCCGGTCACCAGCACCTGGCCGAGCCCGGCGAGCAGCACGACCAGCGCGGCGAAGACCGCCGCGCGGAGCGTCCTGGTGACCGGGCCGATGTCCATGGGACCCGAGTCTGCCACAGGTTGAAACTGGAACGGTCTGCCGGGTGGCGAGCTGTGAAGAGCCTCACCACCCGTGCTGAGCTGGGCTTATGCGGCGCTTACAGGTGGTGGTCGGGGGCCGGGGCGGGGGCGTCCGACGGTTCCGGGTGGGCCTCGGTGGCGCTCACCCGCGCCTCGACCAGCTCCCGGAAGTGGTCCAGGTCCTCGCGCACCGCGCGCTCGATCGCCCCGGCCTGGGCGAAGCCGCGGGGCCCGCCGAACTCCCGGTGCACCGCCTCCGGGTCGTACTCCACCCTGATCTGCACCCGGGTGTGCCCGGCGTCGAGCGGCAGCAACGCGAAGGTGCCGCGCAGCCGGAGCGCGTCCGTGGTCCGCCAGGACATCACCCGGCCCCGGCCGCGGTCGGTGATCTCGGCGTCGACCGAGCGCTCGGAGCCGTCGATCTCCACCCCGAGGTGTGCGAGGTTCCGGCCGTGCGGGTGGGCGCTGCGGACGCCGTCGACGAACCGGGGGTACTCGTGCACCCGGTGCAGCTGCTCCCAGGCGGCGAGGACGGGGACGGCGATGTCGATCTGTTCCTCAAGGGTGCTCATGGGGGGCCTCCCTCTGTTCCAGCGTGCGCCTCGGGGGTGGGGTGGGCAACGGGGGGTGCTGTGGCTTTGTGGCGCGCGGGTGGGAGCGGGGCGGGGGAGACTGGGCGCATGCCGGAGCTGCCTGAGGTCGAGGCGCTGAGTGCCTTCTTGTCCGAGCGGTTGACCGGGCGGGTGATCGCTCGGGTGCAGCCGGTGGCGATCAGTGCGTTGAAGACGTACGACCCGCCGGTGACGGCGTTGGAGGGGCGGACGGTCGGCGGGGTGAGCAGGCGGGGCAAGTTCCTGGACATCGAGGTGGAGGGGCTGCACCTGGTGGTGCACCTGGCCCGGGCCGGGTGGTTGCGGTGGAAGGACCGGCTGCCCGCCGAGCCGCCGCGGCCGGGGCCGCGCAATCCGTTGGCGTTGCGGGTGCGGCTGGCGGGAGAGGCCGGGGACGGGTTCGAGCTCACCGAGGCCGGGACGAAGAAGGGGCTGGCGGTGTACGTGGTGCGCGATCCCGCGGAGGTGCCGGGGGTGGCCGGGCTCGGGCCGGATCCGCTGGATCCGGGGTTCGGCCTGGCGGACTTCGCCGGGTTGTTGCGCGGCGAGCGGCGGCGGCTCAAGGGGGTGCTGCGGGACCAGCGGGTGCTGGCCGGGGTGGGCAACGCCTACTCGGACGAGGTGTTGCGCGCGGCGCGGATGTCGCCGTACAAGCTCGCCGGGAGCCTGACGGAGGACGAGGTGGCCCGGCTGTACGAGGCGCTCGGGGGGACGTTGCGCGAGGCGGTGGAGCGTTCGCGGGGGCTGGCGGCGGGGGAGCTGAAGGCGGAGAAGAAGCTCGGGCTGCGGGTGCACGGCAGGACCGGCCTGCCCTGCCCGGTGTGCGGGGACACCATCCGTGAGGTGTCGTTCGCGGACTCCTCGCTGCAGTACTGCCCGACCTGTCAGACCGGGGGCAAGCCGTTGGCGGACCGGCGGCTGTCGCGGCTGCTGAAGTGACGCCTCCGTCCGACGGGGCCCGTCGGACGGAGGCGTGCGGGTGGCGTCAGCGCTTGATCGCGACGCCGCCCCAGTAGTACGCGGCCTTCGGGTCCGCCGGGGCCTCGCCGTCCGGGCGCCAGGCCAGCACCGGGGCGACGCCCGGCTCGACCAGCTCCCAGCCGTCGAAGAAGCGGACCACGTCGTCGTAGCCGCGCGGCACCAGGGTCATGCCGCCGGCCCGGGCGGCCTCGGCGACCTTGCCGACGGCCTCCGGGTCGAAGTCCGGGGTGGGGGTGGTCAGTGCGATGCAGCTGCCGACCGGCAGGGCGTCGCGCAGCGCGGCGACCCGGCCCCACGGGTCGTCCTCGTCGGCGATCAGCATCAGCACGGCGATCATCAGCAGGCCGACCGGCTGGGTGAGGTCGAGGGTGGAGGTGAGCGCCGGGTCGGCGAACAGCTCCTCGGGCTTGCGCAGGTCGGCGTGGATGTAGGTGGTGCGGCTGGCCGGGCTGGAGACCATCAGCGCGCGGGCGTGGGCGAGCACGATCGGGTCGTTGTCGACGTAGACCACCCGGGTCCCCGGGCTGACCGCCTCGGCGATCTCGTGGGTGTTCGGCGAGGTCGGGATGCCGGTGCCGAGGTCGAGGAACTGGCGGATGCCGTGCTCCTGGGCGAGGTAGCGCACGGCCCGGCCCTGAAACGCCCGGTTGGCCTTGGCCATCGCCTTGACGCTCGGTACGGCCTGCTCGATGGCCTGCCCCATGGCGCGGTCCGGCGGGAAGTTGGTCTTTCCTCCCAGCCAGTAGTCGTAGACGCGCGCAGAGTGCGGGGCGGTGGTGTCGACACCGAAACGTTCCCACTGGCTGAGCTCGGTCGCGTGGTCGTCCTGCTGGCCCTGGTGGGGGAAGTCCTGACTTGACGTCATGGCCACGTCCTCTGATGGCAGATCATCACACTGGGGAAGGCACAGCGTAGCGGGCCTGGGAGGAGGCGGGGCGTCCGGTCGGGGAAGATCCGTGGAAGAACCCGGGAAACGGGGTGTACGGCCGGTGCCCTTCGGCCGTCGGAGTGGTGATCGGGTCCGTCTGAGTTGCCTCCGGGGAGCGGCGGTGACGGCCGGGGGAAGCATTCACAATGCTGTCAGATCGTCACATTACTTCGCGTAGATTGCTGCTGGTCGCGGCCGGAATGTCCCTCCTGGGGACGGCTGCCGGATGTCGGAGCACCTGGGGTGAGGGGGAGGGCGGCGCCACGGCGGGGGCGACCGACGCCGCCGCGTCCGCTCCGGCGGGGCCCGAGGGGGCGGCGGGCGAGCCGTCCGCCGCGCCGTCGGCCGTGGCCCCGGGTAGCGGGCCGTTCACGGTGACCTCGCCGGTGCCGCCGTCCGGGTCCCCGTCGGCCACCGTGCCCAGTGCGGTGCCGCTGCGCCGGGTGCTCACCGATGCGGAGAGCAAGCCGGTGTACGACCTGGACCCGGAACGGCGGGTGGTGGCGCTCACCATCGACGACGGCCCGGACCCCCGCCACACCCCGGCCGTGCTGGCGCTGTTCGAGCAGTACGGGGTCAGGGCGACCTTCTTCCTGATCGGCGAGAACGCCGTCGAGCATCCCGCCCTGGTGCGGGAGATCGCGGACCGCGGCCACCACATCGCCAACCACACCTGGACCCACCCGGACCTGCGGCACCTCCCGGAGGGCAAGGTGCGGGACGAGCTGGAGCGCACCTCGGACCTGCTGCAACGGACCGCCGGCCGGCAGCCCACCTGGTTCCGCGCTCCGGGCGGGGACTGGTCCCCGACCTCGGTCAAGGTGGCCGCCGAACTCGGGATGCGGAACATGGCCTGGTCGGTGGACCCACGGGACTGGGCGCGGCCCGGGACCTCGGCGATCATCGACCGGGTGCTCAAGAACGTCCGGCCCGGGTCGATCGTGCTCAACCACGACGGCGGCGGGGACCGGTCACAGACGGTGGCGGCGCTGAAGGCGTACCTGCCGGTGCTCGTCGACTCCGGGTACCAGTTCACGGCCCCGCCGAACTGAGTGGGATTTCCGGTGGCTTTCGAATGAAGGCGGGTAGCGGTTTCAACCTCTGAATCACTCGAATAGGTGGATTAGAAGAAGCGTTTCTGCGGATTTTGGGCCTCTAGGGTGATCTCGCATCACTAACCGGGTACCGCCGAGTACCACCTGAAAGGCCCTCACCCATGCGTCTCCGCAACGCCGTGCTCGCCGCCGCCAGCGCCATCGCCCTCGTCCTCGCCGTTCCGTTCGCCGCCAATGCCGCGACGGGCGACTTCCTCTACAAGGTCGGCCCCGGAGTCGTCACCGGCCTGGCCGACCCGAAGAGCGGCGAGTGCATCGACCTGCCCTGGATGACCGAGGACGACCCGGGCTTCGCGCCGGAGAACCTCACCAGGTCCACGGCCACGGTCTTCCTGGCCGCCGAATGCGCGGGTGACGTCTTCTACGCCATGAACCCCGGCAAGAAGCTCGGCGACCGACTGAAGCTGCGCTCCGTCGTCTTCTCCTGAGCGAAGGGGGACGGGGGAAGGGCGAAGGGGAGGAGCGAGGGGGTGGGGGTGCGGGGGCGCGGGGTGGCCCGGACCGGACGGACGGCGTAGGTTCGAACTGTCCGGCCCGGTCGCCGGCGCCTCGCCGTGCCCGTACGTCCTGCCGTCGTCGCGCGGCCCGCTGAGCCCGTGGTCGGGCGCCGCAGCCTGGGCAGAGCGAAGGAGGGCCTGGGATGACCGGCAACGGCTACGCGCACCCCGAGGCGTTGGTCAACACCGAATGGCTGGCCCACCACCTGGACGACGGGACGATCCGGGTCGTCGAGGTGGACGAGGACACCGAGGCCTACGACCGGGACCACATCCCCGGGGCGGTCGGCTGGAACTGGACCACCGATCTGCACAGCCGGGTCGGCCGGGACTACATCGACCGCGACGGCGTCCAGCACCTGCTGCGGGCGGCCGGGGTCGAGGACGACACCACCGTGGTGCTCTACGGCGGCAACAACAACTGGTTCGCCGCCTACGCCTACTGGCTGCTGCGGCTGCGCGGCTACGGGCCGGTGCGGCTGCTGGACGGCGGGCGCAAGAAGTGGGAGCTGGAGGGGCGGGAGCTCACCCACGAGGTGATGGACTACCAGCACAGCGGCTACCGGCTCGACGGGCCCGAGCGGCCTGAGCTGCGGGCACTGCGGGACGAGGTCCTGGCGAAGGCCGAGGTGTTCGCCAAGCCCGGCGCGGACGCGGTGCTGGTGGACGTCCGCTCGCCCGCCGAGTTCCGGGGCGAGCTGATCGCGCCGCCGCACCTGCCGCAGGAGCAGGCGCAGGTGCCCGGGCACATTCCGGGCGCGGTCAACATCCCGTGGTCGCAGGCGGCCAACGACGACGGGTCGTTCCGCTCGGCGGAGGAGCTACGGGCGCTGTACGGGGGGAAGGGCGTGGAGTCGGAGCGCGAGGTGATCGCGTACTGCCGGATCGGCGAGCGGTCCGCGCACACCTGGTTCGCGCTCACGGAGCTGCTCGGCTACCCGCACGTCAAGAACTACGACGGCTCGTGGACGGAGTACGGCTCGCTGGTGCGGGCGCCGGTGGTGCTCGGGGCGTGAGGGGGCGGCAGGTGTGAGGGGCAGGCAGTGGCGGCGGGTGTGAGGGGCGGGCGGGGGTGAGGCGGGGTGACGGCTTCGCCGCGGTGCTGCGAAGGGGTCATTTCGGCGCGCTTCTTTTCATGAACATCTCACAAGTAGGGAGTGGGCGAGGGGCCGACGGGACAAGGATCGATCCGACCCAATCGTTCCGGTGATCCCTGGAGGACCCCGTGCGCAAGAGGCTGATCGTCTCCGCTGCCAGTGCCCTGAGCCTGTTCCTGGCCGTCCCCGCCTCGGCTGCCGACTTCCAACCCGGCGCGGCCGGGGTCGGCGACTCGTACTACCCCACCTACGGCAACGGCGGGTACCGCGTCTCGCACTACGACATCCGGCTGAAGTACCAGCCCGCCACGGACGAGCTGGAGGGCACCACGACCATCCTCGCCACGGCGACCCAGAACCTCTCCCGGTTCAACCTCGACTTCGCGCTGAACGTCTCCGAGGTCCGGGTCAACGGCCGGCCCGCGAGCTTCACCACCAGCGGGGAGCAGGAACTGGAGATCACTCCCGCCCGGCCGCTCGCCAAGGGCAGCCAGGCCACCGTGGTGGTGCGGTACAAGGGCGTGCCGTCCACCGTGAAGAGGTACGGCTTCACCAGCTGGCACCGCACCCCGGACGGCGGGATCGCGGCCAACGAGCCCGAGGCGGCCTGGTGGTGGTTCCCCAGCAACGACCACCCGAGCGACAAGGCCACCTACGACGTCTCCGTGCTGGTGCCGGACGGCACCCAGGCGATCAGCAACGGCGTGCTGACCGGCACCACCTCCCAGGCCGGCTGGACCCGCTACAGCTGGCGGGAGAACAAGCCGCAGGCGACGTACCTGGCCACGCTGGCGATCGGCAAGTTCGACGTCACCCGGGACACCACGCCGAGCGGGCTGCCGGTCTACAACGCGTACAGCAAGGACCTGGGCGAGAACGCGGATGCCGCCCGGGCCAGCGTGGAGCGCACCGGCGAGCTGGTGGACTGGCTGAGCGGCTACTTCGGCGAGTACCCGTTCAGCTCGGTCGGCGGCTACGTCCCCAACGTCCCGACCGGCTACGCCCTGGAGACCCAGACCCGGATCTTCTACAGCCCCCGGCAGTTCGCGAAGGGCTCCAACACCTCGCTGGTCGTGCACGAGTTGGCCCACCAGTGGTACGGCGACAGCGTCTCGCTCTCGCGCTGGAGCGACATCTGGTTGAACGAGGGCTTCGCCCGCTACGCCCAGTTCCTCTGGTCGGAGCACGAGAACGAGGGCACCGCACAGGAGTTGGCCGACTACGTCTACGCCTCGCACCCGGCCGACGACCCGTTCTGGAGCATCAAGCCGGGCGACCCGGGCCCGGACGAGCAGTTCGCGAGCGCCGTGTACGAGCGTGGCGCTGTCGCCGTCCAGGCGCTGCGGAACGCGGTCGGGGACGAGAAGTTCTTCCGGATCCTGAAGGGTTGGCCCACCGAGCGCCGTTACGGCAACGCCACGATCCCGGAGTTCCAGGCGTACGCGGAGAAGGTGTCGGGCCAGAAGCTCGGCGACGTGCTGAACACCTGGCTGTTCACCGCCGGCAAGCCGGCCGTCGGTCCGGTGCCGCCTGGCGCCGTGGCCGTAGCCTCGCCGGCGCCGGGCGCGGGCAAGGCACAGGCGCAGCTGCCGGCGGAACCGAAGTCCTGGAAGAAGATCCAGGAGACCAATTCGGTCCACGAAGCGCACAACTGACGATGTATCGGCTTCGAGTGGCGTGACGGCTTCGCGGCATTGCCGCGAAGCCGTCATTTCGGCGTGTTTCTTTTCATGAAGGTCTCACGATCGGGGAGTGGGAGCGGGACCTCCGGGACAAGGATCGGTTCAACCCAATCATTCCGGTGATTTCTGGAGGACCCCGTGCGCAAGAGGTTGATCGTCTCCGCTGCCAGTGCGCTGAGCCTGTTCCTTGCCGTGCCCGCCTCGGCTGCCGACTTCCAACCCGGCGCGGACGGCGTCGGGGACCCGTACTACCCGACCCTCGGCAACGGCGGGTACGACGTCTCGCACTACGACATCCGGTTGAAGTACCAGCCCGCCACGGACGAGTTGGAGGGCACCACGACCATCCTCGCCACGGCGACCCAGGACCTCTCCCGGTTCAACCTCGACTTCACGCTGAACGTCTCCGAGGTCCGGGTCAACGGCCGGCCGGCGACCTTCGCCGCCACCGGTGATCAGGAGTTGGAGGTCACCCCCGCCCGGCCGATCGCCAAGGGCAGCCAGGCCACCGTGGTGGTGCGCTACAAGGACGTGCCGTCCACCGTGAAGAAGTACGGCGGCTACACCGCCTGGCGCCGCACGCCCGACGGCGCGGTCGCGTCCGGCGAGCCGGTGTCGGCCGGGTGGTGGTTCCCGAGCAACGACCACCCGAGCGACAAGGCGACCTTCGACGTCTCGGTGCAGGTGCCGAACGGCACCCAGGTGATCAGCAACGGCGTGCTGGCCGGCACCACCTCCCAGGCGGGGTGGACCCGGTACAGCTGGCGGGAGAACAAGCCGCAGGCGACGTACCTGGCGACACTCGCGATCGGCAAGTTCGACATCACCCAGGACACCACGCCGAGCGGGCTGCCGGTCTACAACGCCTACAGCAAGGACCTGGGCGACAACGCCGCCGCGGCCCGGGCGAGCGTGGAGCGCACCGGCGAGCTGGTGGACTGGCTGAGCGGCTACTTCGGCGAGTACCCGTTCAGCTCGGCCGGCGGCTACGTCGCCAACATCCGGTCCAGCGGCGCCCTGGAGACCCAGACCCGGGTCTCCTACGGCCCGGGGCTGTTCGCGAAGGGCTCCAACACCTCGGTGGTCGTGCACGAGTTGGCCCACCAGTGGTACGGCGACAGCGTCTCGCTCTCCCGCTGGAGCGACATCTGGTTGAACGAGGGCTTCGCCGAGTACTCGCAGTTCCTCTGGTCGGAGCACGAGAACGAGGGCACCGCACAGGAACTGGCCGACTACATCTACGCCTCGCGCCCCGCCGACGACCCGTTCTGGACCGTCAAGCCGGGCGACCCGGGTGAGGAGAACCAGTTCTCCGGCGCGGTGTACTACCGCGGTGCGGTGGCGATCCAGGCGCTGCGCAACGCCGTCGGGGACGAGAAGTTCTTCCGGATCCTGAAGGGTTGGCCCACCGAGCGCCGTTACGGCAACGCCACGATCCCGGAGTTCCAGGCGTACGCGGAGAAGGTGTCGGGCCAGAAGCTCGGCGATCTGCTGAACACCTGGCTGTTCACCCCGAGCAAGCCGGCCGTAGGGCCGGTGGCGCCTGGCGCCGCGGCCGTTGCCTCGCCGGCGCCGGGCGCGGAGGCGGGCGCGGGCAAGGCGCAGGCGCAGCTGCCGGCGGAACCGAAGTCCTGGAAGAAGATCCAGGACGCCAGCTCGGTGCACGAAGACCGTCACTGACGGCATGTGGGAACGAGTCGGCGGTTCCGCGCGTACGGCGGGGACCGCCGGCTCGGCCTAGGCCGCTCCGGTGCCGCCCGCCGCCAGCAGTTCGGTCAGGCGGCGGACGGCGAAGGGTATGAGGTCGCGGACCGGGATCAACCGGCAGGGCGCGTCGCCGACCAGCACCTCCCGGATTCCCGCCCGCTCTTCGAACTCCCGGCCCACGACCGGGAAGTGGGTGCCGTTGTCGTCCGCGACGTCCGGCGCCTCGATCCAGACCCGCTCGCCCTGGATCGCCATCGGGAAGCGGCGGAGCTTGAGCCGGCGGTTGGGGGCGAAGGTCTCGGCGTAGTGCAGGAAGGTGTTGCGGTTGTGGCCGACGCCGACCAGCAGCACGTACCCGCCGAGGTCGTGCAGCGCGCCGAACGGCGACTCCCGACCGACGGCGAAGCCGAGCGAGCGCCGGGCGGTGACCTCCTTGGCGTGCGCGCCGACGGCGGCGACCGAGACCTGGGGGTGGCTGCTGCGGAGGCTCTCCGGCAGGGCGCGCAGCGCCTCCGCCACCGCGCCCGTGGTGGCGGGCAGCCCGGGGTGGAAGAGCGGGACGGCGGCGCGGAGTTCGGCGACCCCGGGGCCGGGCGGGCCGCTGTGCCCGGGGGCCGGGTCACGGACGGTGTCCGAGGTGAAGGTGGGCGCGGCGACGGTGCCGCCGGGCCCGACCGCCTCGCGCAGGCTGGCCACCACGGCCGCCGCGCCGCCCTCGACCCGGCCGAGGCTGGAGAGCGAGGAGTGCACGATCAGCGCCATGCCCGTACGGACGCCCACCCGGTGCCAGCCCTCCACGAGGTCGGCGGTGGTGAGCGGGCCGGTGCCCGGTGTGGTCATGGTGCCCCCTGGTGACGGTGGTGCTGTTGGTGCTGGGATCGTTCGAGGCCGACCATAGCGCGTGGCACTGACAACCGGTCAGGACGGTCTCGGGTCAGGCGTGGGCGGCGGGCCCGGGGGCGGCCGCGGGCGCGGTCTCGGATGCGGTCTCGGATGCGGCCTCGGTGAGGATCAACTCCTCGACGCCGTAGAGGAACCGCTCCATCGCGGAGCGCGGGAGCACCGACGGGTCCGCCGTCATGGCCAGGCTCAGCGCGTTCGCGGTCTGCCGGGCGTCCAGGGCGTAGGTCAGGCCGGGGCGGGGTTCGAACTCCACCGGCCAGCTGAGGGTGGTCCGGTCCCCGCCGGGGTCGGCGGTGGCGGGCAGCAGCTCCCTGGTGTCGTTGAACACGCAGGAGCGGTCGGCGAGTCGGACGCCCTCGGCGGTCAGCCGGTCGATCTCGGCCGCCAACGCCGGCTTGTCGTAGTACGCGTGGCGGTAGGTGCCGATCGCCGCGGCGTGGGTGCGGCGCACGACCTCGCCGAACTCGGCGGTGGCGTCCGGGAGGTGGAACAGTCCGTCGCCCGCGACCACGCTCACGGCGTTGGCCAGTTCGGGCAGGAAGCGGTTGTCGACCACGACGTTCAGCACGGCCTCGGTGGAGCCGGCGAGCCGGGCGGTCATCGTGGCCGTCGCGGCGAGCAGCACCGAGCCCGTGCTGACCCGGTGCCTGGCCGCCACCCGTTCGACGGCCCGGGGCAGGGCGGGGGAGCGGAGCACCGCGTTCGGGAACCGGCCGGGTCGCGCGGCGGCCGGCGGGAAGAGCCGGGCCGGGCCCAGCCGGAGCTTGCGCACGAACTGCGTGCGGGCTCCCACGTCGCGTCGCAGGCCCCGCTCGGAGGTCTGGAACTCGGCCTCCTCCAGCGGTTGCCGGGCGGGTGGGCGCAGTTCGGCCAGCTCCTCGGGGGAGCTGCCGCGGCAGAGCGCGGACAGGTCGGCGACGAGCCGGCCCATCCCGGAGCCGTCCACCGCGGTGTGCGAGAGCACCAGACTGACGTGCCGGACCAGCCCGCCCGCCGTCACCGCGCCGATCCGGAGCGGCCACTGGGTGGCGGTGTCGAAGGACTGCGCGGCCAGTTCCTCGTGCAGCCGGGCGCCGAGCTCGGCCGGCTCCTCGTGGTCCTCGTGGTCCTCGTGCTCCTCGGCGGATTGCAGGTGGACGTCCAAGAGGCCTTCACCGTCCACGACTTGGCGGAGGCAGCCGGTCTCGTCGGGGAGCAGTCGGGTGTGCAGTGAGTCGTGCAGGTGCAGCAGCTGCTCCAGCGCGGTGAGCAGAACGGGCAGGGGCAGCCCCGGGTCCAGCGGCGCCTCGGTGGCGATGTTGTAGCGCGGCGCGTCGGCCGGCGGCAGCTGTCGTACGGCGTCCCAGATGGCCCGTTGGCCCCAGGTGGCAGGTCCGGACCCGGTCCGTCCGGACGAGAAGGCGATCTGAAGCAGTTGGCGAGTGGTCAACGGTCGGCTCTCCGTGGTGCGGTGGTCGTTGCGTCGTACCGGTGCGTTGGGAGCGCGGGTGCTGCTGGGGAGAGTGTGGCGCACCGGCCGCCTCGCGTCGAGGGCCGGATGGTGTGCCTCACCGCCGGTCGCCGGTTTTGGGAACGAGTGTTCTTGACTGGTTGTTCCCGATCGGCGTACCGTCCGGGGCATGGGACGTCCGAGGAGTTTCGACGAGGCCGAGGTGGTCCGCCGGGCCGCCGACCTGTTCGCCGCCCGGGCCTATGACGCCATCTCGGTCGACGACCTGGTCAGCGGCCTCGGTGTGCACCGCCACAGCCTCTACCGCACCTTCGGCAGCAAGCGCGGGCTCTACCTGGCCGCGCTGGGCTGGTCGTCGGAGCACCGGATCGCCGCGCTGGCCGCCCGGATCGCCGAGACCGGGGTCGGGGCCGAGGCCGGGGCCGAGACCGGGGACCCGTACGAGCTGCTGAGCGGCCCGCTGCGGGACGAGGACCTCGGGCCGGGGCTGGACCTGCTGCTGCTCGCGCTGGTCGAACGGGCGCCGCAGGACCGGGAGGTGGCCCGCATCGTGGCCGAGTCGTTCGCGCTGCTGGACGGGGCGCTCGGCCGGGCGCTGGGGGCCGGCGGCGGCCAGGGGCGGGCGGCGACGGGCGTCGCCGCCGCGCTGCTCGGTCTGCGGGCGCTCGACCAGGCCGTCCGGCCCGCCGTCGACGCCCCGGCGGCGGGTGCGGCGCTGCTGCGGGGGCTGGACCGCCGCTGAGCGGCGGGCCCGTCGGGTGCCCGGATGTCGGGTGTCCGGGTGGTAGGGCGTCCGTTGACGTACCACCGGAGAGGTTTCACCGAGGAGAAGGAGTCGGCAGATGGCGCAGGTCGGAATCGACGGCGACAGCCTGGTCGTGGAGATCGAGGGCCTGGACAAGCTCTGGGCGTTGAAGAGTCGGCTGGTGATCCCGCTGGCCAATGTGCGCGGCGCGACGGCGGATCCGGGGATCGCCAAGGAGCCCAAGGGGATCAAGGCTCCCGGGACGTACCTCCCGGACGTCATCACGGCCGGCACCTTCCACCGTGACGGCGAGCGGGTGTTCTGGGACGTGCACGACGCGAGCCGGATCGTGGTGATCGAGCTCGCCGACGAGAAGTACGCCCGGTTGGTGGTCCAGGTGGCGGATCCGCAGGCGACGGTGGCGCTGATCGAGTCCGCCGTGCCGTCGAGGTGATCGGGGCGGGCCTCCCCGCCCGTCGCCGCACCGGTGGCGCTCGGCCCTGTGAGGGGTCGGGCGCCACTGGCGTTCCCGGGGTTCCACAAGTCTCTTGATGTGAAGTATCTTGATGTCGAGATTGATGCCGGGAATGATGTCGAGTGCGACGGGGGACCGCCATGCGGGGGAACGGACTGATAGCGCAGCTGCGGCGGCCGCCGGGCGGGCGGGACGCGCGGATCATGCTGCTGGCGCAGTGCGTCGACCGGACCGGCACGGGGGTGTGGGCGGCGGCCTCGGTGCTCTACTTCACCTACGTGTGCGGGATGGACGCGCGGCAGCTGGGACTGCTGCTCGGGGTGGGCGCGGTGGCGGGGATCGCCGGGTCCCCGCTGGCCGGGCGGGCGGCCGAGCGGGTGCCGGTGCGCCTGCTGCTGATCGGCTGCCACCTGCTGCGGCTGGGCGCGATGGCGCTGCTGCTGGTGGTCGACGACTTCGCCGCGCTATTGCCCGTGGTGGCCCTGATCTGCCTGGCCGAGCGGGCCGCCAAGACGCTCGAGATGCTGTTCGCGACCCGGGTCGCGGGCGAGCGGCGGGCCACCTACCAGGCGCTGTTCCGCAGCGTGGCCAACGCGGGGTACGCACTCGGGGCCGGCGTCGCGGCGATCGGGCTGGCGGTGGGGACCACGTCCGCCTACCGGGTGCTGATCCTGGCCAACGGGCTCTCCTACGTACTGGCCGCCCTGCTGGTCTGGCGCACCCGGGAGCCGTCCGGGCGCGGCCTGGTCGCGGCGAAGGCAGGGGACGAGCCCGGGGACGGGCCCGGCGGGGCACCGGCCGCCCCGCCGAGCCCCTGGCGCGACCGCGGCTACCTGCGGTTCGTCCTGCTGGACATGCCGCTGAGCCTGGACGACTCGATCCTCAACGTCGGGCTGCCGCTCTGGCTGGTCCACCACACCGGCGCGCCGCACGTCGTCGTCCCGGTCTTCCTGGCGCTCAACACGGTGCTCGTGGTGCTGCTGCAACTGCGGGTCTCGGCCTGGGCGGAGGGGCCGCTCGGGGCGGCCGCGGCGGTGCGCTGGTACGGGGTGACGGTGCTGGGCGGCTGCCTGCTGATCGTGCTCGCCACCGGCGCCGGCCCGGTCCTGGCCTCGGTCGCGCTGCTGGCCGCGGCGATCCTGGTCACCCTGGCGGAACTGCTGCGCTCGGTCAGCTCCTGGGAACTGGCGGTCGTGCTGGCCCCGCCGGGCGCCCGGGCCTCGTACCTGGGGGTCGCCGGGATGTCCCAGTCGGTGCAGAAGTCGGTCGGTCCGCTGCTGCTCACCGGTGTGGTGATGGCCGCCGGGCCGGTCGGCTGGCTCGGGCTCGGCGCGGCGACCGTCGGCCTCGGCGCTCTCCAACGCCGGTACAGCCTGCGGCGGTTGACGACGCTGGCCGGGGTGGCCGGGGTGGCCGAGGGCGCGGGGGATGGCGGAGCGGGTGCCGGCGGCGCGGCGGCCGGCGGGGCGGAGGCCGAGCCGGTGCGGTCGCCCAAGGCCTCGGTGGGTTGAACCGGCCCTCGGGCCGTTCGGCGGGCGGCGCGCCCTCGTACCGGTGAGGCTGCCCGGGTCGGCCCGGAGCACGGTGATACGTGTGCGGACCACGTGTCGACTCGACGGAGGACCACATGGCCGCCAACGGCTGGACGGATGAGCTGCTCGACCGGATGCGCGGCACCGGCGACCCGATCCGGGGGCGCCGCCATCGCCGAGACCTACGAGCCGGCGCGGCGGAACAGGTGCGGCAGTCACTGCTCGGCTTCGGCCGGAACAGCGATGCCGTCCCCGAGGGGCTGCCGCCCAAGCTCCAGCGGCACTTCACGGAAACCGCGGCCCTGCCCGCCTGGGCGGACCGGAAGCAGATGGTGCGCGGCCACGAACTGCTCGGCCGCTAGCAGCCGTTGATCGCCTCGATCCTGCTCCGCGGCTCGCTCCCGCTCTGCTGCACCTGCGGCAATGGAGCCGAGGTGCTGGCCCGCTCCCAGCGCCTCACCTCCGGGGTGTACCGGCGGCTGGCGGAGACCTCGCAGTTCGTCGTCGACGTGCTCGACGAGGACGGCCTGGGGCCGACCGGCCACGGACTCCGCTCGGCCCGGAAGATCCGCCTGCTGCACGCCACCATGCGCCACCATGCGCCACCACGTGTCCCAGCTGGGCGACGAGGGGCGGCGCCGGGAGTGGCAGGTGCCCGCCGGTCCGACCGACTCGCTGCCCTGAGCGTCCGTGGCATCGAACCCTGATGATCCACAACCGCATCGTCCGACGGGAGAGGTGGTGCGGGCGGGGAACACCCCTGACCCGAGACGTACACGGATAGTCCAGGGGGTCGAGACCGGGTCGTCCCGAGGGGCGATGACCGGCGGCACCCGCGACGGCAGCTTGGGGCCATGATGAATGAGAAAAGAGTGAGTGGACGTCAGTTCGGCTCACGAGTAAGGCGTTTCGCCTCGGGAGCGCTCGCGCTCGGGGTGACGTCCGCGCTGCTGACGGCACTGGTACCCGGCGCGGCACAGGCGGCGGACTCGGAGGTCGACCGGGGCGGCTGGACCGCCAGGATCAGCCGGACCGAGTACGGCGTCCCGCACGTCCTGGCCCACGACTTCGGCGGCCTCGGCTACGGCTACGGGTACGCCTTCGCCCAGGACAACCTGTGCCAGCTCGCCGACCAGGTGGTCACCGCGCGCGGCGAACGCTCGCGCCACTTCGGCCCCGACGGCCAGTCCGTCGACCGGGTCGGCAACCTGGTGAGCGACACCTACCAGCAGGGCGTGCTGCGCACCGGAACGGTGAAGCGCCTGCTGGCCACCCCCGCCCCGCTCGGCCCGACCGACGAGGCGCGGCAACTGGTCGACGGCTACGTCGCCGGATACAACCGCTACCTGCGCGACACCGGCCCCGACCACCTGCCGGACCCGTCCTGCCGGGGGAAGGACTGGGTCGGGCCGATCACCGCGGACGACGTGTGGAACATCCTCTACGAGGTCAACACCATGTCGGGCAGCGCCGCCGCCAAGCAGCAGATCGCCACGGCCGTCCCGGGCGCGGGGGACGCGCTCGCTTCCGGAGCCGCGCCCGCCGCCGGGGCCGCGCCCGCCGCTGGGGCCGCGCTCGCTCCCGGGACGTCCGAGGAGGCGGCGGCCGTACCCCTGATCGGCGCTCCCGGCCGATCCGCCGACAACCCCGAACTCGGCAGCAACGCCTGGGCGATCGGGCGTGACGCCAGCCGCAACGGCAACGGTCTGCTGCTCGCCAACCCCCACCTCCACTGGGCCGGACCGGAGCGTTTCTACCAGGCCCAGCTGACCATCCCCGGCGTCCTGGACGTCGCCGGCGCGGGACTGTACGGCATCCCCTTCCTCCAGATCGGCCACACCCGCGGCCTCGCCTGGAGCCACACCACCAGCTACGCGGACCACTTCGCCCTCCATCGGCTCACCCTGGTACCCGGCGACCCGACCGCCTACCTGGTGGACGGCAAGGTCGAACGGATGGTGGAGGAGAAGGTCCAGGTCGCCGTCCGGGCCGCCGACGGAACGCCCTCCACCGTCGACCGGACCGTCTACCGCTCCCGCCTCGGCTACGTCCTCGCCAACGGCTGGACCGGGCAGTACGCCTACACCTTCGGCGACGCCAACGCCGAGAACCTCCGCTCGCTGAACCAGTGGCTGGCGATCGGCCGCGCCCAGAACCTCGACCAACTGCGCCAGGCCCAGCGCACCTACCAGGGTCTCCCCTGGGTGTACACCACGGCCGTCGACTCCACCGGCACCACCTGGTTCACCGACGCCTCCGCCGTCCCCCACCTCCCCGACGAGCAACTCGGCCGCTGCCTCGCCGCGGTCACCCCCCTCGGGCCGGTACTCGACGGCTCGACCACCGCCTGCGACCCGGGCAGCGACCCGGACGCGCTCGTGCCCGGCGTCTTCGGCCCCGCCAACCACCCGAGCCTGACCCGCACCGACTACGTCGCCAACGCCAACAACGGCCCGTACCTGACCAACGCGGACGCGCCGATCACCGGCCTGCCCACCGTCTACAAGGGCGCCTCCGAACGGATGCTGCGCTCGCAGCTGAGCCTGCGCATGATCGCCGACCGCCGGTCCGGCACCGACGGCCTCGGCGCCCCCGGCTTCACCCTCGGCTCACTCCAGGCGACGATGTTCGGCAACCGGGTGCAGAGCGCCGAACTCGACCGCGACGACGCCGTGGCCCTCTGCCGCGCCCACCCGGTGATCGCCGGCTCCGACGGTACCCAGGTCGACGTCCGCCCGGCCTGCGACGCACTCGCGGCCTGGGACACCCGGGCCGACGCCGACAGCCACGGCACCGTGCTCTGGCAGGCCTACCGGGACGCGCTCGCACGCACCGGAACGACGGCCTGGCAGACCGTCCCCGCCGACCCCGCCCAGCCGCTGACCACCCCGCGTGGCATCGACGCCGCCAACCCCGACGCCCAACGCGCCCTGGCCGACGCGGTCAAGGACCTGGCCACCCGAGGCCTCCCCGTGGACGCCCCGATCGGCAGCGTCCAACGCTGGGCGGGCACCCCGCTGCACGGCTGCTCCCACCAACTGGGCTGCTTCAACGTGCTCATGACGGCCGGGCCGGACTCCGGCACCGGCGGCGGCACCTACCCGACCAACCTCCGCACCGTCCCGCACGGCACCAGCTTCGTGATGGCGACCGAACTCACCGACCACGGCCCGCGCACCCGCACCCTGCTCGCCTACGGCGAATCCGCCAACCCGGCCTCACCCCACTTCACCGACCAGACCCGCGCCTACGCCCGCAAGCAGTGGATGACCGAGCGCTTCACCGAGGCCGAGATCCGCACCGCCCCGGGCCTCACCATCACCACCCTCCGGCGCTGACCCCGCCACCGCCACCGACCACACCCCGGGCGGCCGCCGTTCCCGCAACGGCGGCCGCCCTCGCGCGCGGACCTGGCCGGGCACCCTCGGCAACAATCGGGACGCCCCTCCGCGCAGTACGCCGAGATCGCCGGACAGCAGCTGCGAGCAGAGCCGGCCCAGGACGACTACGTCCGCGCCGGCCCGGAGGCGTGACGAGACGGCTCCCCACCGCGAGAGGGGCCGAAACCACTGCTCCAGCCCCCTTCTCCGCCCATGAGAACTCCTCCACCGCCCGCCGGATTACGGCTGCAACCCCCGCGAACGCGGGGCCGGCGTCGGGCATGAGATCCGCATCAAACAGGAGCTGGAGCAACCCCCGCGAGCGCGGGGCCGACGCGTTGTCCGCCGCCCACTGCCCGAACACCCGGGAGCAATCCCCGCGAGCGCGGGGCCGACTCCGAGATCGGATCGTCCGCCAGGAGCGGCCGGGAGCAATCCCCGCGAGCGCGGGGCCGACCCACCCGCCGACCGCAGCCGAAACCCGGTCCAGGAGCAATCCCCGCGAGCGCGGGGCCGACCTCACGGAGGAGATCTTCAAGCGCAACCCGCGGGAGCAATCCCCGCGAGCGCGGGGCCGACGCTTCCAGGGCCACCAGGTAGGCGCCCTGGGCGGAGCAATCCCCGCGAGCGCGGGGCCGACGGGGAGAACGCGGCGCACTGGCGGAGGAACGGGGAGCAATCCCCGCGAGCGCGGGGCCGACGCGGCCACGACCGTGGTCACCAGGCCACCCCAGGAGCAATCCCCGCGAGCGCGGGGCCGACCTCCGCGACGTCCTGGGTGAGGCCGCCGAGGCGGAGCAATCCCCGCGAGCGCGGGGCCGACCGTAGGTGAGAAGCGAGAGCACTTGTCGATGAGGAGCAATCCCCGCGAGCGCGGGGCCGACCTGCCCGCCAGCCTCACCGGCATCGTCACCGCGGAGCAATCCCCGCGAGCGCGGGGCCGACGTGGGGTCCGGGGCCCGGGACAGCCTCGCGCGAGAGCAATCCCCGCGAGCGCGGGGCCGACACTTTCTGACCTGCGGCGATCCTCGTCAGAGGGCGCCGATTGATTCAGTTCGATTCGGTAGGCGATCCGTAGCAGCGATCATGTGGTGTCGTCATTTCTTCTTACTGCCAAGCCACTTGTTGGTACTGCGTTCTAGGCTCCCGAAGCCTACTCGCAGATGGAGATCGGGACGATGGCTTGGGGTCGCCAGCTGTGGGACCCGTCCCAGGTCAAAGGTAGGTTGGGCGTGTTGTGTGTTGGGCGGCCGGGCGGGTCATGGGGCGGCGTCTGTCCGTCCGCCTGACAGCTCTGTCCCGTATTCGGTGGTAGCGCTCTGTGGTGATCACTGGGGTAGCGCTCTGTGGTGATCACTGGAGGAGCATGCGGTGTCGGAGCAGGGGGAACCCGGCCCGGCCGTGCATCTGTCTCATGATCCGCTTGGTTCGTGCGTTGACGCCCTCGGTGCGGCCGTTGTGGTACGGGGTGGTGAGTTCGGCGTCGGCGTCGGCGCGGTCGAGTTCCAGGCCGTTCGTGAAAGAGTGCAGGTGAGGCAGGTCGATGCACCGCACCGCAGTGATCCAGGCCGTGAGCTCGGCGCCATTGCTCTCGGCCGGCGTCAGCAGTTTGGCGAATTCTCTGATCAGCCCGCTGAGTTCGGTCATCTCGGGGCAGGACTGTGCGAGTTCCCCCAGCAGCTCGGTGTCCATGTCGCGCAGGTTCTCGGGTCGGCTGAGGAGGAGTCGGGCGAAGCACTGCGGGGTAGTGACGGGTCTGTTGCCCTCGGCGCGGCCCTGGGTGAGGTAGCGGACCAGGAGGTTCCCGCTGCCGGTGTATCCCGGTTCCTTGATCTCGCGTAGGAGGTGGGTGACGGGCACTGCGCCTCCAGCAAGCCGACGGCCCGGACCAGCCGCTCCAAGCCATCCTGCTGGGCGGCTTCGCTGGCACCTGGCTGAGCCTCTCCCACTCGCTCGACCTTCCGTTCAGCCGGCAGGGGCTCGCCCCGAATGCCGCGCCCGGGGCAGGCGTCATCGCTGCCCTGTCGCAGGACGCCTGCCCCCTCGCCGAGACCGCCCGCATCCTCGCCTACCTCGCCGCCAACGGCGCCCGGCAGTGCGGGCCCCTGCCTCTTCGGCCTGCCCGCCGTCGCCGACGACTTCACCGCCCTCGCCGACGGCCACGCCATCCCCGACCTCCTCGACCTCCTAGACCGCCTCCACCACCGGATCCGCCTGCTGCCGGGACGCGGCGCCTGCCGCCACCCCGACGGCGCCGCCCGCCTCGCCGCCAGCGCCCTCACCACCTTCGACGCCGATGTCGACCACCACCTGCGCCACGGCCACTGCCGACGCCCCACCACCCTGCCCGTCCCACCGGCCACCCGAACAGAGCACTGGACATGACCGCCGACGGCCACGAGACCCTGCGCATCGACCGGATCGCCTGCACCGGCCACGGCCAGTGCGCCGAACTTCTCCCAGAACTCATCACCCTCGACGAATGGGGCTACCCCGTCCAGCGCGACGCCACCGTCCCGCCCGACCCGCACGCCCACGCCCGCCGTGCCATCCGGGCCTGCCCACGACTCGCCCTGCGCGCCGGCTGACGGTGACCCACGTCGTGCCCCAAACGGCCGCCCCGAAACGACAGCCGGCCGACTCCCCACGAAACTGATCTTGAAGACCGGACAGGAGCACCCGACCCGATGACCTTCTTCGACAGGCTCAACCCCCACCGGGAAAGCCACGCCGCCGGCCGCGCCGGCTGGCTGCGCGCCGCCGTCCTCGGAGCGAACGACGGCCTCGTCTCCGTCGCCAGCCTGATGGTGGGCCTGGCCGCCAGCGGCGCGAGCACCTCCACCGTCGTCACCGGCGGCCTCGCCGGCCTCTCCGCGGGCGCGATGGCCATGGCCGCCGGCGAGTACGTCTCCGTCAGCTCCCAGGTCGACGTCGAAACGGCGGACCGCGCCAAGGAAGCCCGCGAACTCGCAGAAGCCCCCGAGGCCGAACTCGCCGAACTCACCGCCATCTACGAGCACCGGGGCGTCCCCCGTGACCTCGCCCGCCAGGTCGCCGAAGCCCTGCACGAGGCCGACCCGCTCCAGGCCCACCTGCGCGACGAACTCGGCCACAGCGAGCACACCGCCGCCAACCCCCTCCAGGCCGCGATCGCCTCCGCCGCCAGCTTCCTGCTCGGCGGACTCGTGCCCTTCCTCGGCTTGTTCGCCGGATCCCCCACAGCACGGTTGTGGCTCATCGTCGCGGTCACCCTCTGCGGCCTCGCCCTCGCCGGCGTACTCGCCGCGCGCGCCGCCGGTACGACGGTTCTCCGGCCCGCGGTGCGGGTGGTGGTCGGTGGCGGGCTCGCGATGGCGATCACCGCGGCCGTCGGCCAGATCGCCCACGTCTCCGGCGTCTGATCCGCCGACCGGTCCGATCGCCCGGCACTCCCGACGAGCCGACCGACCTGCTGAGGCCGGCTCGCGAGTGGGGACGCGGCCCCGAAGGACGGCGTCGCGAGCCCGGAGGACAGGGGCGCGAGCTGAGCGGCGGCCGAGGGCAGGGACGTGGACGGGTGCCGTGCCGCGGCCGGCTCACCGTGGTGGCGAGCCGGCGATTGCTTCCGGTTCCCGTCAAAGGTCGGCCAAGGCCGGGGTCAGGCCTTCTTGACCACGCTGGACTTGAGCTGCATGGCGCCGAAGCCCTCGATGCGGCAGTCGATGTCATGGCCGTCGACGCCGTCGACCAGGCGGATGTTGCGGACCTTGGTGCCGGCCTTGATGCCGGAGACGCTGCCCTTGACCTTGAGAGCCTTGATGACGGTCACGGTGTCGCCGTCGTTCAGCACGTTGCCGACCGCGTCCTTGATGACCCGCTCGCCGGCGTCGGGCGACGCGGCGGAGTCGCCCTCGGCGGGCACCCACTCGTGGGCGCACTCGGGGCAGACCATGAGGGCGTTCATCTCATAGGTGTATTCGCTGGAGCACTGCGGGCACGGGGGGAGGTTGTCGCTCATGCGTTCAGGACGTCCAGTCGTGGCGGGGCGTTTTCCGGGGCCAGCGGGCACGGAAGGGGTCAGTGACGGTTGCCGAGGGCGAAGAGCAGGATGACGAAGCCGGCGAACAGGTGGGTGCCGAGGATGTAGACCGAGGCGCGGATGAGCATGGCCTTGCGGCGGCTCTTCTCGTCGCTGGTGCTGTCGCTCATCGGGGCTCCTGGGCGGGTGCGGAGTGGCTGTCTTCTCGGGGCTGGGGGCGGATGTGGAGGCGTCGGCCGGTGGTCGCGGCTTCGGCGAGGAGGGTCTTGAGGGTGGGTAGGTCGACGGTCTGCGGAGTGGTGGGGGCGCCGTGGTCGTCGTAGGAGGTAATGGTGAAGCGCAAGGGCGGTGTTATCCCGGGGTCGTGGTGGGCGTGGTGGGCGGGGTGAGCGGGGTGAGCGGAAGGTGCACGAGGACGGTCTTGCCACCGCCGGGGTCGGGCCGGACGGTCACTCCGCCACCCAGGTGGCGGGCGAGGTCGGCGACGGCGGCGAGGCCGCCCGTAGCGCCCTCGGGCGGGAGGTCGAGCAGGCCGGGGTGGCTGTCCTGGACGGCGACTTCGAGGTCGGTGTCGGTGACGGCGAGCAGCAGTTCGAAGAACGGGGAGCGGTGTGCCGCGTGGCGGACGGTGTTGGCGACCAGTTCGGTGACGGCGAGGACTGCGGCGTCGTGGACGGTGGTCCTCGGCCGTACGCCCCAGCCGGTGAGGACGGTCACCGTGATGCGGCGGCTCACTTTGGCGGCGAGCCAGGTACTGGCCAGGCTCATCCGGTACTTCCGATTCCGGCCGGATGGGGCGGCCAAGGGCGGGACGCGGTCAGCACGACGGCCCCGGTCGTGCCAGCGGCGGATCACCATGGCGCCTCGGCTCGGATCAACGGGCTGCTCCTGCGGCGAGGGGGAGATCAGCGGACTCGGTCTGACCGTGCAGGTGGTCGCGGGCGTAGGCGATGGCGTCCGGGGTGGTGGCGAACACGTGGCCGTCCGCGCGGAGCCGGTCGAGAATGCCGAGGGCGTCGAGGGGTCGGTGGTGTTCCTCGCGGATGCCGGAGACGAGCACCAGGGTGCCGCGGCGCTGCAGTTTGGTGATGGCGTCGCCGAGGACGGTGGCGCCGCTGGCGTCGATCGCGCTGACCCGGGACATCCGCAGGATCGCGACCTTGACCTCGGCGGATTCGGTGAGTTCCAGCAGGAAGCGGTGGGCGGCGGCGAACAGCAGCGGGCCGTCGATGCGGTAGGCGACGATGTGCTCGGCGAGCAGCGTCTGTTCTTCGGCGTGGTGGTCGGCCGGGGGAAGGTCGGCGTGCAGCGGGACCTGCTCGACGCGGGCCGCCTTGGCGATGGCGGCGAGCGCCAGGACGCCGGAGACGAGAAGGCCGACCACGACGGCGGTGACCAGGTCGAAGGCGAGGGTGGCAGCGGCGGTGAGGGCCAGGACCGCGGCCTCGCCCCGTCCGGTGCGGGCGAGCGCGCGCAGCGAGCCGACCTCGACCATGCGGACCGCGGTGGCGATCAGCACCCCGGCCAGGGCGGCGAGCGGGATCCCGGCGACCAGGGGAGCGGCGGCGAAGACGATCACCGCCAGGACGGCGGCGTGGACGAGGGCGGCGAGCCGGGAGGTGGCGCCGGAACGGACGTTGACGGCGGTGCGGGCGATCGCGCCGGTGGCGGCGACGCCGCCGAACAGCGGGGCGGCCAGGTTGGCCAGGCCCTGGCCGAAGAGTTCGCGGTTGCTGTCGTGGCGCTCGGACACGCTCATCGCGTCGGCGGCGGTCGCCGACATCAGCGATTCGAGGGCGGCCAGGGCGGCGACGGCCAGGGCCGAGGGCAGCAGGGCGGGTACGGCGGAGAGGTCCAGGAAGCCCAACGAGGGCATGGGCAGTCCGGCGGGCAGGTGGCCGATGGTGGCCACCGGCAGGGCGGTCAGCTTGGCGAGCAGGGTGGCGGCGACCACGGCGATGAGGGAGAACGGCAGGGACGGCTTCAGCCGCACGCCGACCAGCATCACGGCCGCGACGCCCAGGGCGAGCGCGAGCGCCGCCCAGTGCGGTGCGGCGGCGAAGTCGTGCACGGCCCTGGCCGCGACGACGGCCGGGTTGTCGCCCTCGGGCTTCTTCACCCCAAGCGCGCCGGGCACCTGCTGCAGCGCGATGACGCCGGCGATGCCGACCGTGAAGCCCTCCACGACCGGTACGGGGACGTACGCCATCCAGCGCCCCGCCCGTACCAGCGCCAGCGCGACCAGGATGACGCCAGCCAGCAGCCCGACGGTGAGCACACCGCCGGTGCCGTAGCGGGCGACGATCGGGACCAGGACGACGGTCATGGCGCCGGTCGGCCCGGACACCTGGAGGTTGGAACCACCGAACACGGCGGCGAGCGCACCGGCGACGACGGCGGTTGCGAGGCCCGCCTCGGCGCCCGCGCCGGAGGAGATGCCGAAACCGAGGGCCAGCGGCAGCGCGACGATCGCCACCGTCAGACCGGCGAGCAGGTCCTTGCGCGGCGAGCGGCCCATGGTGGTGAGGATCTGCCGGGTGGGCAGGACGGCACGCACCCGGTCGAGGACGGCGTGGGCGACACTCATGCCCGGACCTCCTTGACCGCGGTGGTGGCCGCGGTCAGTTCGCCGAGGAGCTGGCGCTGGCCGGTGATCATCTCGCCGAGGATGCGGCGGGCCGCCCGCAGCAGCCCGGCGACGTCCGGCGTGCTGAGCGCATAGACGACGGTGTTGCCGTCCCGGGTGGCGGTGACCAGGTTGGTGCGGCGCAACACCGCGAGCTGCTGCGAGAGGCTGGACGCCTCGATGTCCAGAGCGGCGAGCAGATCGCGCACCGGCAGCGGGCCGTCCTGCAACAGTTCCAGCACCCGGATGCGCACCGGGTGGCCCAGGGTGCGGAAGAACTCCGACTTCGCCTGGTACAGCGGGACGGCCATGATTCAGCCCTCTCCTTGCTCTTCTTCTTCCCCGGCGGTGCGCGGGACGTCGATGCCGTAGTCGGCCGCGATCCGCAGCAGACCCGCGACGCGCCCGGCATACGCCTGGGCGCCGTCGTCGTCCCCGTGCTCTCGGGCTTGGCGCAGGGCTTGGCGGGCCTGGGTCAGCTGCTCGCGCAGCTCCTCGTCGAACACCGCGGTCACGACCACCCTCCCCGGCCGCCGGCACGACGCCGGAGGCACCTTGTACCGATCCAACAGGATGCCAGCATGTATGAACATGAAGAATTTTTCAAATCACTTGTTTCGCATGTGATGAATTCCGGCAGTGATGATCTCTTGTGATCGGTGGCGGTCATCGGGCTGACGAGGCGGCGCTTGCTTCCTGCGCTCGGTGCGGACCTGGTCGACTCCACGAGCGGGATGGCGCTCGGTATGGTCGGGGATTCCGCGGGCCCGGACCTGCGGCTCGCCGCGGCCGGCGCCACCGACGTCGTCCGCGCACATCAGCGGGCGACGGAAGCCCTGGGGCTGCACCACCGGGAGGTGCTGGAGGACGGTCTGACCACCCTCACCCACCAGTACCACCTGGTGCGCCCCGCTCACGTCGCCCGGCGGGAAGGACCTGTTCCTTTATTCGGTCCTCTGTTTGGTCCTCGACCGCGCCCGCGCGAACGTCGCCAGGGCCCGCCACCACGTGCGGCGCATCGACCCGGAACTGATCGTCTGAGGCCAGGCGCTCGGCACGCGCGGGCGGTTCAGGTCCTGGTGGGCCGCTCGGGCCCGGCGCGCAGGCCGTCGAGGAGTTCGGCCTGGCCGCTGATGACGCCGCTGAGGATGGTGCGCGCGACCCGCAGGAGCTCCGCCACCTGGGGATTGGTGAGGCGGTAGTGGACGGTGGCGCCTTCCCGGCGGGTGGCGACCAGGTTGGAACGGCGCAGGACGGCGAGCTGCTGGGACAGGTTCGAGGCCTCGATGCCGACCTCGGGCAGCATCTCGGCAACGGCGTACTCACGCTCGCTCAGCAGTTCCAGGACGCGGATCCGCGCGGGATGCCCCAGCGTCTTGAAGAACTCCGCCTTCAACTGGTAGAGCGGCGCGCCCATCACGGGAGGCGGGGTGGGCGTTCCGGCGTTCACGTCGTCACCGTCTCCATCAGGCACAGCATCTTTCAAGGGTTGACTTTAGCAACCAGATGATCGACTCGGCTGCTCGGGCCGGTCAGGACGCCGTGAGGGCAGCGACGGCCGCTTCGAGGTCCGGGAACAGCCGGATCACGGACAGGGCGGCGGCCGTCGTCAGGACATGGGCGCCGCGTTCCCTGAGGCCGCACACCGCCAGCGGGCCGCGGTCGGCCGGCAGGCGGCCGGTGGCGTCGAGGATCGCGTCCTCGCCCGAGCAGTTCCAGCCCCTCAGTGCCGCCATGTCGACCACCAACGGACCGGAGCAACGGGCGACGGCCCAGTCGAACGCCCCCTGGAAACGGTGCGTCGCGTCCTGGCCGAGGAAGCCGGTCAGTGTCATCACGCCCACGTCGCGCTGCGTCGCGAACTCCCACTGCATGCTCACCGCCGCCCCCAGGCACAACTCCGGGGGCGGCGGCGAGCGGGCATGCGCCCCTCGCGACCAGCAGGGGCGGCCAGGAGAGAAGAGCGCCCGCAGCGCCCGCACGGGCCGCGCCCACCCGGCACAAGGCGACACACCACCACTGCCCGTACCGGGTACGGAGCGGACGGCGCCGCCGTGCGGCACTGCGGTGAGATACGCATTCCTTCTCCTGACCATGCATGCAATTGACAATGTTAGCAACTGCTAATGTCATCATGCGACAGCCCACCGGAAGCGTGCTGCCCGCGGCGTCAGGTGTGGTGGCTCCGGGGCTGAGCGAGCGTCAGTGATGGACCGGCGGTTCCGGCCGTTTAGCTGGTCCTTGCCGCGTTCTGGGCGGGCCCGATGGACCGGGGTGGCTGTAGCCGTGCGGTTGTGTCAGGCCGCGTGGCTGAACAGCGGGTTCGGCAAGGGACCGGCGAGGGCGTCGGCGCCGCAGTGGGTACGGGACTCGGCGAGGTGGAGCCTTGTTTCGATGGTGTGGACCGCGGCCATGGCGACATCCCAGGTCAGGTGACGGGCTTTCCCGAAGTCGCCGCGAAGCGGCGGGCAAATCGGTGTGCTGACGGGCGAGCCGCCGGGTCATCAGGGTGAACGCCGTCCAGAGCAAGCGGACTCGGAACGGGCAGGCAGCCGTTCGTGGTCGCGGAGGTTGCGCCGGGCCCGGAGCGACCGGCCCAGGACGCGTTCGACGGCCCGGCGCCGGGACAGGATGCCGGTGGTGGCCGGGAGTTCGCGAACATGCCGGTGAAGGAGCCCCGCGGCAGTGGGGCCGAGGAGTTCGCCGAACGCTCCACCCCGGCGTGTTGCCGCGGAGCCCGGGCACGGGTCCTGTCACGTCATCCAAACGTCGGGCGGAGGGTCGGCTGCCGGTCGCGGGCGCCGAAGGGGCGGGTCCGTAGGTCGCCGCGTTCGCTCGTCCGGGTGAAGAGAGGCCGATTTCGAGTCTGCGCTTGTCGTCAGAAGTGATGGTGCTCTTGTCAGTCGGGCAGAGAGGGGGAGTGTGGTGGAGCGTCTTCTGGCGCCGCACGAGGCGGCCATCGCCGCGGCCGGGGTTCGCCTGGTCCTGCACAGCGAGGTCATCGGAGAACTGGACGAGGAGGTCCTGTCGCGGGCGCTGGCCCGGTTGGTGGCCTGCTATCCCCTACTGGCCGGCGCGATCACCGCGCCGGACGAGCAGGGTCGGCGGCTGGTCCGTACCCACCCGACCGGCCCCGGACCGGTCCTGGGGCGCGGCGTTGATCTGCACGAGGAGATCAACGCGCCCCTCACCTGGGAGCAGGGCCCGCTGCTGCGGGTCACGTTGCTGCGCGAGCCGAACCGCCAGGGCCGCAGCAGGTTGGTGATGACGTTGCCGCGGGCGTTCGCCGACGCGATGAGTTACCAGGCGCTCCACCGGCGCCTGTGGTCCTTCTACGCCGACCTGGCCGCCGGTCGACACGTGGCCGTGGACCCCGTCCAGCCGGTCCTGGGCCCGGCCCTCGACGATCTGCTCGCGGCCCGCTTCCCCGCGCGGGAACTTCGCGACTTCGTCGCCGAGCGGGCCCGGGTGGATACCGAGTCCCCGCCGGCGCTCCTGCCCGCCCACGCCTCCCTCAACGGCGGCCCCGGCACCGATCCGAGCTTCCGCGTCATCGGCATCGACGTCGACGCCGATCGCTGCGAACGGCTCGTACAGCGCGCCCACGAAGCCTCCCTCACGGTCAACGCGCTGGTCAGCGGAATCCTGCTGACCAGTCTGCGCACCCTGTTCCCCGCCCGCGGGCCGATCCGGCTGCTGTGCACCACGGCCGTGGACATGCGCCGCAGACTCTCCCCACCGATCCCGACCGAGGTCCTGCAGTCGGCGGCCACCACCACCTCCATCCGCCTCCTGGTCGACGACCACGCCCACCCGGTCGACGTCGGACGCGACCTGGACGCCCGACTGCGCGCGGACCTGGAGAGCGGGGCCGCGGCGATGGAGCTGGCGGCCTTCCCCTACATGCTCGACCAGCACCCGCCCAGCCTGGTGATCACCAACGTGGGAACCATCGCCGAACCGGTCCTGCCCGCAGGACTGCGGATCGGCGACGTACGGCTGGCCCCGCTGGGCCACATACCGATGCTCTTCGCGGTCGTCAGCCGCTACCGCGGCCGCCTGACCGTCGACCTGGTCTACAGCAGGGCCTGGTACACCGACCTCCAGATCGACGAAGCGGCCCGTACGGCACGCGCCACCCTGCACGAGGCGGCCGGATGACGGCCACCGGCGACGCCAATAGCCGGTGGTCGCGTGGTGATCATGGTCGGGCTGCCAGTCGAGGGGCCCGTCAGCTCCATCGCGGGCCGCAAGACCTTTCCCGACCATGCCGCCTACGTCGCCACGAAGTTCGCCGTGCACGCGCTGTCGGAGAACCTGCGCGAGGAGGTCGCCGCGACGGGTGTGCGGGTGGTGACCATCGCCCCGGGGGCGGTGGAGACCGAGTTGCTCTCGCACACCAGTGACGAGCGGATCAAGGCCGACTACGAGGCCTGGAAGAAGTCGGCCGGTGGCGCGTTGGACCCGCAGGTCGTGGCCGAGGCGATCGCCTTCGCCTACGGGCAGCCGCAGAACGTCACCGTCCGGGAGATCGTCCTCGCCGCAACCGGCCAGGAGGGCTGACCCGCCGCAGCCGGCGGCCGCGTGCGGACCCCGACGGTCGGCCGTGCCGGCTTGCCCGGGGCGGCGAGTCCCGTCCGGTCCGCCTGCGGGTGCCGGGGCGCCCCCGCACCGGTGGGTCGCCGGTGTGGGGGCGGGCTGGTCCTGCGGGACGGTCGTGCCGGTGAATCGCTGCCGCAGGTCGGTGCGGCGCGCGGTCAGCACTGGGTCGTGAGACGTCCTGTCCCACAGTGCCGGGCCGTCGTCGGCCGGGTTGTGGGTGCCTTCGGGCCGGCGGGGTGGTGCTGGTCGTACATCCGGCGCCCCTGTCCGGCCGCCCCGCTCCGTCGCTCCCGACCGATGGTGCCACGAAGCGAGGCCGCCGAACCCTCGCTCCGCCTCCGGCGTCGGCCCCACGCGCTCGGTGACCCTGTCGGCAGGGTCACCGAGCGCGTCGTGCACCGGCGGACGGGCTTGGCCGTCGTCATCATGCGGCGTCAGCGGCGCAGCGGGCCCTCGCACGAGTAGTCCGCGGTTCCGGCCTGGCCCGAGGGCCAGACGTCGACCTTGCCGAACCAGCAGTTCATGTCGGCCATGTTGTTGTTGGCGGCGCCGCCCCGGTCGAGGAGGAAGTGGTCGACGGTGGCGGCCATGTCCTTGCGGATCTGGCCGGCGTCGACGGAGTTGGTGAGGTTGGTGGTGATGCGTCCGGTGCAGGTGAAGCGCATCTTGTTGTCCCAGTCGCCGTTGTCCTTGCAGTCGGGGGTGTTCTGCGTGGCGGCGGCGAAGGCGTTGCGGACCTCGGAGGCCCAGGCGTAGTTCAGCTGCCCGTTGGGCGTGTAGGCGGTGGCGGGGACGAAGAGGCTGTCCGCGAGCGGGATCTCGGCGTCCAGGTAGGCGGTGTACTCCTGCTGGAGGTTGGCGTCCCGGCCGAGGCGGTCGCGCCAGGCGTCGTAGCCGGCGCGGTCGTCGGCGCGCAGCAGGCGGTACATCTCGGCGAGCTGTTCGGGGTGCTTCTCGCCGAGCAGGTTGAAGAAGGTCGCGGAGTAGGGGTAGGCGCGGAAGCCCAGTCCGTTCCAGGTGGCGTGGAGGATCTCGTTGATGGTCAGGCGGGGGGTGCCGGCCTGGTCGTCCCAGCCGATCTGGCGGACCATGTACTTGCGTGCCTTGACACCGCTGTCGCGGGTGGCGCCGGCGAAGTATTCGGCGGTGCCCTCGTTCATGGCGAAGGTGGCGTCGCTGGGCCAGCGGGTGGTGTAGCCCTCCCCGGGGATCGCCCAGCGGGCGTTGAGGTAGTGGGTGTACTCGTGCCGGAACAGCTCCTCCAGGCTGAAGTACGACTCCTGGGTGGTGCGTTGGTAGGTGTAGAAGGTGGAGTTCTCCTCGATGAACATCCCGCCGTTCTGGACGTCCCCGATGCCGAACAGCACGTACTGGAGGGCTTGGTAGTTGGTCTTGGTGTCGTACAGCTGGACGGTCAGTGCCGGGTGGTTGTCGTCGGCCAGCGGCTGGTCGGTGCCCAGGGTCCGGAAGAACTGGGCCTTGACCTGCTTGGTGGCGTAGTAGAGCTGGTCGGCGGTGGCCTTGTCGAGCGCGGTGCGCACGATCAGGGTGCCGTTGTCGTAGCTGTAGGTATGGGGGAATATCTGGCGTTCCAGGTCGGTGCGGCAGACCGCGTACTGGCCGCAGAGCCCGAGGTCGTTGACCGGGCCGACCAGGTTGGCCCACGGGCGGCTCATCCGGCCGAAGGTTGCCGCGGCGAGTTCCAGCTGTGAGCCGATCCGCTGCTTCAACTCGGGCTTGAGGGCGTCGATCTGGGCGAAGCGTCCGTACTCCAGCATGGCGTCGCCGGCGGCCCACTCGCTGTTCGTGCCCTTGAGGTGGGTGTAGCCGGCGTAGGCGCGGAACGCCTCGCGGTAGTCGGCGTCGGCGGCGACGGCGGCGCGGAAGAGGCCCTGCGGATCGTCGCCGACGTTCCCGATGCCCTGGAAGTTGATCTGGAGGGCGCCCTGGACGGCCCAGTTCCAGCCGCGGTCACCGATGACGGGCGAGCCGGGTGCGAACATCCTCATGATCTGTTTCACCAGCGGCAGGCGGGCCAGGCGGAGCTTGGGGGCGCTGCCGGCCTGGAGCAGTTCGCCCATGGTGTCGCCGTTGGTGGTGGTGGGTTCGAACACCCGGGGGTTGGCGGTGTAGTCGCGGATCGCGCGGTCGAGGGCGGTGGCGGTGGTGTCGTCGCCGAGGTCGATCTCGGCGTGGTTGAAGTCGAAGAAGACGGCGACGTGTAGGTAGTACCAGAGTTCCTGCTGGTTGAGGTTGTTGGCGCTGTCGAAGGACGGTGCGAGAGAGCTCACCTTGGCGGCGACGGCCCGTACGTGCTCGGGCGTCATCACCTTCGCGGTCTGCGGGTTCCAGTTGACCAGCAGCGGGCGCAGGCAGTCCTGGTAGGTGTGGCCGCGGTCGGTGAGGAAGTCGACGAGCGCGGCGGGGCTGAGCGAGGTGAACGCCTCCGGGGTACAGGCGGCGCTCTTCGTGGCGTCGGCCGCCGGGAGCGGGTCGGTGGCGTCGGTCGGATCGCCGGGCTGCAGGCCGGTGGTCGGCTGGCGCGCCGCTGCGCCCGGCCAGCCCTGCGGGCCGGCCTCGGCGGCGCCGCCCGGGGCGCCCTGGTGAGCGAGGTGGTCGCCGGCCACTGGCAGGGCGGTTGCGGTGCGGGCCTCGGCCGAGGCTACGGACGCGCGCTCGGCGGAGGCCTGCGCACTGTGCAGCAGCGGGATGGCGAGGGTGGCGGCCAGCGCGGCCGAGAGCAGGGTGTTGCGCACGGTGGCTGATGAAGGCACCGAGATCTCCTCGGGGGGATGTGGGGGATGGGTTGGTGGTGCTGTGCGCTGACGTGTGCCGGGGGAGGAGAGAGGCGGCACACGCTGCCGGCACCGGCGCCGAGGCGAGGGGGAACTGGCGGCCGGGGACGGTGACCGCGCCGATGGCGCGGAAGCGTGGGGCCGTACAGAGGCGCGGCAGAAGTGCTGGAACGGCGCCTTCGTACGGGAGTTGGGGTGCCGGCTAGGGGTTCGGCGGGCGCTCGCGGCCGTCGCCCGTCGTCGGGGCAGGCGTGACTCGGCGCGTGGCGCGAGGAGTTGACACCGGTTCTCCTGTGGGGGGAGGCGGGGCGGAGCCGATGGCCGGACGGGGCCGTGGCCGCCAGGTGGGAGGAGGCCGGCTGCCACAGGGCATGGAATGTAACATGGCAATGTGAAATTGCACTAGGTGTTTTGCCTGCTCGCGGGCCGGGGCTCGGTGGCTGACCCGCCGTCGCCCGGCCGGACGGTGGCCGGCAGAGGGCGACCTCTCAAGGCGACGAGGCAGTCAGGATCACGAGCGAGCCCGGCCCGCCCGAGCGCAGGCTCGTCGTTGGCCGGTGGACGCCTTCCGGGGTTGTCCGCCGCGGACCGTACCGTGAGGGCGCAACGGGCAGCCGCTGAGGTTCGTGTGGGATCAATGCGATTTCGGGCATCGAACTGTTGATGACGCGTCAGGCTCGTGCGGCGAGGAATGAAACGGAGCTTCCGCATGTCTTGGGGGCGGACCTGGAGGGCAGGTCGGTCACCGGGCCGGGGTGCTGGTGTCCGGCGGCGGATCGGTCCGGCCGCGGTGGGGGAGTTCGACGCGGACGGTGAGTCCGCCGCCGGGGCGTGGGGTGGCGGTGGCCGTGCCGTGGTGGGTGCGGGTGATCGCCCGGACGACGGCGAGCCCGATTCCGGAGCCGTTGCCACTGCGTTGGCGGCCGCGTTGGAAGGGTTCGAAGAGCGCGGGGACCTCCCGCGGGTCCAGGACCGGGCCGGTGTTGACGACCTCGACGAAGGACCGCCCGGCGCTGGTGCCGGTGGTGATGCTGGCCGTGCCGCCGTGGTGGTTGTGCCGTACCGCGTTGGCCAGCAGGTTCAGCGCGACCTGGCGCAGGAGGGCGGGGTCTCCCCAGGCGGGTGCGGAGCCCGCGTCGGCCGTGACGTGGACCCCGGCCTCGCGGGCCTCGTCGGCGAGGTCGGCGACGGCACTCGCGGTCGCGTCGGCCAGGTCGACGGGGTGCGGTGTCAGGTCCTCGCTCTCGCCGCGGGCCAGGGTCAGCAGGGCCGCGATGAGGCGTTCGCTGCGGGCGTTGGCGTCCAGTGCGCGGTGGATGGCGGGCAACAGGTCGTCCGGGATGCGGCCTTGGGCCAGTGGGATCTCCAGGGCGGTGCGTTGGAGGGTGAGCGGGGTGCGCAGTTCGTGCGAGGCGTGGGCGGTGAAGCGGCGTTGTGCGGTGAAGCTGTGGTCGAGGCGGTCGAGCATGGCGTCGAAGGTGTCGGCGAGTTCGCGGACCTCGTCGTGCGGTCCGGTGAGTGCGAGCCGTTCGCCCAGGGTGCTGCCGCTGTTGATGCGCCGGGCCGTCGCGGTGACCTGGTCGAGGCGGTGCAGTGAGCGTCGGGCGGCCCACCAGGCGAGCAGTGCGGCGAGGACGGTGAAGGCGGCGAGCAGTAGCAGCGAGCGGGTGAGCAGGTCGCCGAGGACGGTGTGCTGGAAGTCCTCGAAGCGTTGGGCGGGGCTGGTGATCGCGGCGGGGGTTTCGAACGGGCTCGTCGGTGCGGAGGTGGGCGCCGACGGCGGAACGGCCGGTTCGGTGATGACGGTCGCGGGGACGACGAGGTCGCGGTTGGCCTCCAGGAGTTGACGGGAGCTCAGCCAGTTCAGTACGAGCAGCCCGGATCCGAGGACCGCGAAGACCGCCGTGGTCATCAGGGTCAGTCGGCCGCGCAGGGTCAGCCGGGCCGGCCGCGGGCGGCGTCGGATCTGCGCCGGGCTCACAGCCGGTATCCGTAGCCGGGGTCGTTGGTGATCAGCGATGGTTCGCCGAGCTTGCGGCGCAGGGAGTGCACGGTGACCCGGACGGCGGTGGTGGCCGGGTCCGTCGCGGCGTCCCACAGGCCGTCACGGAGCTGTTCGGTGGTGACCGGGGCGCCGTCCGCGGCCAGCAGCATCTCCAGCACGCCGAGTTCCCTGGGCGTGAGCTTCAGCGGCCGGCCGTCGCGTTCGGCGATCCTGCGCACGGTGTCCAGGCTGACCCCGTGCCCGCTCAGCACGGTGGCGGCACTTCCGTGCCCGGAGCGGCGGCCCAGTGCCCGCAGGCGGGCGATCAGTTCCAGGTAGGAGAACGGCTTGGCCAGGTAGTCGTCGGCGCCCTGGCCGAGCCCGTCGACCAGATCGGCGAGCGTTCCGGCCGCGGTGAGCATCAGGATCCTCGCCGGGTAGCCGGCGGTGTTCAGCGCCCGGCAGACGGCGTCCCCGCTCAGGAGGGGAAGGTCCCGGTCCAGCAGCAGGACGTCGTAGTCGCCGGCCGCCGTCATTTCGAGCGCCCGGGCGCCGTCGTGCGCGACGTCGCAGGCCATGCCCTCGGCCCGCAGGCCCTCGACGAGCATCGCCGCGAGGTCCACCTCGTCCTCGACGATCAGCACACGCATCGCGTTCCACTCCGTTCGGCCTCGCCCCGCGCTGTCCCGGGTGCGTTTTTCCCTGGTCAAGGATGACGTCACGGGGGTTAGCCGGGGGTTAGGCACACGCTCACCAGTGGCTAACGCGCCGGTCCGTAGAACTGCTGGAGACCGTCACCGAACTCCGGCAAGGAGCACGACATGCGCAGCAGGACCGTACGGACCGTACTGGCGACAGTCGCCGTCACGGCGGCACTGGCGATGAGCGGCTGCTCCTCCTCGGACCCGGCGCCCAGGGTCGAGGGAGGCGCCGGCGCGGGGAAGGGCAAGCCCCAGGACGACGGCGCGATCCGGCAGGCCTGGGTGAACTGCATGCACCAGGAAGGGCAGAACGGCGTCGAGCTGGACAAGGACGGCAACATCGTGATCCCGGCTGCGGGAACCGACGGCAGCTCGACGTCCGACTACGACACAGCGGCCAGGACCTGCGACACCAAGGTCCCCGGGATCCACCAGGTGAAGCCGAAGAACATGGAGAAGTCCGTCGAGGAGGCCCGGGCCTTCGTCGCCTGCGCGCGCAAGAACGGCTACCCCGACCTCCCGGACCCGGATCCGAAGACCGGCATCCTCAGCATCCCGCGGGCCTCCTTCGACACCGCCAAGTGGGATGCCATCCAGCCGGCCTGCGGTCAGCTGCCCATGCCCGGCTACACCATCGGCCAGTGACCATGGGCGACCGCATCGAAACCACCGCCGCCGAGCACACCGTGACCGGTGGTCCGCGCAGGACCCGCCGCCGGATCGTCGTCCCGCTCGCCCTGGTCGCCGTGCTCGGCGCCTCGGGCGTGCTCGCCGCCACGCGTCCCTGGGAGCACCGGGCCTCCGCCCCCGCGCACAGCCCGGTCGGCCACGAGACCGTCGAGGTGCGCAAGGGATCGCTGTCCAGCGGCATCCAGGTCGGCGGCGCCCTCGCCTACGACGCCCCCACCCCCGTCGTCGCCGCCGGCCGCGGAACCCTCACCGCCCTGCCCGCCGTCGGCACCGTCGTCAAACCCGGCGCCACGCTCTACGAGGTCGACGGAAAGCCCGTCGTCCTGCTGCGGGGGGACCGGCCGATGTGGCGCGACCTCGGCCCGGACACCGGCGACGGCCCCGACGTCGAACAGCTCGAACGCAACCTCGTCGACCTCGGCTACGCGAACGGACTCGGCCTCAAGGCCGACCGGAAGTTCACCGTCGACACCGCCACCGCCGTCAAACGCTGGCAGAAGGCCCTCGGCGTGCCACAGACCGGGACGGTCGCGCTCGGCAGCGTCGTCATGCTGCCCCAGCAGACCGCGCGGGTGCAGCAGGTCGACGCCAAGCTCGGATCCGCCGTCGGCAGCACCGCCGTCATGACCGTGACCAGTACCGACCTGGTCGCCACCGTCCAGCCCGCCGACAACCAGACCTCCCGCTTCAAACCCGACGGCCGGGTGACGGTGAAGCTCTCCGACGGCAGCACCGTCGACGGGCGCATCCGCTCCCTGATCAGGGGGAGCGCGGGCGGGGGAGGCGGCAACGGGCCGGGCGGCGAAGGCGGTGGCGGTGGCGGGGGCACGGAGAAGACGACCGTCACCATCGCCCTGGACAGCCAGCAACAGGCCCAACAGGCCGGGCCCTCCACCGTGACCGTCACCGTCGTCGGCGACACCGCCGAGGACGCGCTGATCGTCCCCGTCACCGCCCTGATCGCCCTCGACGGCGGCGGCTACGGCGTCAAGGTCATCGACGGCGCCACCACCCGCCTCGTCCAGGTCCGCCTGGGACTGGTCGCCGACGCCAAGGCCCAGATCACCGGCGACATCCGGGCCGGCGACCGGGTGGTGGTCCCGGTATGACGCGCCTCCAACGCTCCCGGTCCGAGGGCACTACCCCCGTGCTCCACCTCACCGGCGTCACCAAGGAGTACCCCGGATCACCGCCCCTGCGCATCCTGCACGGCATCGACCTCACCATCGACCCCGGCGAACTCCTCGCCGTCGTCGGCCCCTCCGGCTCCGGCAAGTCCACCCTGCTCGCCCTCCTCGGCTCCCTCGACCGCCCCACCGCCGGACGGCTCTGCTTCGAAGGGCACGATCTCGCCGACCTCACGGACCCCCAACTGGCCGCCCTGCGCGCCCACCGGATCGGCTTCGTGTTCCAGCAGTTCTTCCTGCTGCCCGGCCTCACCACCGTCGAGAACGTCGCCACCGGACTCCTCTACAGCGGCGCCCCCGCCACCCTCCGACGCACCGCAGCGGTCGAGGCCCTCCAGGAAGTGGGGCTCGGCCACCGCCTCCACCACCACCCCGACCAGCTCTCCGGCGGCGAGAAACAACGCGTCGCCATCGCCCGCGCCCTCGTCGGCAACCCCGCACTGCTGCTCGCCGACGAACCCACCGGCGCCCTCGACAGCGCCTCCGGCGCCACCGTCGTCGACCTCCTGCGCACCCTCAACGCCAAGGGCACCACGGTCGTCGTCATCACCCACGACCGCGACCTGGCCGCCTCCTTCCCCCGGCGGATCGGCATCCATGACGGCCGCATCGACTTCGACGAACGCACTCCCCACCCCGCAGGAGCCCCCCGATGACGCCCGCTCCGCGCCGCACCCGGCTGCGCCCGACGGACCTGCTGCGCCTGGGCATGATCGGCCCGCGCACCCGCAGGATGCGCTCCGCCCTGTCCGCGCTCGGGATCTCCCTGGGGATCGCGGCCGTCATCGCGGTGACCGGGATCTCCGCCTCCAACCAGGCCCACCTGCTGGAGCGCCTGGACCGGCTCGGCTCCAACCTGATCACCGTCGCCCCCGGGAAAGGAGCCGACCAGAAGCCGGCCCCACTGCCCCCCACGGCTGAGAAGATGCTCGCCGACATCGCCCCCGTCCAGCAGGTGACCGCCACGGGGGCCACCAAGGCCCAGGTCTACCGCAACGACCTCGTACCGCCCCAGCAGACCGGCAGCCTCACCGTGCTGGCCGCCCGCCCCAACCTGTTGGACGTCCTGCACGCCACCGTGCGCACCGGACGGTGGCTGGACGCGGCGAGCGAGAACCTTCCCGTCACCGTGCTCGGCGACCAGGCCGCACGGCGCCTCGGCGTCACCGCCCCGGGCGAACGGGTCTGGCTGGGCGGACAGTGGTTCGTCGTCACCGGAATCCTGGCTCCCGACGAACTCGCCCCCGAACTCGGCACCGCCGCCTTGGTCGGCTGGCCGCAGGCCACCGCCCACCTGGGCGCGGACGGCACCGCCGCCACCGTCTACCTCCGCTCCCACCCCGAACGCGTCCCCGACGTCCAGGCCGTCGTTGCCGCCACCGCCAACCCGGCCGCCCCGAGCACCGTTGCCGTCAGCCGCCCGTCGGACCTGTACACCGCGCGGGCCGAGGCCAAGAACGCCCTCACCGGACTGGTTCTGGCACTTGCCGGCGTCGCCCTGCTCGTCGGCGGCGTCGGCATCGCCAACACCATGGTGGTGAGCGTGATGGAACGCCGCGGCGAGATCGGACTGCGCCGCGCCCTGGGCGCCCGAGGAGGCCAGATCGCCGCCCAGTTCCTCCTCGAAGCCGTCCTGATGGGCTTCGTAGGAGGAGTCGGCGGACTGGCCGTCGGCGCCCTCACCGTCCACGGCTACGCCCTCGCCCAGGGCTGGCCGGCGGCCATCCCGCTCACCACGGCCGCCGCCGCACCGCTGGTCGCCGTCCTGGTCGCCGCCGTCGCCGGGATCTACCCGGCCCTGCGCGCCGCCAAGGCCTCCCCGACCGACGCCCTCCGCTCGGCCTGACCGACACGAAGCGGCACCCACGGCGGACGCACCAGGCTGAACTCGGAGAGCCAGCCTGGAACCGGCGGCCCGCCGGTCGGCCAAGGGCTGTTTGGTTCGCACAACCCGAAGTACATGTGGTGCGGTAGTGACGACCTGGTGCAGCGTGACCCGGCCCCGGCCGGCCTTCCGCCGCGGGGTCACCCAGTCCTCGATCCGCTGCGGCCGCAGTTCCAGCAGCCGGCGTCGCCCGAACGCGGGGGTCAAGTCCCTCTCTACGTACCCGGCTAGGGTCCGGCCGATCATAGCTGCCATCGTCGAACGCGCGAGTTCGTCGCCTACGGGCTGCGGACGCCACTGGGCGGGGCGGCTTCCCGTCAGGGGCCGCCCCGCCCGCTCGTGTGGTCTGCCAAGGCCCCCAGTCGCATTGATGGCCTTGGGTCGTTCGACCGCACAGGCTCTGGGCCCTCTCTTTCGGATCTTGAGCGTTCACCGGAGGGCACTTCCATCCCCTGGGCTGGAAGTGCCCTGACCTCGCACGCCTGCCGATACCTCGAAGTCCTGGGCCCGTCGGCTGGGTGGGCGAAGGTGGTAATCCGGTGGCCACCTTCCTCGGAACGTCCGTGCCGCTGGGTCAGAATGCCGGCGGCTTCGATGCAGTCCTCCCTGCGCAGCCGGGGCTGCTCCCTGCGGGTCGCGTCACACGACGTTGCCGGGCCGGTCCTCCTCGCGCAGCCGGGGTTGCTCCGTGCTTCTGATCGGGCAGGCCGAACCAGGTATCGCCCTTCCCGCGCAGCCGGAGCTGTTCCGGCGCTTCTGCAGTCGCCGATGCGCCGCGAGTTGTCCTCCCCGTGCAGCCGGGGCTGTTCCGTCGTGCGAGCACCTGTTCGGCAAGCTGAGAGAGCCGTGGCGGTGGGCTCGGATCAATCACTGCGATGAGGTCGCAGCGGGAGATCTAGGGACTTGTCG
This sequence comes from Kitasatospora sp. NPDC096204, assembly GCF_044763205.1. Classification (NCBI taxonomy): domain Bacteria; kingdom Bacillati; phylum Actinomycetota; class Actinomycetes; order Kitasatosporales; family Streptomycetaceae; genus Kitasatospora; species Kitasatospora sp. NPDC096204. Next base: position 111,425 of record NZ_JBIWFT010000018.1, read on the forward strand.
GGGACCACGCGTCGTTCATCGCCGCCGCTGAGGTGCCTTTCGGTGAACGAATAGCGCGGGCTGTCTACCGTCTGACGTGCACTGATACGGATCCCCGGGCGACTGGGGGTCGAGGGGTCCTGAAGTCGCGGCTGAGGCATGTTCCGGGCCCGCCTGTAGGCGTTGTGAGGGGCCCGGGTGTCGAGGGGTCGGGCTCGGGGTCAGATGCGGGTCGCGGTGACGACGTGGTAGTCGAGGAGGCCGTCGCGCCAGGCGGTGAGGAAGTGGCGGGACCAGTGGGCGGTGGGGACGGTGTCGGTGAGGTAGCGGTCGAGGCCTGGCCAGACGTGGGTGCCGATGGATTCGGTGGTGATGTCGGTGAAGCCGTGGCGGGTGAGGTCGGTGGTGAAACCGTCGAGGGGGTGGGGGACGTCGAGGCCGTCGGCGAAGCTGGCGAGCATGATCTTGAGGCGTTCGGCGGCGTCGGGGCCGGGGGCGGTGAAGAAGGTGGTCACCACGAGGCGGCCGCCCGACCGCAGGACGCGGGCGGATTCGCGGGCGAAGCCGTTGAGTTCGCGGAAGTGCTGGGCGGCTTCGACGGAGAAGACGCCGTCCAGGTAGCCGTCGGAGAACGGGAGTTCGTCCGCCGCGCCGAGGGTGTATGCCAGCCGATCGGGGTACGTGGCCAGGGCTCTCGCGTTGACGGCGCGGGCGCGCTCGATCTGGTCGGGGTGGATGTCCACCCCGGTCACCGCCGCGAAGCGGTACTCCCGTAGGGCGAGAGCGCTTCCGAGGCCGCGGCCGCAGCCCACTTCCGCCAGCCGCAGCCGCTCGCGCGGTTCGGGGAACTCCCGCAGCACCCGCCGGTAGAGCTGTTCCTGGCTGCGCACCCGGTCCTCGGGGGTCGGGTTGGCGAGGTCGATGCCCTGCCAGTAGCCGAAGTTGATGAATCCTCCGGCGAACGACGGGGCGGTGCTGAGGTCGTCGGTGCCGTAGGTCCGGCGCACGGTCGGGGGGATGCGGTTGTGGTCCATGGGCCGCTGGGTCTCCTGCTCGGTGGGTGCCCGGCCGTCGGGCGCGCCGAGGTACGTACCCAAACCTGTGGTGGTCCGAACACGGTACGTGATGGCGGGGGTTCCGGGGGACGGTGGGGGCGCGGTGGTGTCCCGAGGGGCTCGGGGCACCACCGCGCGACGGGGGTGGTCAGCGGGTGAGGTCGGCCGGGGCGTCGAGCCGGGTCAACTTCTGTGGGTTGCGCACGACGTAGACCCGGGTGATCAGGCCGTCCTCCACCGTGAGGCTGACCACGGAGGGCTCGCCGCCGACGTCGATCCGGCCGCCCGGCGCGCCGTTGAGCCACACCGTGGCGGTGTCCGGCGTGACCGGCAACCGCCCGATGCGCGCGAGCAGTGCCGCCACCGCCTCGGCACCGTGGACCGGCGCCGGGGCGGCCGCCGCGATCCCGCCGCCGTCGGCGATCAGGACGACGTCCGGGGCCAGCACCTCCATCAGGTCCTGAAGCCGCCCGGTGCGCAGGGTCTCCAGGAACCGCTCCACGACCCGCTGCTGCTCGGTGCGGCTCACCCGCACCCGGGGCCGGCGGGCCGCCACGTGTCCGCGGGCCCGCCGGGCGACCTGCCGTACGGCGGCCGAGGTCTTGCCGAGGGCCTCGGCGATCTCCTCGTACGGCAGCTCGAAGACCTCGCGGAGCACGAACACCGCGCGTTCGGTCGGCCCGAGCGTCTCCAGTACGGTCAGCATCGCGAACGAGACGCTCTCCGCGAGTTCGACGTCCTCGGCGACGTCCGGGCTGGTGAGCAGTGGCTCCGGCAGCCACTCGCCGACGTACTGCTCGCGCCGGCGGGACAGTGTCCGCAGCCGGTTGAGGCCCTGGCGGGTGACGATCCGGATGAGGTACGAGCGCGGGTCGTGCACCTGCCGGCGGTCGACCTCGGCCCACCGCAGCCAGGACTCCTGCAGTACGTCCTCGGCGTCGGCGGCGGAGCCGAGCAGCTCGTAGGCGACGGTGAAGAGCAGGCCGCGGTGGGTGACGAAGGGGTCCTCGGTCATGCCGGCGACGCTCCGGCCGGGGCGCCGGCGGCGTTGCCGGTGGCGGCGGCGGGCCGGGCCAGCGGGATCTCGCAGGAGTCGGAGAAGCCCTGGGAACGGACGCCGTTGGCGGTGTTGTTCCTGGTGGCCATGTTGACGAAGGCGACGTAGGCGGTGAGTTCGACCATGGCCGCCGCGCCGAGCTGGTCCAGCAGGCTGTCGTACAGCTCGTCGGTGACGGCCGGCGGGGTCACCGTCATGGCCTCGGCGTACTCCAGCACCTCGCGCTCCAGCGGCGTGAACACCTCCGCCGCCCGCCAGTTCGGCACCTGGCTGGCCTTGGCCAGGTCCAGGCCCTGGTTCTGCGCGTGGAAGTAGCCGACGTCCAGGCACCAGCCGCAGCCGACCTGCGCGGCCACCGCCATGTGCGCGAAGGACTTGAGCCCCGCGTCGAGCGCGTCCCACTCGGCGATCCGGCGGGAGAAGTCCAGGTTGGCGGTGGCGACGGCGGGGTTGTGCCAGATCGCCTCGACGGGTTCGAGGGTGGTCCCGAAACCCTTGATCATGTTCTCGCTCAGTTCGGCGGGCAGCTGGGCCTTCGGCAGTCGCAGTGCCATGGTGTCGTCCTCCCGGTTCGGTGGGCTGTCTGGGTTGCCGGACATGAAGACACCGGAGGGCGCGCGGATGTGACAGGCGGCTGGAAAGCCGGAGGAAAGCGGCTGGGAAAGTCGGAGGGACGCGGCTGGGGCAGCCGGAGGAAAAATGACCTCCGGAGGGGGAGGGCGGTTCGCTACAGTCCGCGGGGACTTTTCCGACCACCGCGAGGAGAACGACACCGTGAACGCCCCCGACGGCCGCCCCGCCCCGCCGCTGACCGGCGGTGAGCGCGAGATGCTGCGCGGATTCCTCGACTTCCACCGGGCGACACTCGCCCTGAAGTGCGAGGGCCTGACCGACGAGCAGCTGCGCCTGCGTTCCAGCCCGCCCTCGACGCTCAGCCTGCTCGGGCTGGTCCGGCACATGGCGGAGGTCGAGCGCACCTGGTTCCGCCGGGTGATCGACGGCGAGGACGTGCCACTGGTCTGGTCCGAGGACGGTGACTACCAGGCCGCGTACGACGCGGCCGGCACCACCCGGGCCGAGGCCTTCACCGCCTGGCAGGCGGAGGTGGAGCACTCCCGCCGGATCGAGCGCGCCGCCGAGTCCCTCGACGTCACCGGGTACCAGGTCCGGTGGGACGCCGAGGTGTCGCTGCGGCTGGTGATGCTCCACCTGATCCACGAGTACGCCCGGCACAACGGGCACGCGGACTTCCTGCGGGAGGCGATCGACGGGGTGGTGGGGGCCTGAGCGTGGTGGGGGCCTGAGGGGAGGAGGGGGCTTGAGGGGGGAGGGGCCCTACCAGCCGAGGAGGTGGGTGCGGTGGGTGAGGGCGGCGAGGACGGAGTCGGCGGTCGCCTCGGGGGTGAGGTCGGTGGTGTCGAGGGTGTGAGTGGCGTCCCCGGGGGCCGGGCCGGCCTGGAGGACGACGTAGTGGAGGGCGGCGCCGGTGGTGCGGCTCTCGCGCCGGAAGGTGTCGAGGGCGGCGGGCGCCGCGGGGGCCTCCACCACGACCTGGTAGCCGCGGGTGGCGTAGGCGAAGGCGGCCTGGGCGGCCGCGGCCAGGGCGGTGGCGTTCTGGCGCCGGGCCTCGGGCAGGTGGGGCGGGAGCTGGCCGCTGCGGATGACCCGCAGGAAGTCGTCCGTCCGCAGGTGGACGCTCGGGTTCAGCTCCCGGGCGAGCAGCTCCGCGACCGGGCTGTTCCCGGCCCCGGCCGGGTCGACGAGGACGAGGACGCCCCCGGCGCCCCGGCCGCCCCCGAGCTCCGGCCCACCTACGGTCGTACGGTTCACAGCTGCTGATCCCTTCGCGGGCCGGGGACGGTCGGGTAGCCGGGGCGGGGCGGTCGGAGTGCGAAGGGGCTGGTCGGCCCATATCCGGACAACCGACCGCCTCGTCCCTACGACTGATGCGTTTCGGGGATCAACCTAGTCCAAACGGGTGGCCCGAGTCGTCCCCCACCCGGTTCCTGGGCGGGTCGGCGGGGCGGACACGGGTTGGTCGGGGACTCGACGCGGGGCGTCACCGGTCGCCGGTGCGCAGCACGATCGGGTTGGTGAGCGCCGCCATCGGCCCCCAGGGCAGGTCCGGGCCCATCGAGTTGCCCCGGCCCGGGGTGCCGTCGGCCTTCGGGTGGCGCACCTCGGCCCGGACGTAGCAGGCGAGCGAGGCGGTGGTGCGCCAGATCACCGTGCCGGCGCCGTCGGCGGGCAGCGACTCCTGGTGCATCTGCCCCTCGTCGGTGAGCAGGCGGACCGTCCCGCCGGGCACGCCGGTGACGGTGAGCCGGACGTCCAGCGGGGCGTCGGCGGGGACGGTCAGCTCCTCGCCGATGCCCGCCTGGCGGCCGTGCCCGGTGACGGTGAGGTCCAGCGTGACGGCGGAGGACTCGGCCAGCCAGCTGCGCCCGGCGCGCAGCCCGTCGAGGATCGCGTCCCGGGTGAGGTCCTCGGCGAGCACCACGGTGTGGGGGGAGCCGATGACCTGCGGTTCGCTGTGCGCGTCGCTGTTGCCCAGGGCGGGCAGCCAGGAGCGGCCTTCGCGCAGGGCGACGGCGAGCCGGCCGTCCCAGGTGTCCACCGCCGACTCGTCGTCGTACGTCCAGGGGCCGTTCCACACCTCGACGGCGTCGGCCTCCTCGTAGCCGAACTTCCACTGGCAGGCGACGTACGGGCAGTACGGGTGCGCGGGCACCACCAGGCCGCCGGACCGGTGGACCTGGCGGACGAAGCGCGGGTACTCCTCGTCGCGCGAGCGGTAGCGCCAGTCGACGAACTGGCCGGGTTTCAGGCCGAGGGCCAGCCAGTGGCCGTTGCGGGTGGTGATCTCCTCGCCCGGCAGGATCAGCAGGTCGGGGCCTGCCAGCGGGCCCCAGGCGGCGTGCGAGGAACTGGTGTTGTGGTCGGTCGAGACGATGAAGTCCAGGCCGGCCGCGCGGGCTCCGGCGGCCACCTCCTCGGGCTTGCGCCGCCCGTCGGAGTGGACGGTGTGCAGGTGGCAGTCGCCCCGGTACCAGGCCCGGCCGCGGCCGCGGGCGCGCTCGGCGGGGTACTGCGGGGTGGACCGCGGCCCGGGCGGGCCGAACCGGAGGGTGACCTCGACGTGGTAGTCCAGGCCCTGCGGGGCGACCTGGTAGGGGCCGAGGACGACGTGCCAGGTGCCGGGGTTGATCGGGCCGGGGAGGTAGCCGGGGGTCGCGGCGCCGCGGGAGAGGCTGAATCCGGTGCGGAAGCCGCCGGACCAGCCGCGGAAGCCGGGGCCGCCGAGGTCGGTGCCGCGTTCGTCGAAGATGCCGATGTCGCAGGAGTTGCCGGGGGTGCCGGCCGGGACCGGCGGCTTGTCGTAGCCGTAGGAGACGGCTATCTCGCGGACGCCCTCGGGCACCTCGACGGGGAGGTAGACGAAGTCGGGGGCGCCGGTGGGCAGGCGGCCGGTGAGGGTGAGGGTGCGGTCGGCGGGCGTGGCCCCGGGGGTGCCGGGGGCGTCGGCGGGGGTGGCGTTCGCCCGGCCGGTGGTGGCGGCCAGGCCCAGGGCGGTGGCGGTGCCGGTGGCGAGGCCGGTGCGGAGCAGGTCGCGGCGGGCGGGCCGGGCCGACTGCGCGGCGGGCCGCTCGGCTGATCCGGCGGTCGGCTGGTGGGTCGGCTGGTCGGGGCGCGGGCTGCTGGGTTCGGTCGGCATCGAGGCCTCCGGATCGGGGCGGGCGGGTCGCTCGCGTGACTACCCCGGCGGGTGAACCGGGGGTGAGTCGGGGCCCACGGTGGTGGGGCGGGCCGGTGAAGAGGGACCGGGCGGGGCCGGGGGCGAGTTGCGGGGAGTGATGAATGGTCGGTTCATAGTCATGTCATCGGTTTATATGAGAAATAGCCTGAACGGGAGACGACCGTGTCGGTGAGTCGGCGGACGCTGCTCATGGTGGTGGCCGGAGGGGCGCTGGCGGGCTGCGGGGCCAGGGCGGCGGGCACCGGTTCGGCCTCGTCGTCTGCCTCCGCCCCGGCCGCCGCCGGGCCGACGTCCGCGCCGGAGTCGACTCCCGATCCGACGCCGGAGCCCGCGGGACGGCCCCCGCACGAGCCGACCCGGGCCGAGACGGTGGAGCGGTACGGCGCGCTGGCGCCGAGCGAGTGGGGGCTGGACGTCTCCGGGGTGGTCACCGCGCTGCCGGACGGCGAGAGCGCCATGGCGCTCACCTTCGACGCCTGCGGCGGCCCCGGTGGCAACGGCTACGACGCCGACCTGATCGACTTCCTGCGGGCGCACGGCGTGCCGGCCACCCTCTTCCTGAACGCCCGCTGGATCGACGCCAACCCGGACGAGTTCGAGCGGCTCGCCGCCGACCCGCTGTTCGAGATCGGCAACCACGGCACCGCCCACCGCCCGCTCTCGGTCACCGGCCGCTCCGCCTACGGCATCGCCGGGACGGGCGGCGTCGGCGAGGTGTACGACGAGGTGGCGGGCAACGCGCGGAAGCTCACCGGGCTGCTCGGGCACCCGCCGCGGTTCTTCCGCTCCGGCACCGCGCACTACGACGACGTCGCCACCCGGGTGGTCGCCGACCTGGGCCAGGGCGTGGCCGGTTTCACCGTGAACGGGGACGACGGGGCGACGTACAGCGCCGCCGAGGTGCGGCGCCAGGTCTCCTCGGCCCCGCCCGGCGCGATCGTGATCGGTCACATGAACCACCCGGGCGGTGGCACGGCTCCCGGGGTGGCCGGCGCGGTGCCGGGGCTGCTGGCGGCGGGGCGGGGTTTCGTACGGCTCTCGGACGTGCTGTAGCCGGGAGGCCCGTGGCGGGGCCCGCCCGCGCGCCCGGAGCCTATGCCAGGCGCAGGCCGCCCGGGTGCTCCTCCTCGATGATCCGGACCAGCCAGTCGAAGACCGTCGGCCCCCGGCCCGCCCGGGCGGCCGTCAGCTCGGCGGTGATGTGCGCGCGGTTGGCCGGGTGGGCGCGGCCCAGCCGCCGTTCCAGCTGGCGGACCGTCTCCGGGTAGCCGAGGTTGCGGCGGGAGACCTCGTGGTGGCGCCACTCGACGACCCAGTCACCGTCGTCCGGCGTGCCGTAGCCGCCGCGCAGACAGTCGGCGAAGGCGTCGAGGTTGCGGCCGAAGTAGCCGTCCGCCCCGAGGGTCCGCCCGGCCACCTCCCAGAAGTCCTCCAGGGTCTTGATCCCGTCGCCGTCGATCACATAGGTCACCGTCACGGGGACGAGGATATGCGGCGCCGACGACGGGACGGGGGCAGGTCGGGGGCCGGTCAGGGGGAGACCGCGATCGCGGTGGCGAGCAGCCCGTTCCGGACCGCCCAGCGGCCGTCGAAGCCGTCGATCCGGCGGCCGTCGACCACCGGGCCGGGCACGAGCAGCCGGGCGGTGAAGGTGCCGTCGGGGGAGAGGTCCAGTTCGGCCTCGCTGAAGTCCAGGAAGAGCAGGGTCAGCGGGAACCAGGCCTTGTACACCGACTCCTTGGCGCTGAACAGGATGCGGTCCCACGGGACGCCGGGGTGCTCGGCGGCGAGCTTGGCGAGCCGCTGCTGCTCGACCGGCAGCGCGATGGCCTCCTGGACGCCCTCCGGCAGCGGCAGCGCGGGCTCGGCGTCGATGCCGACGGAGGTGAGGGTGCCGGCCCGGGCCACGGCCGCGGCGCGGAAGCCGTCGCAGTGGGTGAGGCTGCCGACCACGCCGTCCGGCCAGCTCGGCGCGCCGCGCAGGCCGGGGACGAGCGGCTGGTACGGGACGCCGAGTCGGGCGAGGGCGGCCCGGGCGCAGTGTCGGACGGTGGTGAACTCGCGGCGCCGCTTGCCGACGGCGCGGGCGATGGCCAGCTCCTCCTCGGGCTCCAGCCGGGCTTCCGGCGGGTCGAGGTAGGCCACCTCGGTCACCACGACATCCGGCAGCAGGTCCCCGATCATCCGTTCCCCCCTCGGTCGGCTGCGCGGATGGTCGCCGCGCGGGACGAGGGTAACCCGGGCGGGGGGATCTTGGTGGGCTGATCGGGGACCACGGCCGCGGCGCCCGGCTGCTCGAAGGCGGCCGCCGCCCCGCGCAGGGCTTGCTACTTGGTGAGCAGGCGGGCGAAGTCCAGCCCGAGGCTGCCGAGGACGGGCAGCGCGCCGAGGTCGGTGACGCCGGCGACCGGAATGCTGTAGCCCTGGTTCACCTCGCGGGGTGCCGCACCGGCGGTGACGGGTGCGGTGGTGGGGAGCAGGACGGTGCCGAGGAGCAGGGCGACGAGCGAGGTGCGCATCTGAGGGGGCCTCCGGAGGGGGACGGGTGACGGCCTGTCAACACCCTCCGTGCCGGGGCGGTCACGCATCTTCGTCCCTTCGGGCGCATTGGTAAAGATGCCTGCCTTGTGTTCATGCCAACACCAAGGAGGCCTGGACCACAATGCGCTCGAACGCATACGTTTCCTCCACGGGGGCGGGCATTCGAGCGGCGAACTGCTGTGCGGTTCGCCGGACTTATCGCCTGTCATGCCCATGACTTGCACTGCAACCGGAGGGAACGAACCCATGCGCGCCATCGGCAAGAACCTCAGGATCCTCGCGGGCGCCCCGCTCGCCGCAGCCGCCCTCATCGCCCTCTCGGCCGGCTCCGCCAGCGCCGCGATACCGATCAACCAGCCCATGTCCGGCAAGGCCACCTACTACAACGACGCCGGCTACGGCGCCTGCGGCACCCAGATCAACGCCGCGACCCAGATGCTGGTCGCCGTCTCGCACACCTGGTGGACCACCGCCAACCCGAACAACGACCCGGTCTGCAAGGGCATTTCGGTCAAGGTCACCTACCAGGGCAAGACCATCACCGTCCCGGTGAAGGACCAGTGTCCCTCCTGCGACTCCACCCACATCGACCTCAGCCAGCCGGCCTTCGCCAAGCTGGCCCCGCTGGACAAGGGCGTCATCACCGGTCTGAGCTGGCAGTTCGTCAAGACCGCGCTGAACGGCAAGACGGTCGAACTGTCCGCCCCGATCACCGGCTCCACCATCGGCTGAGCCGGCCCCTGAACGGCCGTGCCCGCCCTCGCGGCATGACGGGGGCGGGCACGGTTGCCGTCGGGAGGGCCGGCGGTCGGTCGGCAGGGCGCGGGCGCGTACCGGCCGTTCGGGATCACGGCCGGCCGCCGCCGGGCGGCGGGGCCATCGCGAGCAGCAGCTGGCCGGCCGGGGGCGCGGTGCGCGGATTGTGGGCGAGCCCCAGGGTGACGGTCGGCACCGGGGCGGTGAGCCGGCGCAGACAGACACCCGGGATCCGGACGCTCATGACGGCGTATCACCAGATCGTGATCCACTACCCGAGACCACTTTGACGACAGCGCCTAGTATCAGTTGTTGACGATCCATTGGAACTGGCCATGTTGAACAGAGGTGGGGGCGCTGTGTCGGACGACGCCAGCTGGATGAGGCGCGGGCTTGACGAGTCGACGGTGGAGTCGGTGGACCTGCGGGTCGGCATCCCGCACTCGGCTCGGATGTACGACTTCTGGCTCGGCGGCAAGACGAACTTTCCGCCGGATCGGGCTCTGGGTGAGGCGTTCGAGGGGGCGATCCCGAGCATCAAGACCATGGCGCGGGAGAATCGCCGGTTCCTCGGCCGGGCCGTGCGCTTCATGGCGGGTGAGGCGGGCATCCGTCAGTTCCTCGACATCGGCACCGGTATACCGACGGAGGGGAACACGCACGAGGTCGCCCAGGCCGTGGCCACGGACAGCCGGGTGGTCTACGTCGACAACGACCCGATCGTCCTCGCCCACGCCCGCGCGTTGATGGACAGCACCGGTTCGGGGCGTACCGCCTACATCCACGCCGACCTGCTGGAGCCGGAGAAGATCCTCGCGGATCCCGTTCTGGCCCGCACCATCGACCTGGACCGCCCGGTGGGTCTGACGCTGGTGGCCGTTCTCATGCTGGTCGCCGACGAGGACGATCCCTGGGGCGCCGCCCGGGTGCTGATGGACGCCCTGGCCCCGGGCAGCTACGTGGCGATCACCCATCCCGGCTGGGACTTCGACCCGGCCGCGATGGCTGCCGTGGTCGAGGCCGCGGGCAAGGGTCAGATGACCCTGGTGCCGCGCATGCGCGAGGAGGTGGCGCGGTTCTTCGGTGACTGGGAACTCCTGGAGCCCGGCCTGGTCCCCGTGATGGGCTGGCGACCCGAGGGCGAACCGCCTGCCGACCCCACCGCCGCCTACTACTGGTCCGGGGTGGCCCGCAAGCCGTGACCCGGCTCCGGGAGCCCGGGCGTTCTCCAGGCTGTCCCGACGCGCCCCGCCCAGGACCCCAGTAGACCGCGCCAATATCTCAAGTATCGTATGCCCATATGTACTTCAGTGGGTTTCGGAGTGCAGTCGCCGATGCCAGAACGCGCGAGGTCACGGCATATGACAGAGATCCGGGTCGATCGGGTGGCCGAGGTCATCGTCGATGGCCCAGGGCTGGACAGACGCGGCTCGGGGTACCTGGTCCGGCCGGGGACGGTACTGACCGCGGCGCACGTGATCGAGGGTGCGCCGGCGGGGGCAGGGACGGGGGCGCCGGCGGTCCGGGTCCGGGTCCGGTTCGACGCGGACCGGCCGGGCGAGCGCGAGTTCGAGGCGGAGGTCGCGTTCTCCCACCAGGGCATCGATGTCGCGGTACTGCGGTTCGCGGGTGGCGACGGGGTTGCGCCGGTCAGCTACGGCCGGGTCGGCGAGCACGACCGGCCGCTCGACTGCAGTGCGGTCGGGTTCCCCCGGCAGAAGCTCCGCACCGGCCCGGACGGCCGCGCCTTCCGCGACACCAAGCACCTGCTGGCGACCCTCGCCCCGCTCTCCAACCGGCGCGAGGGGACCTTGGAACTGCGGGAGCGTGACACCGGGGTTTCCCTCGACGCCAAGCGGTGGACGGGCATCTCGGGTGCGGCGGTGTTCAGTGGCGGGCACGTCGTGGGAGTCGTCCGGGCGCACCACCCGGACGAGGGCGCGGGCAGCCTGGCGGTCAGCCGGGTCGACCGCTGGGCGGAGAAGCTGCGCGCGGACACCGGAAAACCGGCCCTGCTCGCCGAGCTGTTGGGCACCCCGCTCGAACCGGACCGACTCCCCGACGTCGCCGGGCCGTCGCTGAGCCGGGCCGCGACCGGCCTGCACGCGCTGCTCCGCGATCTCGCCCCTGACCAGCTGACCGACCGCGAGGCCGACCTCGCCGAGCTGGCCGCCTTCTGCGCCGGCCCGGAGCCGTACCGCTGGATCCAGGGCCCGCCCTGGGCCGGGAAGACCGCGCTCGCCGCCTGGTTCGCCCTGCACCCGCCGGCCGGAGTGGTGCCGGTCTGCTTTTTCATCGCCTCACGCCAGAGCGGCTACAACAACGCCGAGGAGTTCACCGAGCAGCTGGTCCGCCAGCTTGCCGAGATCGCCGGCGCCACGCCCGCGCAGGACGCCAGACCGGGCACCCGCGACCAGGAGCGCCGGCAGTTCCTCCTGGAGGCGGCGGCGGCCGTCGCCAGGGACGGCGGCACGCTGCTGCTCGTCGTGGACGGGCTCGACCAGGACGAGTCCGCCCAGGGCAGCATCGCGGCCCTGCTCCCCGAGCGTCCGCCGGACAACATCCGGGTGCTGGTCACCAGCCGACCAGGGCCCGGCCTGCCCCCGGACCTCCCGGGCAGCCACCCGCTGCGCGACTGCACCGTCACCGAGCTGAGTGCCACGGACGCCGCGCGCGGGATCGAGCACAACGCCCGGTTCGAGCTCGGCCGGGCGCTCGCCGCGGACGCCCCGAAAGTGGACCACGACATCGTCGGGTTCCTCGCCGCCGCCCGCGGCCTGCTGACGCTCGCGGACCTGGCGCGGCTCGCCGGACAAAAGCAATACGTGGTGAGGGAACGGCTCCAGGGCTCGCTCGGGCGCATCCTGCATGAGCGGGGCGAGCAGGCGGGCGACCAGGAGGTCCGCGGATACCTGTTCTCACACGACACGCTGTTCAGCACCGCGGTCGAGAGACTGGGCCCGGAACTCGCGCCGTACCGGGGGCGGATCGACGACTGGGCCGACGGCTGCCGCGCGGACGGGTGGCCGAAGAGCACACCCTGGTACCTGCTGCGCTCCTACGGACGGATGCTCAGCGCCGAGGGCGACCTCCGGGGCGCGGTGGCCCTCGCCGCCGACCCGCGCCGCCAGGAGCGACTGCGGGCGTGGGGGCGCAGCGACGGGCTGATCCTCGCGGACCTGGCGGCCGTACGGGAGGCCGCCGTCCAGCGGCCGGAGCCGGAGCCGGCCGCACTCGCGGCCATGGCGGTCTCCGCCGACCTGCTCGAACGCCGCAACCGGTCGCTGCCCACCGGGCTGCCCGCGGTGTTCGCCCGGCTGGGCCAGCCGCAGCAGGCGGAAGGCCTGGCCCGAAGTGTGGTCTACCAGTATGAGCGCGCCGCCGCCCTGGTGGAGGTCGCCGAGGTCCTGGCCGCCGGTACGGACGTGCAGCGGGCTGCTGCCCTTGTTCGGGAGGCGGTCCGGATCATCCAGGCCTCCCATGGCGAGATGGTCTTCGGCAAGTACACCGGGCCGGTGATCGCCCGCGCGGCGATCGCGCTCGCCGAAGCCGGATTCGGCACCGAGGCAGTCGCATTGGCCGAGACGGCGAAGGACGTCTTCGTGCAGTTCGACCGGTCAGCGGACGATCCGATGGACCGACACGCGGCCCAGGCGCTGGCCACCGTGTCAGCGACGGTCACCCGATACGACCCCGCGCTCGCCGAGCAGGCCCTGAGCCGGGCCGAGCGGGCCTCCGACCAGCAGACGTCATTCGGCGTCCGGATCCAGGTGCTGGCCGCGGTGGCCGCCGCCCAGACGGACACGGCACCACGTCGGTCGGCACTGACCCTGGAACGCATCGAGCACGAGGTGGCGGATGAGCTCGCCCGCCCCGAGGCGTCGCCGGCCGAGCTTGGCGACGCATCGGTGGCGGTACGGGAGTTGCTGCCGCAGACTGCTGTGCGGCTGGCGCGCGCGGCCTACCGCGCCCTTCCACCATCCGACCGGTCCGGGCCCGACTGGAAGGACCGGGACCGAACACTGGCCGCGTTGGCAGTGAACGGCCTGGGCGAGGAGGCCGACCGGCTCGGAGGCCCGGGCTCGCCGGAAACCGCCGAGGCCTGGGCCCGGGCGGGGCAGCCGGATCTCGCGTACCAGCGGGCGGGTGAACTCCCGTCCTCGTGGCAGGTCGCCCGTTTCGTGGCGGCGGTGGCTGACAGCCGGCCCCTCGACGAGGTCGAGCAGTGGATCGGCACCACGCGCTTCGCGGGTCGGCCTGACGTGTTGACCGCACTCGCGGCGAAAGCCGTCGCGACCGATCCGGCCCGCGCGTCACGGCTCGCCGAGGCGGCGCTGACGGCCGCGCAGACAGCGGCCCCGGACCGCGAGCACCATGATTACGACCGAATGCTGGCTGCGCTGGCCGATGCCGTCGCCGCCTGCGGCCGGTTCGCGGATGCCGCGCGCCTCGCCCGGTCCATCGAGGCGGAACGCGAGCGCTGCTGGGCCATGGCCGCAACCGCTGTCCGGGCCTGGCACACCGGCGAGGACGAGCACCTGGCCCTGGCTGAGCGCCTGGTGCGCCAACTGCCCACCGAGCCGGCTGGCCGCCACCCCGAAGACGACTTCCCCATCGTCCCTGAGGCACTGGCACACCTGGGACTGCCGGAGCTGGCCCTGCACACCTACCGCCATATCGGAAGGGAGCTGTGGGTCGTCGCCGCGCTCGGACGGAAGGCCCTGGGCCGTGAGGACCTGCCCGGCGTCCTGCGACGGCACCTGGACGGCACCCGGTTCCGGGGGCGGATCGCAGCCGTTCTCGATGTCATCGCCGCGCTTGCCCCCGTCTTCCCGGAGGCATATGGGGGCCTGCTGGACCGGGTGCGAGCCGAGGTCCTCGATGAGCAGCGGGATGAGGAAGCGGTCTACGCGCCACACGGCGTGGCGGCGATGCTGCTGTGGAACGACAACCGCGAACTGGCGACGCAGCTGTTCACGGGCTTCGTGGAAGTCCACCGCCGGCTGTACTTCATGGCCGATGTGGCCGGGACCATGTGCATGCTCCAGTTCGTGGCCGGCAATCAGGCCGGCATAGCGCAGACTCTCGACCGGATCGGCGAGCCCACGAATCCGGCCCCCGCGCGCAGCGCCGTGGCCATGCTCCTCGGCGGCGTCCGCGGCCCACTGCTGCGCACACCGCTGGTTCCGAACGAGACCGCCTGGCTCGCGACGGCCCGCAGTTGTCTCGAACTCGTATCGCCGCACCATGAAGTGACGCCGGAACGGCTGGCGCTCGCCCGCCGACTGCTGGCCGACGCGCTACTGGACGACGGCTGGTACCACGCCCTCCCCGCACTCGCCGAACTGGCGCCGAAGGCCGTACTGGCCGCCCGCGACGTGCTGTTCGAGCACCTGGGCTGGGAAGCGACCGACCCATCGACAACGACCACCACCACACCCTGGGAGGGGACCAGATGATCGAGTTGGCCGAGCTGATCGGTGAGCTGCGCCGGGAGTTGAACACCGCGATCGCGACCGGCGAGGGGCAGGCCGTGCGGTTCGAGCTCGGGACGGTCGACCTCGAACTCACGATCGCCGTCGAGAAGGCTGCGGGGGCGAACGGCAAGGTGAAGTTCTGGGTCGCCGAGGCGGGAGCCGATGGCAAGTTGACGCACAGTCAGACTCAGAAGATCAAGATCCCCCTCAAGCCCGTCCTGGTGTCAGATGACTACCGGGGCGAGGTCCTCGTCTCCGGCGACGCGGTCCTCGGCGAGCGCTAGGCAGTGTCGTCAAAGGCTCAGGCCCACACGAGGAGTGAGGCGAGGGTGGCGGCGGCTTGATGGGACACGGCGGTCTTGTCGTATCTGGGAGGAGTTCACGATGGACGTCGTCGTGGTCGGAAGCGGAGTCATCGGGCTCACCACAGCGATCCGGCTTCAGGAGAAGGGACTTCGGGTCGTCGTGGTGACGGCCGACGGCCTGCTGTCGACGACCTCGGCCGTCGCCGCGGCCGTCTGGTTCCCGGTCGCCACCGGCACCGACCGCCGGGTGGCGGACTGGTCCGCGACCGCCTTCGCCGAGTTCGCCCGCCAGGCCGAGGAGGGCGTCCCCGGTGTCTCGATGCGCAGCACCCGGATGCTGGAGCACGAGCGGCAGCCGGAGGGCCTGCCCTGGTGGGGCGAGGCCGTCCCCGACCTGCGCCGGCTGACGGCCGCCGAACGCGGACCGGACTGCGCGGACGGCTGGTCGTTCACCGCCCCCGCCATCGAGATGCCGCTCTACCTGCCCTGGCTGCTCGGCCGGTTCATCGACAACGGCGGCGAGGTCGTCCAGCGCCGCCTCGACGCCCTCGACCAGGCCCTCGCCCGGGCGCCCGTCGTCGTCAACGCCACCGGAATCGGCGCCCGGCGGCTCTGTGACGACCGGGCCGTGCACCCGGTGCGCGGCCAGATCGTCCTCGTCCGCAACCCCGGACTGCCCACCTCGACCCGCATCCAGGACGACCCGGCCGGCTACACCTACATCCACCCCCGCAGCGCCGACGTCGTCCTCGGCGGCACCTTCGAACCGGACGACTGGAACACCACCCCCGACCCGGCCACCGCCGAGGCCATCCTCGCCCGCTGCACGGCCCGTATCCCCGAACTCCGCCACGCCCGCGTCATCGGCCACGCCGTCGGCCTGCGCCCCGCCCGCCACGGCGGCCCCCGCCTCGAAGCGGAACCGGGCGGCCGGATCGTCCACAACTACGGCCACGGCGGCGCCGGCGTCACCCTCAGCTGGGGCTGCGCCGACGCGGCGGCCGCGCTCGTGGGGTGACGGGGGAGCGGCCCGCCCGGGACCGTCCCCCCTGCCCGGACCGGACAGTGCCCGCATCACGACCACGGCGGCGGGGCGGATTCGCTACGGTTGCGCGCTGAGGACGTCCCGCTCCCGCTTCCCGATTCCGTTGCTCCGGAGGAACGTTGGCATCGATCACGCTCGACGCCGAGCGCCGCGTCCAGGCCGACACCGGACGCGTCCGGGTCACCGCCGTGGACGTGCTGCGCTCGCTCGGCTTCCAGATCACCTCGGAGATGGCCACCGTGGTCGAGGCCCGGCGCGGCTCCGCCGTCCGGTCGGCGATGCTCCTGCCCGACCAGGTGCCGCTCGCCGCCCGCCTCCACCTCGCGCCCGCCGACGGCGTGCACACCTCGGTGTCCCTGCACCTGACCGACCGGGCCGTCTCGGTGATCGCACTGGGCGTGCAGGACCCGTACGTGGCCGCCTTCCAGCAGACGCTGCTCGCCCTCGACCGGGCACTCACCGGCCTCGACCCGGCGGCCGGCTTCCCCCAGCCGCGCTGGTGGGCCCGCGCGCCCCGGGCCGACACGCTGGCCCGGCACCACGAGACGGGCCAGCGCCTCGTCGGCGGGGTCGCCGCCCGCGTCAACGAGCGGCTCTCCGGCGGGCGCCGCTCCACCGGCCCGGCGCTCTGGGAGGGCATCGAGCGCGTCGTGTTCCGCTCCCCGGCCGGCTACCTCACGATGGACATGGCCACCACCCGCACCCTGCTGGCGATCCCGGTGATGATCGGCGGCCGGCCGGAGGGCGTACCGGATCAACTGGCCGCTGACGTCGCGCGGTTGGCGGCCGTGGTGGAGGGCCGACTCAGCTCGGGCGGATTCGGCTCGGTGGAGGTGGCGGTCGCCGAGGCGGACCGCCCGGCCTTCGAGTTCCTGCACCGCCAGTTCGGCATCCGCTCGCGCCTGCCCGTCCGCACGCTCTGCACCTGCCGGGACTGCCGGCAGACCAAGGTCGTCAACCTCGACCTCACACGGCTGCGACAGCGGAAGAACCGCCTCAAGACCATCGCCTCGGTGCTGCAGACCACGTACGAGAAGGACGGCGACCCCAACCCCTTCCTGATCTTCGGGGCGATCTTCCAACGGTCCAGGATCGACCCCGACTTCGTCTGCGTGCGCTGCGAGAGCACCGTCGCCGACGAACAGCCGGTGACCTTCTGTCCGAGCTGCGGCGACATGCGCACCGAGGCCGTCCTGGAGACCTGCTCCGAGTGCGGCCACGACTTCCGGGCCCTCGCCCAGGACCTCCCCGCCTGGGACCCCGCGCCCCCGCCCCCGCTCACCCCGCCGACCCCGCCGCCGCCCGTCGTGCCCCCGATGCCCACGGCTCCGCCCCGCCCCAACTGCGGTATCTGCGGCGGCACCTACCCCGTGCTCTGGTCCG
This sequence comes from Kitasatospora sp. NPDC096204, assembly GCF_044763205.1. NCBI lineage: Bacteria > Bacillati > Actinomycetota > Actinomycetes > Kitasatosporales > Streptomycetaceae > Kitasatospora > Kitasatospora sp. NPDC096204. The sequence continues at coordinate 128,780 of NZ_JBIWFT010000018.1, forward strand.
TCCAGGTCCTCGACGGCCCCCACCCGCGACCGCTCACCGTCTGCGCCACCACCTCCCGCTGCTCCCCGCCCTCCATCGCCCCGCCGGTCCGGATCCGCACCTGACGCCCGCCCGGGCGGGGGCGCAGGGGTGCGGCGGGGGAGCGGTCTGGGAAGGTGGTGCGTGCCGACCCGGCGGTGGGGCGGCGGTGACCAGAGGGGATGGCCGGGATGGCCGAGAAGCCGGTGCTCTACGTAGTGGTCTGTGCGGCGGGGGTCGCGGGCGGGGTCGGGGAGCTGATCGCCGCGGCTCGGCGGCAGGGATGGGACGTGGGGGTGGTGGCGACTCCGAACGCCATGGCGCTCGTCGACGCCGAGGCCATCACCGCCCAGACCGGGTATCCGATCCGCTCGGCCTGGCGGAAGCCCGGGGAGCCCCGGCCGCTGCCGGACCCGGACGCGATCGTCGTCTCCCCGGCCACCTTCAACTCGATCAACAAGTGGGCCCTGGGCATCTCCGACACCCTCGCCCTCGGCATCCTCTGCGAGTCGTACGGCTGGGGCATCCCCGTCGCCGTGCAGCCCTGCCTCAGCGCGGCCCAGGCGGCGCACCCGGCGTACGAGGAGAGCCTGGCGAAGCTGCGGCGGATGGGGGTGCGGATCGCGGACTTCGTGCCCGGCTCGTACAGCTGGACCCGGGCGCTGGAGCTGCTGCGGGACTGACAGGGTGGCTGTTCGGGGCCGGCGATCCTTGCACTGTGGGGGGTGGCCCGCGTCGGCCCGCCGGAGGTAGCGTCCGGGCAGGTCGGCGAGGGTGTGGGAGGTTTCCGGTGGCGGCGGTCAACGGCGAGGTGTCGTTCTGGTACGCGGCGGACGGGGTGCCCGAGGTGGGTCCCGCCCTGCCGGGGAGCCGAGACGTCGACGTGTGCGTCGTCGGCGGCGGGTACACCGGCCTCTGGACGGCCTACTACCTGAAGAAGGCCGACCCCTCCCTGCGGATCGCCGTCCTCGAACAGCGCTTCTGCGGCTACGGCGCCTCCGGGCGCAACGGCGGCTGGCTGTACAACGGCTTCGCGGGGCGCGGCGCGTTCGCCAAGCGGTACGGGCAGCAGCGCGCGGCGGCGATGCAGCGGATGATGGACGCGGCGGTCGGGGAGGTCGTCGACGTCGCCGCGGCCGAGGGGATCGAGGCGGACATCGTCCGCGGTGGCGTCCTCGAAGTGGCCCGCAGCAAGCCCCAGTTGGAGCGCCTGCGCGAGCACGTCGAAGGCGAGCGGGCCTACGGCGAGGGCCGGGTCGAGCTGCTCGGTGAGAAGGAGGCGCGAGACCGGATCGACGTCGCCGGCACCATCGGCGGCTGCTGGACCCGGTACGGCGCCCGCATCCAGCCCGCGAAGCTCGCCCGCGGACTCGCCTGCACCGTACGCGAGTTGGGCGTCGACGTGTACGAGGGGACGACCGTCACCGCGATCCTGCCCGGCGACGGCCACCGCAAGCCCCGCGCCGTCACGCCGTACGGCACCGTCACCGCAGACCAAGTGCTGCGCGCCACCGAGGGGTTCACGGCCGGGCTGCGCGGCGAGAAGCGCACCTGGCTGCCGATGAACTCCGCGATGGTCGCCACCGAGCCGCTGCCCGCCGAGTTCTGGGCGGAGACCGGCTGGCAGGGCCGCGAGGTGCTGGGCGACTTCGCCCACGCCTACATGTACGCCCAGCGCACCGCCGACGACCGGATCGCGCTCGGCGGGCGGGGGGTGCCGTACCGGTTCGGCTCGCGCACGGACTCGGACGGCGGCACCCAGGTGGAGACGGTGCGCCAGCTCCGCCGGATCCTCGACCGGTTCTTCCCGGCCGCCGCGCACGCGCGGATCGACCACGCCTGGGCGGGCGTGCTCGGCGTCCCCCGGGACTGGTGCGCCACCGTCGAGCTGGACCGGGTGAGCGGGCTCGGCTGGGCGGGCGGGTACGTCGGCAGCGGGGTGACCACCACCAACCTGGCCGGCCGCACCCTGCGGGACCTGGTGCTCGGCCGGGACACCGAGCTGACCCGGCTGCCCTGGGTCGGCCACACCGTGCGGCGCTGGGAGCCGGAGCCGCTGCGCTGGCTCGGCGTGCACGCGATGTACGCCGCGTATCACGCCGCCGACCGGCAGGAGGCGGCCGGCCGGGCCACCACCTCGCCGATCGCCCGGGTCGCGGACGTCGTCGCCGGGCGCTGAGCCTTCGGGCGCGGTGGGTCCGTGGAAGCGTTGAGCCTTCGGACGCGCTGAGCCCTCGGATGCGCCGAGCCTTCGGACATGCTGTGCCTTCGGACGCCGAACGGGCGGCGCCGGAACGCCGGGTTGACGTCCCGACCTGCCCGCACCGCGTTGCGCCGACCGCCGGTGGGGCCGTCCCGCCACGATGTGCGGATGACAGTGAACGAGGCGGATCCGCCGACGGCTCCGCACGATCCACCACCGCGCGTCGATCGGCCGTTCGGCCGTGCCGCCGAGCGGATTCGCCCCGCAGCAACGACGGTGAAGGCGTGCTGAGGAGAACACCGCCGGCCCTCGCGGTCGCCCTGCTGCTCTGCGCGCCGACGGCCGGCGCGTGGGCCGGGTCGCCGGGTCGGCAGGTGGCGGTGGTGGACCAGGCCTCGCGCAGCGTGCTGGTGTTGCAGAGCGCCGAGGAGCTGATGGCCTACCGCGGGCCGGACCGGCTGCCGGTGGTCTGGGGCTGGAGTGCCGACCGGGCACCGGAGTTGGCGGATCTGTCGCCCGCGCGCAGTTGGACCAACCCGGACGAGGCGAAGTCCCGCGTCCGGCACGGGCGGCGCTACCTGCTGACGACCGCCTCCGGGGGGCTCGCCGCCGTCGTGGAGACCACCACCGGCCGGGTCCACTGGGCGGCGGACCTGGGGGTGGCCGTCAACCCGCACAGCATCGAGCTGCTGCCGGACGGCAACGTGGCCGTGGCCGCGAGTTCGGGCGGCTGGGTGCGGCTGTACGCGGCCTCGCAGGGTCCGCGGGCCGCGGCGTACGCGCAGTTCCCGCTGCCGGGTGCGCACGGGGTGCACTGGGACGGCCGGACCGGCCTGCTCTGGGTGCTCGGCGACACGGCGCTGACCGCGCTGCGGGTCGGCGGCACCCCGGCCGCGCCGACGCTCGACACCGTGCGGAGCAGTCCCCTGCCCGGGAGCGGTGGGCACGATCTGGCCGCCGTCCTGGCGGCTCCCGGGCGGTTCTGGGTGACCACCTCGGACGGCCTGTGGCGCTACGACCCGGTCACCGACCGCTTCACCGCCGTGCACCTGGCCGATCCGGCCGCCGAGCGGGACCTCAAGAGCGTCGGCGACGAGCCCGGCACCGGCCGGCTGCTCACCGTGGCGCCCGAGCACGAGGCCCCGTGCGACTGGTGCACCTCGGTGATCACCCTGCACCGGCCGGAGGGCGCGCGGTCGCTGCGCGGTGCGCGCCTGTACAAGGCGAGGTGGTGGAGTGGCTGGTAGCAGACTTCGGAGTCCGGGGAGTCCATCCTGGGGCGCGCGTCGGAAATTCCACCCGAATTGCGGACGGCATTCGACTGATGGGGCATATTGTGTACACCGACAAACTACTCCGATGGTGGTCAGTTTCCCGTCGCGGTCCGCAAACCATCAGTCGACCCCGGTCGGCTGGGATAGCGTCGTGGGGTCGGGGGGTCGACACCGATCCGGTGTAATCGAACGCTAGCTACCGGGCCGTAACGGCCGAATGAGTCATGGAGAAAATCATGCGGAATTTCCCTGCGGAAAACCGGCCGGACGGAGTTGACGACCTTCAGCTCGCGATGGAATCACTGGCAGCCTTCCCGTCCCGGAACGCGGGGAGCGGAGCGGACGTGACCGAGCGGCTCGCGGCCGTTCACGACCTCTGCCGCGCTGTCGACGGGGTGCTGGACAGTCTGGTCGTCCAGGCGGCGGCCGAGGCGGCCGAGGAGGGGTGGACCGCGGCCCGGATGGCGGCCGAACACTCCGGCTACTACGCCAGGTTGCAGCGCGCGCTGCTCCCCGCCGGTGCCGGGCTGACCCGGCAGTGAGCGCGGTGCAACCGGGCGTGCACGTGCTGTCCTGCCCCACCCGGTGGAGCGACGTCGACCAGAACGGGCACATCAACAACGCCCGCCTGGTCGGCTACATCCAGGAGGGGATTTACGACCTGTTCAGCCACCATGAAACCGCCGTACGGGAATCGCTGTTCCCGTCCGGATTCATTATCGCCAGGCACGAGATCGACTACCTGGAGCAGTTGCACCACGGGCCCGAGCCGTTGTCGGTGCGGCTCACCGTGGAACGGCTCGGACGGAGTTCCGCGCAGGTCGAGGTGAATGTCTGCCGGGACCGGATCACCTTTATGCGGGCGCGGACGGTGGTGGTCGCCCGGGACCGCGAGTCCGGCCGCTCGCGGGCGCTGAGCCCGGCCGAGCGGAGCTTTCTCTCGGCGTTCATGGCGGACGCGGCCCGCGCCCAGGCGGCCCTGGCGGCCACCACGGTGACCGCGGCCACGGCGGTGAGCACCACCACGGTGGTGGCCACGGCCGTGACGGCCGCAGCCACGGCGGTGGGCACGACCGTGGGCACGTCGGCGGTGAGCACGGCCGCGGTGGCCGCGACGCCGCCGGCACAGCGGGTTCCGGCCGGTGCGGCCGCCGCCGCGGTGCCGTCGCGCCGACCGCGCAGGCGGTGCCACGCCTCGGTGCGGTGAACCGCCGCCCGGGCCCGGTGACGTGGTCGGCGGCGGCGATCCCGCCCGGCCGGCCCCCCGGTCTCGGGGGCGCCCGTACGGTTCCTTGACGGCCGGCCGCTTCCGCGGGCGCCGGGGCGAGTTACGCTGAGCAGCACGGGCACCGGTACGTTCCACGGTGGTCACGGGCTGCGACCTCCCTCCTGGTCCAGGGCGAGCGGGCCGCCGTCGGGCCGGCCGGCGCCGCCGACCGGAAGGAGGACGCGATGACCATCTCCTGGGAGGACTTCCTCGCCCGCGTGGTGGAGCGCGGCGAGTACCGGGGCGAGGCCGAGGCGGATCACGCCACCCGGGTCGTGCTGGCCCTGCTCGGCGAGCACCTGGTGGGGTCCGAGCGGGTGGAACTCGCCGACGCGCTGCCCGGCAGCTACGCCCCGCTGCTGCGCGACGCCGCGCCGGCGGCCGAGCCGCTGACCGCCGAACGCTTCGTGCAGGCCGTGGTGGGGTGGATCGACGGCGCGACCCCGGCGACGGCGCAGTGGGACATCGGGGCCGTGCTCAGCACCGTCGCCGACCTGGTCCCCGGGGAACTGCTGGACCGGGTGATCGAGCAACTCCCGGACGGCTACGATCTGCTGTTCGGCCACCCGGCACCGGCCTGAGCCATGGGCGGGCCCGGCCGGCACCGGCCGCTACCCCGTGGTGGGTGCTAACCCGTGGTGGCCCGGAACAGCTCCGCGCCAGGGCCGGTCAGCTCGACCGGCCCGGCGCCCGGGCGGAGGTAGGCCGACGCGCCCGCCGGGAGCGGGAGTTCGGCGCGGCCGGGTGCCCGCAGGCGGGCCCGCCCGGAGACGCAGAGCAGGATCTGCGGGGTGGCGAGGTCGACGCGGACGGCGGCGGCGCCGGGGCGCAGCCGGGAGAGCCCGAACTCCTCGGCGGGTGAGGCGAAAGCCTCCTCTCCGTCGCGCCCCGTCGGGTGCGGCGCGAGCACCTCGGGCTCCCCGGTGCGGAAGGACGTGATCGCCAGCAGGCCGTCCACGTCGACGTGCTTGGGGGTGAGCCCGCAGCGCAGCACGTTGTCCGACTCGGCCATCAACTCCACGCCCACGCCCCGCAGATAGGCGTGCGGCATCCCGGCGTCCAGGTACAGGGCCTGCCCGGCGCCGAGCCGGACGTGGTTGAGCGGCAGCGCGGCGAGCAGCCCGCGGTCACCGGGATACTCCTCGGCGAGGCGGGCGTACGCGACGCAGGTCGCGCCGTACGGTCCACCGGCCTCGGCGGCGCGCCGCAAGGCCCCGGTGACGGCGGCCAGTTCGGCGGCGTCGGCGGTCAGCCCGGCGCGCAGCAGCTCGGGCAGCACGGCCTCGGCGGGCCGGGTGCGCAGGGCGGCGGCCCAGGACGGGAGCACGCCGAGGGCGTCCAGCAGCCGGGCGGTGGCGGCGGCCGGCCGGAAGCCGCACAGCGCCTCGAAGTCGCCGAGGGCGCAGATGAGTTCGGGCTTGTGCCCGCGGTCCTTGAACACCCGCTCGGGTGCGTCCGGCGGGATGCCCCTGGCCTGCTCCGCGGCGTACCCGGCCTCGGCCTGGGCGCGGGTGGGGTGGACCTGGAGGGAGAGGGCCCGGTCGGCGGCCAGCACCTTGAACAGGAAGGGCAGCGCCGGGCCGAACCGCCGTACGGTGTCCGGTCCGAGCAGGCCGTCCGGGTCGGCGTCGATCAGCTCGTCCAGCGGCCGCGGGACAGCGCCGTCGCCGCCGTCACCGCTGTTGCCGTTGCCGTTGCCGTTGCCGTCGCCGTCGCCGGTGACGAGCAGCGACGGCGCCGACGGGTGGGCGCCCAGCCAGAGTTCGGCCTGCGGGGTGCCGTCGGGCGCGGTGCCGGTGAGCGCGGGGATGGCGGTGGGCGAACCCCAGGCGTAGCGGCGTACGGGGTTGCGCAGGAGGGCGAAGGGCGGCAGCGGGGACGGCGGCATGGGGCGGCTCCGGGCGGGCTCAGCGGCAGAGCGCGGCGGCGCCGATCAGCCCGGCGTCGGTGCCGAGTTCGGCGCGGCGCACGTCCAGGCCGCGGATGTACGAGAGGGCGGCGTAGCGGTCCAGGTGTCGGGCGAGCGGGGCGAACAGCACGTCCCCGGCGGCGGCCACCCCGCCGCCGACGACGACCCGGGAGAGGTCCACCAGGGCGGCGGTGGCGGCGATCCCGGCGGCCAGCGCCTGGGCGGCACGGTCGAAGGAGGCCAGCGCGATGCGGTCACCCGCGGCGGCGGAGGCGGCGACGGCACGGGCCGTCCGGTCGCCGTCCGCGGGCCGCCAGCCCTCGGCGAGGGCCCGGCGGGCGATCGCGGTGCCGCTGGCGAGGCCCTCCAGGCAGCCGCGGGAGCCGCACGGGCAGGGCTCGCCGTCCAGGTCGACGGTGATGTGGCCGAGGTGGCCGGCGTTGCCGCTGGGGCCGGGGCGCACCGCGCCGTCGAGCACCAGTCCGGCGCCGACGCCGGTGGACACCACCAGGCAGAGCGCGTTCCCGGCGCCCCGGGCCGCGCCCTGCCAGTGCTCGGCGGCGGCCATCGCCACGCCGTCCCCGGCCAGCCGGACGGGCAGTGTGCGGGCGGCCGCCGCCGGGTGCGCCGCCACCGCCGGGTGCGCGGCGACCGCGTCGACCAGCGGGAAGCCGCGCCAGCCGGGGATGTTGACCGGGCTGACGGTGCCGCCGGCGAGGTCGACCGGGCCGGCGCTGCCGATCCCGACGGCCGTCACGGCGGCCCAGTCGGCCGTCCCGGCGAGCCGTTCCAGCACCTGGTGCACCACGGCGAGCACGGCCGGGCCCGGCTCGGTGGCCGGGGTGGGCAGCTGGAGCCGGTGCCGCAGCCGTCCGTCGGCGTCGACCAGCGCCCCGGCGATCTTGGTGCCGCCGATGTCGAGGGCGGCGAACAGCGGGGTGACGGGCACGGCGGGCTCCAGAACGGTCGAGGGGCGGCGCCCCGGCCACGGGGCCGAGGCGCCGAACAGCGTAAGGGCGCCGAACAGCGTACGGGCTAGGCGGAGACCCGCAGGCGCAGGGTCACCAGTTCGAACGGGCGCAGCGCGAGCCGAACCGCGCCGTCCTCGAACGCGACTTCGCCGCGGGTGCCGTCCCAGGGCCGTTCCAGCAGGTCGCAGGGCACGGCACCGGCCAGCGGGAAGGAGGTGGTCAGGCGGCCCCGGGCGCGGCCGCCGCCCGCCTCGTAGACCCGGACGACCAGGTCCCCGCTGCGGTCGTCGGCGAGCTTGACGGCGCTCACCACCAGGGCGTCGTTGTCCAGCTCCACCAGCGGCGCGACCCGCTCCGCACTGCCGGTGACCGTCCGCTCGGGCAGGCCGATCCGGTAGCCCTCGCGGACGGCGTCGCCGATCGCCGCGCCCGGCACCAGGGCGTGGCGGAAGCGGTGCAGGCCCTGGTCGGTCTTCGGGTCGGGGAAGCGCGGGGCGCGCAGCAGCGAGAAGCGGACCGTGGTGGTGGTCCCGCCGTCCTCGGCGCGCACCGTGCGGGTGACGTCGTGGCCGTAGGTGGAGGCGGTGACCAGGGCGACGCCCCAGCCGGGCTCCTCGAGGTGGACGAAGCGGTGGTTGCAGGCCTCGAACTTGGCGGCGTCCCAGCTGGTGTTGGTGTGGGTGGGCCGGTGGAGGTGGCCGAACTGGGTCTCGGCGGCGTAGCGCTCGGTGTGGACGTCCAACGGGAACGCGGCCTTGAGGAACTTCTCGGTCTCGTGCCAGTCGACCTCGGTGTCGATGTCCAGCCGCTGCTCGCCGGCCGGCAGGGTGAGGGTCTGGACGACGGTGGAGGAGCCGAAGGAACGGGTGATCCGCACCGAGGCCCCGGCGGGGGACGAGGAGGCGGTCAGCGAGTCGGTGCCGGTCAGGTCGGTGACGGTGTTGCGGTAGAACTGGTCCACGTCCCAGGCGTCCCACATGTTGGGGAAGTCGGGGTGCAGCTGGAGCAGGTTGGCCCGGCTGCCGGGGGCGACGGTCTCCCGGCCGGTCGCCGGCTCGACCACCGAGGTGATCAGGCCGTCCGCGTCCACGACGACCTCCAGCAGGCCGTTGCGCAGCGTGAAGCCGCCCTCGGAGCGCTCGACCGCCTCGCAGACGCCGCCCGGCACCGCGACGGCGGCGGCCCCGCCGGCCGGCACCGTCGAGCGGGTGTGCGGCGCCGCGTTGAACACCAGCTCGCGCCCGCCGGCGGCCGCCCCGGCCAGCGCCCGCTGGGCCGCGCCGATCAGGCCCTCCAGCTCCCCGGCCAGCGCCGCGTACGTCGCCTCGGCCTCGCGGTGCACCCAGGCGATGGACGAGCCCGGCAGGATGTCGTGGAACTGGTGCAGCAGGACGGTCTTCCAGATCCGGTCCAGCTGCTCGTACGGGTACGCCGCGCCGGTGCGCAACGTGGCGGTGGCGCACCAGAGTTCGGCCTCGCGCAGCAGGTTCTCGCTGCGCCGGTTGCCCTGCTTGGTCCTCGCCTGGCTGGTCAGGGTGGCGCGGTGCAGCTCCAGGTAGAGCTCGCCGACCCAGACCGGCGGGTTCGGGTACTCGGCCTCGGCCTTGGCGAAGAACTCGGCGGGGTTCTCCCAGCGGACGGTGGCCGAGCCCTCCAGGTCCTTCATCCGGGCCGCCTTGGCGACCATCTCACGCGTGGTGCCGCCGCCGCCGTCGCCCCAGCCGGTCGGGGCGAGCGAGTGCCGGGCGACGCCCTTGTCCTTGAAGTTCCTCGCCGCGTGGGCGATCTCGCTGCCCTTCATCGAGCAGTTGTAGGTGTCCACCGGCGGGAAGTGGGTGAAGATCCGGGTGCCGTCGATGCCCTCCCAGAGGAAGGTGTGGTGCGGGAACCGGTTCACCTGGCTCCACGAGATCTTCTGGGTCAGCAGCCACTTGGAGCCCGCGTTGCGGATGATCTGCGGCAGGCCGCCGGTGAAGCCGAAGGTGTCCGGCAGCCAGGCCTCGTGGTTCTCCACCCCGAACTCGTCCAGGAAGAACCGCTTGCCGTGCACGAACTGCCGGGCCATCGCCTCCGAACTCGGCATGTTGGTGTCGGACTCGACCCACATGCCGCCGGCTGGGACGAACCGGCCCTCGGCCACCGCCTTCCGGACCCGGGCGTACACCTCGGGGCGGTGCTCCTTGATCCAGGCGAACTGCTGCGCCTGGGACATGGTGTAGCGGAACTCCGGCTCGTCCTCCAGCAGCGCGGTCATGTTGGCGGTGGTGCGGGCCACCTTGCGGACGGTCTCGCGCAGCGGCCAGAGCCAGGCCGAGTCGATGTGGGCGTGGCCGATCGCGCTGATCCGGTGCGCGGACGGCACGGCGGGCGCGGCCAGTACCCCTTCGAGCCGCGAACGGGCGGCGGCAGCGGTGGAGTTGACGTCCTGGAGGTCGATCGCGTCGAGGCAGCGCTCGACCGCGCGCAGGATCTCCCAGCGGCGGGGGCCCTCCACCGGCAGTTCGGCCATCAGCTCGCCGAGCACCTCCAGGTCCATCACCAGCTGCCAGACCGTCTCGTCGAAGACGGCGAGGTCCATCCGGGCCAGCTTGTACTGCGGACGGTCGCCGGCCGTCTCCCGGTCGCCCAACTCGGTGGGCAGGAAGGGGTGGTAGTCCAGGATGACCGGGTTGGAGGCGGCCTCGACGTGCAGCAGCACCTGCTCGCCGCCGGCCGCCGGGGCGGCGATCCGCACCCACTGGTTCTGCGGGTTGAGGCCCTTCACCGGGGAGCCGTCGGGGCGGTAGACCAGGCCCTCGCACTGAAAGCCGGGCATGTTGGCGTCGAAGCCGAGGTCGATCAGCGCCTCGACGGTGCGTCCGGCCCAGGCCTCGGGCACGGTGCCGGTCACGGTGATCCAGCTGGTGCCCCAGGGCGCGCCCCAGGCGTCGCCCACCGCGATCGGGGTGCGCGGGGCGGCCAGGCCCTCGGCGACCGGGACGGGCTCGCCGGGCGCCGTCCAGATGCCGACCTCCAGCGGGACGGACTCGGGGTACACGGCCGGACGGATGCGCTCGTCCAGGACGCGCTTGAGGCGGGACTCGACCAGGGTGCGGTCATCGTGCATGTCAGCGGGCTCCGTTGCGTGGCTGAGGGTGCGTGGCAGGGGTTGCGCGGCTGCGGCTGCGGCTGCGGCTGCGGCTGAGGGTGCGGGTGCGGGGCTGGGGTCGGGTGGCTGGAGGGGAACAGGCTAGAGCGAACGTACGTCGGCGGGGTGCACCACCTCGGTGATGCCACGCGCGGCGAGGTGGGCGTGGTCCTCGGCGCGTTCGGCGAGCACCGCGGTCGGGCGGGCGCCGTCCTCGGCGAGGCGCATGAACGCCTCGTACACCGGGCCGCCGGGGCCGCAGACCGAGCGGCGGGGCGAGGTGACCTCGTCGCCGGTGGCGACCACCACGGCGGTGCTGCGGGGCTTCGGGGCCTGCCAGGACCGGCGGGCCTCGGCGGCGGCCTCGGCGAGCCGGGCGCCGGCCGGCTTGACCGTCCGGTCGGTGGTCAACAGGCCGAGGCTGTACTCCAGTTCGGGGAAGTCGGCGAGCGAGCGGTCCACGTCGTGCGAGCACCACCAGGTGACGCCCCACAGGTCCGGGCAGTCCAGCGCGGCCGCCACGGTGGCACCGGTGAAGCGCGCCGCGTCCTCGGCCGTGATGTGCGGGGCGGGCGCGCCGACCTCCTGCAGCCAGACCGGGCGGGCCGGGTCGTCCGCCCAGGCCTTGGACAGCTCGACCAGGTACGCGGCGTGCTGCGTGGTGGCGGTCGCGTGGGCGCCGTAGCGCTGGGCGGTGCCGTTGAACACCCAGGAGTGCACGGCGGTGGCGGCGCCGATCCGGGCCGAGTGCCAGGGGGTGAAGGGGTGCTCGTCCAGGTACCAGGCCGCGTCGTAGGAGGCGTGCAGGTGCAGCCGGCCGGGGGCGCCCCGCTCGCAGGCGTCGAGCATCCGGCGCAGCCAGGCCTCCGCCTCGGCGGGGGTGGCCCGGTCAGGGTCGGGGTGCGGGGCGCCGGAGAACTGGTTGATCTCGTTGCCGAGCGTCATCCCGAGGAAGTTGGGCCGTTCGCGCAGCGCCCCGGCCAGGGCGTGCAGGTAGGCGGCCTGGCCGTCGAGCACCTCGGGGTCGGTGAAGAGGTTGCGCCGGTGCCAGGTCCGGGTCCAGGAGGGGAGGAAGTCGAAGCTGGACAGGTGGCCCTGCAGGCCGTCCACCGCGACGTCCAGCCCGCGCTCGCCGGCCGCGTCCACCAGGGCCGTCAGCTGCTCGACGGCGCGCGGGCGGATCAGCGTGCGGTTGGGCTGGAAGACCGGCCAGAGCGGGAACACCCGGACGTGGTCCAGGCCGAGGGCGGCGATGGAGTCGAAGTCGGCGCGCACGGCGTCGAGGTCGAAGTCGAGCCAGTGGTGGAACCAGCCGGCGCTGGGGGTGTAGTTGACACCGAAGCGGGGAGCGGTGGTCATCGGATGGCTTCCTCAACGAGTGTGGGGCGTACGGACGGTGGACTGTCCCCGGACGGGGCTATCCCTTGACGGCCCCCTCCTCGACGCCCTTGAAGAAGAAGCGCTGGCAGACGCCGAACACCACGACGATCGGCAGGAAGGCGATCATGGTGCCGGCCGCGATCAGCCGCGGGTTGGCGGAGAAGGTGCCGTTGAGGTACTGGAGACCGACGGTGAGGGTGTACTTCTGCGGGTCGTTGAGCACGATCAGCGGCCACAGGAAGTCGTCCCAGGCGCCGATGAAGGTGAAGATCACGATCACGCTGAGCATGCCGCGCACGTTCGGCAGACCGATGTGCCACAGCCGCTGCCAGACGTTGGCGCCGTCCACCAGCGCGGCCTGGTCCAGCTCGGCCGGGACGGCGGCGAACGCGGTGCGCATCAGCAGCACGTTGAGCATCGCGATCGATCCGGGCAGGGCGACGCCCAGCAGGCTGTCGGCCAGGCCGAGGCTGCGCACCAGCACGTACTGGGAGACGATGGTGACCTCGCCGGGCAGGATCAGGGTGGCGAGGAAGAGGCCGAGGACGAGCCTGGCGCCGCGGAAGCGCAGCCGGGCGAGCGCGTAGCCGGCCAGGGTGCAGCCGACCACGTTGCCGGCGATGCAGACCGCGGCGACGATCACCGAGTTGAGCGCGTAGGTCCACACCGGGATGACCTCGGCGACCTTGCCGTAGTTGCCCAGGGTGGGCTGGTCGGGCAGGAAGCTCGGAGTCCGGGTGTAGATGTCCTCGGTGGGGCCCTTGAGGGAGGTGGACAGCTGCCACAGGAAGGGGCCGATGACCAGCAGCAGGACCAGGGCCAGGAGCAGGTAGCGGGCGGCGGTCAGGGCGGTGGAGGGGGTGTTGAAGCCCCGGGCGGGCCCGCTGGGCCCGGCCTTCCCCGAGGGCTTCGCGGGGGTCTCGCTCGACGTGCGGACGGTGGTCACGGGTCAGGCCGCCTTCCGGTTCAGCCGCATCAGGAACAGCATCGGGCCGAGGGTGACGACGAACAGCAGCAGGCTGAGCGCCGAGGCGTAGCCCAGGTGGCCGTTGAAGCCGCGGCTGTACATCTGGATCAGCATCACCACCGACATGTCCCGCCCGCCGGGCCCGCCCTGGCCGTTGGAGAGCACGTACAGCTCGGAGAACACGCGCAGCGAGCTCACCGAGATCAGCGCGGAGACCAGGACCATGGTCGGGCGCACCCCGGGCAGGGTGACGTGCCAGAACCGGTGCAGCGGGCCCGCGCCGTCCACGGCCGCCGCCTCGTGCAGCTCGCGCGGGACGTTGGCGAGGGCGGAGAGGTAGATGACCATGTAGTAGCCGAGGCCCTTCCAGACGGTCAGGGCGATCGCGCTGAACAGCAGCAGCCAGCGGTCGGTCAGGAACGGGACCGGGGAGTCGGCGAGCCCGGTCTGCCGCAGCAGGCCGTTGACCAGGCCGCGGTCGTCCAGCACCCAGCCCCAGATCAGGGCGACCACGACGGCGGAGGCGATCACCGGGGTGTAGAAGGCGGTGCGGAAGAAGGTGATGCCGGGGATCCTGCGCTGCACGAGCAGGGCGAGCAGCAGCGGCAGGACGGTCAGCAGGGGCAGGCAGACCAGCATGAACACGATGCTGTTGAGCAGGGCGTCGGCGAGCTGCTCGTCGTCCAGCAGCCGGCCGTAGTTCTCCAGGCCGGTGAACTGCCCGCCGCCGATGGGCTTGGCGTCGGTGAAGGAGAGGATCACCGTGTTGACGGCCGGCCAGAGGTTGAAGACGGCCAGCCAGACCATCGCGGGCCCGGCGAGCAGCCAGGGGGTGAACCAACGCCGGTGGGTCATGCCGTCGCCTTCCTGGGGCCTGGGGGTGGTGCGGGTGCCCGCCGGGGTGATGGGGCGGGGAGCGGCGGGCCTGGGGGAGACCCGCCGCTCGTCACCGGTTCGGGGTCGGGACGCGGCCCGGTGGGGTCGGGTCGCGGTGGGGTCAGGGCGCGGCCCGGTGGGGTCGGGGCGCGCCGAGGTTTCGATCAGCCCTTGAGCAGCTTGTTGCACTGCTCGACGGCGGTGTCCAGCGCCTGCTTGGAGCCGGTGTCGCCGCTGATGGCCAGGGCGAACTGCTGCTTGATGACGGTGCCCATCGCGTCGTCCACCTCGACCGGCTGGATCAGCTGGGCCTTGGCGAGCGAGGTGAAGGCGATCACCTTGGCGTCGCCCGCGTTGGTGCCGTCGCTCTTGCTGAAGAACGGGTCGTTCGCGGAGGCCTTGGTGGAGGGGAAGACGCTGGTCAGGTGGGCGAAGGCGGCCTGGTTCTCGGGGCTGGTGACCCAGCGGGCGAGGGCCACCGCGGCGGCCGGGTTCCTGGTGTTCTTCGGGATGGACAGGCCCTGGACGTACAGCGGCGGGGTGGCCATCGCGGGGGAGGGGACGACCTTCGGGGCGAGGGTCGGGTTGTCGGTGGCGAGGCTGGTGATGAAGTTGCCGCCGCCGGTGGTCCAGGCCGCGGTGCCGGAGCTGAAGAGCTTCGAGTTGCCGGCGTAGGTGTCGGTGAGCACCCCGTTCGGCATCAGGCCCTCCTTGAAGGCGTCGCGGTACTTGTCGAGCAGTGCGGCGGCCTCGGGGGTGTTGAAGGTGAAGCTCCTGCCGTCGTCGGACATGATCTTCACGCCGATGTTGTACAGGTCACCGATGCCCGGCTTGCGGCTCATCAGGTAGGTCTGGCCGCCGGACTTCTCCTTCATCGTCCGGGCCTGGGCGATCAGTTCGTCCAGGTTGGCCGGGGGCTTCCGCGGGTCCAGGCCGTACTTCGTCAGGAGTTCCGAACTCCAGTAGTTCACATCGGTGTTGAGGTACCAGGGGTAGCCGAAGGTGCCCTGGTGGCCGTTGAACCGGTAGGCGTCCACGCCGCCGGGGACGTACTCCTCGGCGAGCTTCGGATCGGCTTTGGCGACGTCCAGCAGGACGTCCTTCTTCGCCAGTGGGAAGGCGAAGTCCGGCGGGAGGTTGACCACGTCGGGCAGGGTGCCGGCGGCCGCCTGGCTGAGCACCTTGTCGGAGTAGCCCTCGCCGGGCTGGTCGAGCCACTCGACCTCGACGCCGGGGTACTTCTTCTTGAAGCCGTCGATCACGCCCTGCATGTAGTCGGTGAACTTCGGCTTGAGCGCCCAGGTCTGGAGCGAGACCTTGCCCTTGACCTCGCCGGTGGCGGCCGCGCTCGCCACCGTGTCGCCGTCCTTGGTGTCGCCGGAGCCGAGTCCGCAGCCGGTGAGGGCGGCGGTGGCGAGCGCGGTCGTGGTCAGTGCCGCCCAGATTCTTCGCATGAGGGTCTCCCGGTCCTGGGGTGGGTGGGGGATCGTGCCGAGCTCGGGGGTGGTGCCGGATCTTGGGGGGAGGTACCGGAACTCGGGGGTGCCGGATCTCGGGGAGGGGGATTCCGCAACCTGACTAACTAAACCGGTCTAGCTATGCCTGGGACTATGCTCCCGCCTAAACTTGGCTGTCAAGAGAGGAGTCGGGTTCTGTGGGCAGACCGACGATCGCCGACATCGCCCGCCAGGCCGGTGTCTCCAAGGGCGCGGTGTCCTTCGCGCTCAACGGCCGCCCTGGCGTCAGCGAGGCGACCAGGGCCCGGATCCTGCGGGTCGCCGAGGAGATGAACTGGCGGCCGCACAGCGCCGCGCGGGCCCTCGGCGGAGCCAGGGCCGACGCCGTCGGCCTGGTGATCGCCCGGCCGGCCCGCACCATCGGCGTCGAGCCGTTCTTCAGCCAACTGCTGTCCGGGCTCCAGGCGGTGCTCTCGGCCGGCTCGGTCGCGCTGCACCTGATGGTGGTCGAGGACACCGCCGCCGAGACGGAGGTCTACCGGCGCTGGGCGTCCGAGCACCGGGTGGACGGCTTCATCGTGGTCGACCTCCAGGTCAAGGACCCGCGGCTGCCGGTGCTGGACGAACTCGGGCTGCCCGCCGTGGTGCTGGGAGGGCCCGGCAAGGGCGGCAACCAGCTGCGGATCTGGGCCGACGACCGGGAGGCGATGCTCTCGATCGTCGACTACCTGGCCGCCATCGGGCACCGCCGGATCGCCCACCTCGCCGGGCTGCCGCACTTCCAGCACACCCAGCGGCGGATCCGCGCGCTGCGCGACGCCTCGCGCCGGCTCGGACTGGAGGAGGCGGTGTCGGTGCCCACCGACTTCAGCGACGCCGAGGGCGCGGCCGCCACCCGGACCCTGCTGTCCCGGGCCAGGCGGCCCACCGCGATCGTCTACGACAGCGACGTGATGGCCGTCGCCGGACTCGGCGTGGCGGGGGAGATGGGCGTCGCGGTGCCCGGCGAGCTGTCCATCGTCTCCTTCGACGACTCGGTGCTCGCCCGGATCGTCCACCCGCCGCTGACCGCGCTCAGCCGGGACACCTTCGCGCTCGGCGAGCAGGTCGCGCGCAGCCTGCTGGCGGAACTGGACGAGGCCGGTCCGGGGCGGGACCTGCAGATGCCCACGCCCCGGCTGACCGTACGGGAGTCCACCTCGCCGCCGGGGGTCGCGCCGGCCGGAATCCCGGTGGTCTCCCCCGAGGCTTCTCCCTCGACTTCCCCCGCGGGTGTGGTTGCCACGCACATCGTTGACAGCGGTTCTGAACCGGTTTAGCCTCGCAGCGCCGAGCGGGCGCCGCTCGGCGCGCTCCACCCGGCGCGCTCCACCCGGGCGCGCTTCTCCGCGTGCCCACCGCGCACCGTCCGGCTCCCGCAGCCTGTCTCGCTTCCAGTCTCGCTCCGCGTCCGCTTCCCGCCGCTTCCGTGCGTCGGGGTAGTCGGGCAGCGGTGCGACTCCGACTCGGTCCCGACCCTGTTCCCACTCGGTCCCTGCTCGGCCCCGACTCCGACCCCCACTCGATCCAGCACCGGCACGCCCGCATGCAGCCGGGCCCCCGTCCGTGACGGAGGGCCCGCCCACCCTCCTCCGCTCGATCGGAGCCCCCGCATGTCACGACGCCTCCCCCTGCTGCTCGGCACCGCCCTCGCGGCGGCCACGCTGACCGCCACCCCCGCGGCCTGGGCCGGCCCGACACCGGCCGCGGCGCCCGCCGCCACCGCGACGTCGGGCACCCAGCCCTTCGCCTCGTACTGGTACCCCAACAGCATCCTGAACTGGGACCCGGCGACCGACCCGGACGCCCGCTTCAACCGCTCCCGCGTCCCGCTCCAGCCGCGCACCAGTGACCCGGCGCTGCGGGCCAACCCCAACGCCCGTACCGGCGAGGGCCGGATCGCCTCACTGGTCTCCTTCGGCCCCACTTCCGACAACCCCTCCCAGGGCTCCGCCGACCCGAACTACTACGCCTTCGGCTACTGGCAGTACGTCGACAAGCTGGTGTTCTGGGGAGGCTCGGCCGGCGAGGGCCTGATCCTCGCCCCCAACCCGACCGTGATCGACGCCGCCCACCGCAACGGCGTCAAGGTGTACGGCACGGTCTTCTTCCCGCCCGGCGCGTACGGCGGCCAACTCCAGTGGGTGCGCGACTTCGTCCAGAAGTCCGGCAGCCGGTACCCCGTCGCCGACAAGCTCGTCCAGGCCGCGCAGTACTACGGCTTCGACGGCTGGTTCATCAACCAGGAGACGGGCGGCGGGGATTCGGCCCTGGCGGGCGAGGTGCGCAACCTGATGCAGTACACCAAGGCCCAGAGCGGCACCGAGTTCATGTGGTACGACGCGATGACCACCTCCGGGTCGGTCAACTGGCAGAACGCCCTCACCTCGGCCAACTCGCGTTTCCTTCAGGATGGTTCGAAGCGCACCTCGGACTCGATGTTCCTGAACTTCGGCTGGTCGTCGAGCGGCCTGAACTCCTCCCGGGCGCTGGCCCGCCAGCTCGGCCGCAACGAGTACGAGCTCTACTCCGGCATCGACACCGAGGCCAACGGCTACAACACCGGGGTGGACTGGTCCTCCCTCTTCCCGTCCGGGCAGCCGCACACCACCTCACTGGGCCTCTACCGCCCGGAGTGGACCTGGAAGTCCGCCGCCGACCGCGCCGACTTCTACGCCAAGGACGCCCGGTACTGGGTCGGCGCCGCCGCCGACCCGTCCAGGATCGACCTCTCGTCGAGCTGGCCCGGCCTGGCCGGCTACGTCGCCGAATCCTCGCCGATCACCGCCAAGCCCTTTGTCACCACCTTCGGCACCGGGCAGGGCGACTTCTACAACGCGGCCGGCACCCGGGTCGCCACCGGCGGCTGGAACAACCTCTCGCTCCAGGACGTCCCGCCCACCTACCGCTGGGTGGTCGAGTCGAGCGGCGGCAGGCTCACCCCGTCCGTCGACTTCACCGACGCCTACCAGGGCGGATCCGCACTGCGGTTGAGCGGAAAGCTCGACGCCGCCAACACCGTGCGGCTGTACCAGACCAGGCTGCCGGTCGCCGCGGACACCAGGCTCGACCTGGTGGTCAAGACCCCGGCCGCCGGGCCCACCAAGCTCAAGGCCGCCGTCTCCTTCACCGACGCGCCGGGCACCTTCACCACGATCGACGTCGGCGCCAACTCCGGTACCGGCTGGGAGCGGCACACCCTCGACCTCTCCCCGTACGCGGGCCGCACCGTCGCCCAGATCGCCCTGCGGGTCAAGGGCAGCGACCCGGCGTACGACCTCAGGGTCGGCCAGATCGCCCTCTACGACGGCTCGGTGGCGACACCGGCGGCACCGTCCGGCCTCACCGTCCTCGGTGCGAGCGACGTGACGCCCGGCACCAGCCAGTCCCTGCGGCTGTCCTGGACGGCGGCGCCCGGCGGCAACGTGCACCACTACGAGGTCTACCGGCGCAACGCGGACGGCAGCCGCACCTTCCTGGGCGCCACACCCAACGACGCGTACTTCGTCGGGCGGCTGGACCGGACCGGCGGCGAGAACGCCACCACGCTGGACGTCGAGGCGGTCTCCACCACCTACGGACGCTCGGCCGCCACCTCCACCACCGTGAGCTGGAACGGCACCCCGCCGACCTCCACCAACCTGGCGCTGAACCGCCCGGCCACCGCCTCCGGCCAGTGCAACGCCAACGAGGGCCCGGCCAAGGCCGTCAACGGCAGCGTCGGTGGCGGGACCGGTGACAAGTGGTGCACCCTGACCTCCGCCAAGTGGCTGGAGGTGGACCTCGGTTCGGCGAAGAAGCTGTCGACGTTCGTGGTCAAGCACGCGGCGGCGGGCGGCGAGAGCGCCTCGTACAACACCCGTGACTTCACCATCCAGGTCAGGTCGGGCACGAGCGACCCCTGGACGACCGTCGCCGACGTCACCGGCAGCACGGCCGGCACGACGAGCCACCCGGTGAACACCACCGCCCGCTACGTCCGGTTGGTGGTCACCACGCCCACCCAGACGACCGACCCGGCGGCCCGTATCTACGAGTTCGAGGCCTGGGGCGCGTAGCCCCGTTCCGAAGAGTCCGAAGAGGAGGCACCCCGTGCCGGTCACCATCACCGCCGTCGAGAGCACCGACCTGTTCGTCGGCCCCGAGGACGCCCCGCGCCAAGTGCTGCGGGTGAGGCTGGAGGGCCCGACCACCCGGATCGCCGTCAGCGGCCCGGGCGTCCGCGGCGAGGCGACCGGCACGGGGCCGGTCGACGTCCCGCTGGAGATCGGCGGGGCCTCGCCCGGCGACCGACTCGCCGTCACCGTCAGCGTCGAGGGTTCGTCCGTCGACGCCGTGGTGGACGTCGCCGAGCCCGGCTGGACCATGTTCCTGGTCTCGCACTTCCACTACGACCCGGTCTGGTGGAACACCCAGGCCGCCTACACCTCCCCCTGGGAACTGCTCTCCGCCGACGCCACCACCCGGCCGCTGTGGGAACGCAACGGCTTCGCCCTCGTCGACGCCCACCTGGACCTCGCCCTGCGGGACCCGGTGTACAAGTTCGTGCTCGCCGAAGTCGACTACCTGAAGCCGTACTTCGACCAGCACCCGGAACGCCGCGAGACACTGCGGCAGCTGCTGGAACGCGGCCAGGTCGAACTCGTCGGCGGCACCTACAACGAGCCGAACACCAACCTCACCGGCGCCGAGACCACCATCCGCAACATCGTCCACGGCATCGGCTACCAGCGCGACATCCTCGGCGGAGACCCGCGAACCGCCTGGCAGCTCGACGTGTTCGGCCACGACCCGCAGTTCCCCGGCCACCTCGCCGCGGCCGGCCTCACCGGCAGCGCCTGGGCGCGCGGCCCGTTCCACCAGTGGGGCCCGATCCAGAAGAACTTCCGAGCGGCCAAGGACGACGCCCGGGTGATGCAGTTCCCCAGCGAGTTCGAGTGGATCGCCCCCGGCGGCGAGGGCGTGCTCACCCACTACATGCCGCACCACTACTCGGCCGGCTGGTGGATGGACTCCTCGCCCGACCTGGCCACCGCCGAACAGGCCGTCTACGAGCTGTACCGCAAGCTCAAGCCGGTCGGGGCGACGAAGAACCTGCTGCTGCCCGTCGGCACGGACTACACCCCGCCCAACAAGTGGGTCACCGGGATCCACCGCTCCTGGGCCGCGAAGTACCTCTGGCCCCGCTTCGTCTGCGCCACCCCGCGCGACTTCCTCGACGCCGTCCGCGCCGAACTCGCCGCCACCGGAAGGCGTCCCAGCCCGCAGACCCGCGACATGAACCCGGTGTACACCGGCAAGGACGTCTCGTACATCGACACCAAGCAGGCCCAACGCGCCGGCGAGGTCGCGGCCGTGGACGCCGAGAAGCTCGCCACGCTCGCCACCGTGCACGGCCTCGGCCGCTACCCGGCCGCCGCCCTGGACAAGGTCTGGCGCCAACTCGCCTACGGCGCGCACCACGACGCCATCACCGGCTCCGAGTCCGACCAGGTGTACCTGGACCTGCTCGGAGGCTGGCGGGAGGCCCACGACCTGGCCTCCGGTGTACGGGACGCGGCACTGGACGCGCTCACGGCGCGGATCTCCACGGCGGGCGTCGGCTCCGCCGGGGGCGTCGACTCCGAGGCGGGCGTCGGCTGCGAGGAGGGCGTCGGCTCCGCCGTGGTGGTGACCAACACGCTCTCCTTCGACCGGACCGACCTCGTGACGGTCGAACTGCCCGACGGCGTACGGTCGGTGCGGGTGCTGGACGACCGTGGCGAGGCGGTGCCCAGTGCCGTCGACCGGGGGACGCTGCGTTTCCTGGCCACCGACGTGCCCGCACTCGGCTGGCGCACCTGGCGGCTGGTGGAGGGCGTCGCGGAGCAGCCGTGGACGCCCGCCGACGGCTTCGTGATCGAGGGTGACCGCTACCGCGTCACCGCCGACCCGGCACGCGGCGGCGGCCTCACGTCGGTCCGTGATCGGCTGCACCACCGGGAGTTGATCCAGCACGGCCGGATCGGCAACGAGCTGCGGGTGTACGAGGAGTACCCGCAGCACCCCGACTTCGGCGAGGGCCCCTGGCACCTGGTGCCCAGCGGGCCGGTGGTCGGCTCCGGAGACGCCCAGGCGTCGGTGCGCCGGGAGACCGGGCCGCTCGGCGAGCGCCTCGTGATCGAGGGCACGGTCGACTCCGTACGGTACGAGCAGACCGTCACGCTCTGGCGCGGCCTCGACCGGGTGGACTGCCGCACCCGGGTGGTCGACTACTCCGGCGCCGACCGGCTGCTGCGACTGCGATTCCCGGCGGACGTCCCCGGCGGGCTGCCCGTCAGCGAGGTCGCCGGCGCCGTCGTCGGACGCGGCTTCGCGATGCCGGACGTGGACTCGGCGGAGGCGCCCTGGACGCTGGACAACCCGGCCAACACCTGGTTCGGACTCGGCGCCACCGCCCGCGTCGACCTGATCGACCCGACGGGCGCGGCGGCCGGCTCGCGCGCCCTCGGCGTGGCGGAGGTCGTCGTCCCCACCCTGGACGACGCGGCCGACGCCCGTCCGCTGGTGGTCGCGCTCGCCCGGGCCGGGGTCACCGCCACCACCTCGGCGGCGGACTGGGCGCGGTACGGGTGGCTGGACGTGGACTCCAACCTGCCGGACTTCCGGATCGTGGTCGGCCCGCCGGAAGTCAACCCGGTGGCAAGGGAGTTGCTCGCGTCGGCGGGAGAGGAGTCCGTCGCCGCCCTGAAGGCGCACGGTGCGGTGTGGGTGCCGGCCCTCAGGCCGCTCGCCGAGCTCTGGCGTCCGGACGCCGACCTGCGCGACCTGCGGGCGCTGCCGGCACTCGTCGTCGCCGACGCGGCGGCACTGGCGGAGGACCTGGCCGACGCCCGGATCACCGCCGTCTGCCCGTCGGCCGTCTCCTCGGCGGACCAACTGGCGGACCACACCGTGGCGTTGCTGACCTTCGGCCTGCCCGGCTTCGCGGTCGACACCACCGGCGCGCTGCACCTGTCACTGATGCGCTCCTGCACCGGCTGGCCCTCCGGAGTCTGGATCGACCCGCCCCGGCGCACCCTGCCCGACGGAGTGTCCTTTCAACTCCAGCACTGGACGCATGAGTTCGGCTATGCGCTGGTGGGTGGCGACGGCGACTGGCGGGACCAGACGCTGCCCGCCCGGGGGCAGGAGTTCAACCACCCGCTGTACGCCCGGGTCGTCCCGGCGCAGGAGGGCCCGCTGCCGGCCACCCTGTCCTGGCTGCGGGTCGAACCGCAGCGCGAGGTGCTGCTGGGGACGCTCAAGCCGGCCGGCAACCCGATCGCGCGGGGCTCGGCGGCCGCGGTCGGTCCCGAACTCACCGTCCGCCTGGTCGAGTCGACCGGCCTCGGACGGTCGGTGCGGCTCGGCGGCGCCCTCGGGCTGGGTGACATCCGGGCCGCCGACCTGCTGGAACGGCCGCTGCCCGGTGGTGGCCCCGCCCTCGACCTCGCCGGTTCGCAGATCGCCACCCTGCTCGCGACCCCGACCGTATCGGCCCCGGCGGGTGAAGCGGACCTCGGCCCGGTGGCTGAGGCCGCCCAACCCGTCCACGCCCGCTACTGGCTCCACAACCGGGGCCCGGCCCCGCTCGGCTACCTACCGGTGTCCGTCGGCGCCTCGCCCGGACTGCTGCGGACGGCGGGGGAGCCGGTGACGCTCTCGGCAGCCCTCTCCTCCCAGCTGCGGGACGCGGACGTGGAGGGGACGGCCGTGGTGCTGCCCCCCGATGGCTGGACGACCAGCCTCGGCAGCCGCCCGTACCGGCTCGAACCCGGAGGGCACCTGCGTTTCCCGGTCACCCTCACCCCGCCCGCCGGGGCCGAACCGGGGTTGTACTTCGCGGCCGTCCGGATCGTGCACGACGGCCAGCAGATCGAGGACGTCGTGACCATCGCCGTCGGCGACCTGCCCGGCGTCCTGCCCGTCCCCGGAGACACCCCCGAGGACTGGACGATCGCCCAGGGCACCAAGGCCGGCACCGGCCGCGACACCGGCCTGGACGTCGCGGTCTCGCACGAAACCCTGCGGGTTGCCCCCGGTGGCCGGACCACCCTCGCCGTGACCCTCACCAACCGCACCCGTGGCGAGATCCGTGGCGAGCTGCAACTCGTCTCCCCGTGGGGAACCTGGCACGCCATCGCCGAGCCCGTCCGCGGCTTCACCGTCGCAGCCGACTCGACCACGACCGTCGGGTTCGATGTCACCGTCCCCGAGTCTACCGACCCCGGCTCGTACTGGGCCCTTGCCAAGGTCATGTGGTTCGGCCGCTGCCAGTACGCCCCGACCGTCGCCCTGGTGGTGGAGGCATGACCACGCTCGGCCTGCTCGACGGACGCCCGGTCCCGCGTACGCGTCTCGACGCACGTCTCGCCGCCCTCCGGAACGGCCCACGCGCCACCGCCCTGCCGCAGCCCGGCAGTTCGGAGGACCGCCAACTCGCCCGTTGGGTCGCCCAGGTGCTCCTGACCGAGGCCCTCTGCGAAGCGGTGGCCGCCGACCGCAACCTGCCCGTGGTCCCCGGCGGCCCCGCCCACCTCGACCACCAGGCCGCCGTCGAACTCGGGTCCATCACAGCGGCCGCTTACGAGGGCAGCGCTGCTGTCCGCGCCGTCTACGAGATGGTCACCGCCGACACCGATCCCTCACCCACCGACATCGCCCACTACCGCGCCATGACCACCCGGCCGCCGGCCGAACGCTGGCACCTCGCCCTCCCCGACGGTGAGTTGGAGGCCGACCCCGACACCCTTCCGCTGGCCCTCGCCGAGGCCCTCCGGACAGCGTCGGAGGGCGAGTGGGTCACCGCCGGCCCCTGGAAGGCCGCCCTCCTCGCCACCTGCACCACCCCGGAGGACGATGACCCCACCCCCGCCCTACGCGATGCCGCCCGCCGCGCCGCCTTCGTCCGCTGGATCGACCACGAACGCGCCCAACGCCTCACGCTCGTCGAAGGATTGGAACACCCGGGCGACCCCGCCCAACCCGACAACCACCACCGCCACTGAGCAGTCCACCTGCCTCGCCGCGAGCGGGGCGGCCGTCGACGCGCCCGGGACTTCCCGGAGCGCGTCGACGTCAGGTGGCGGGCTCGGAGGTGCCCGATCGGATGCGGGGCGCGGGGAGCGGGGAGCGGGGAGTGACGCCGCCCGGTGGTTGCCTGTGCGTGCGACGTCAGACGGTGAACTGCTCGTGGGGGATGCCCGCCGCCCACACGGCCTCGAACGCCGCGGAGCAGAGCGCCACCGCGGCCTCGTCCTCGGTGAAGGCGTGGCCGGCCCAGTCGCCGTCGCCCGTGAACCAGTGGAAGAGCACCAGCCGCTGGTCGATCAGCCAGAAGTCGTTGCCCGGGAGGGCGATGGCCGACGCCCGGCTCCGGGGAAGCCATCGGACCTGTTCACCGGCCGCGAGGTTGACGGGGGTGACGGCGTGTTCGTACCTGATGTAGTCGGTCACGGGTTCCGAGACGATCCGGGCGCGGCGCATGACCACACCCCGGGAGATCGCGTCCTCCACGAGGGGTATCCACGTGGGCCAGAACGACGCTTCGGGGTCGTTGTCCACCTCGCCGGTCCGCTTGAAGCGGTCGAAGGGTTCGGCCTCGTCGCCGACCGCGTAGCTGTCGCGCATCTCCAGGTGCACGGCGGACCGGGTGGCGCTCCGCAGCAGTTCGGCGAAGTCCGGGGTGCTCTGTGCCATCACGGGCCTTCCTCGGGATCGGGGTCATCGTCGGCGGATGCGGACCCCATTTTCCCCTTCGGGATGCCGGTGGGCCGGCCTTCACCCGAAAGCGCCCGCCGTGCCGGGGGAGCGGCACGGCGGGCGAAGTCGTCCGGCAGCAGCGCTGGTTCGACTCGATCGGCCGGGTCAGTTGCGGATGAGGACCCAGGCTCCCAGGCCGCCGCAGTAGCTGCCGTTGTAGGTGCCGGTGTGGTAGCTGGCCGGGATCGGGGTGTACGGGCAGATCCACAGTCCGGGCCGGGCGAGCTGCAGGAACCAGGAGCCGAGGCCGCCGCAGCCGGGGTTCTGGTGGTTGGTGTTGATGTATCCGGGCCAGATCGGCGAACCCGCGCAGGTCCAGATGCCGTTCTGCACGGGCTGCTGGTACCACATGCCGGCGCCGTTGCAGCCGTTGTTCGTGTGCCGGGTGAGGACGTAGCCGGGGGTGACGGGCGCTCCGCAGCAGATCCAGCCGGCGGCGCCGAGTTGTGGATCTGGAGCGACCCTGGCCGGGAACGTGAACCACCCGAATGTATTGGCATGGTCATATCCAAAGGCCGGAAGCCGATCGGAGGCCCCCGCGCGGGTCCGATCCCCCGACGGAGTGAACCTGCCGGGGATGGGCCGCCCGTGGGCCGGAGGACCATCGAAGATCGGAGGCCAGGAGTCCGGCGTCGTCCGGGACAGGGCGGGACGGAACCGGAACCGGGCCCGGATCGGAAGGATGCGACGTGGACCGAACGGAACTACTGCCGATGAGCGACCTGTGCCGGGAGCTGTACGGCCTGTCGGCCGCCACCCGGGAGGCCTTCCTCAACTACGGCAAGGCCCTGATGGTGATCGCCGGCGCCGACGGCGAAGTCAGCGAGCCGGAACTCGACTGGCTGATCGACCACCAGCGGCGGATGGGCGCACCGGAGGACGTCATCGAGCTCTATCGGGAGTTCGACTTCCGCTCGGCCGACCTCGACGACCTGCTGCCGGCCATCCGTACCGACGTGGAGAACTGGCAGGCCGCCCCGCACCTCGTGTACCACGGCATCAAGATGGCCGGCGCGGACGGCGTCTACGCGGAGGAGGAGCGGGCCCAGGTCCTCCGGGCGGCCCGGCTGATGGGCGTCCCCGACGACATCGTGCTGTCCCTGCACGCCCTGGTGGACATGGAGCAGGCGGTACACGACCTGCGCGCCGCGCTCTTCCACGTCAGCAGCGCCCCGGACGTCGACTGACGGGTGGGGGCCGCCCGCGCCGCCGGGGAGCGATTGGCGGGCTCGACGCGCCCACGGTCCCGACCGGCGGTGCGCGGACAAACGGTGGTGGACGTACGAAGCTGGTGGGACCGGCGGGTGCGCGTGGCGCCCCGCCTCGCCCCCGTACAGAAGGGTCTCCACCCATGGCCGCCTCCTCGCACTCCCCGTCCCCTTCCTCGTCCTCCTCGTCCTCCTCGTCCCCTTCCTCCTCGGGTTCCGACGGTCCGCAGCGCGCCGTGCGGGTCGCCGCCCCGGGCGCGGTGCCCGAACTGTCCGAGGTGCCGGTCCGCGAGCCGGGGCCAGGGGCGGTGCGGATCACCGTCGAGGCGTGCGGCGTCTGCCACTCCGACCTCCTGATCGCCGGCGGCGCCCTGCCCGGCACGACCTTCCCGGTCACCCCCGGCCACGAGATCGCCGGCCGCATCGACGCGCTCGGGGAAGGGGTGGAGGGCTGGAAGGTCGGCGACCGGGTGGCCGTCGGCTGGTACGGCGGCAGCTGCGGACACTGTGAGGCCTGCCGCTCGGGCGACGGCATCCACTGCCCCGAGCTGCAGGTCCCCGGCGCGGCCTACCCCGGCGGCTACGCCGACAGCGTCATCGCCCCGGCCATGGCACTGGCCGCGATCCCCGACGAGCTGAGCGCCGCCGAGGCCGCCCCGCTGGCCTGCGCGGGGATCACCGTCTTCAACGCCCTGCGCCGCTCCGGCGCCCGGGCCGGTGACACCGTCGCCGTGCTGGGTCTGGGCGGACTGGGCCATCTGGGTGTGCAGTTCGCCCGTGCGATGGGCTTCCGCACCGTGGCCATCGCCCGCGGCGCGGAGAAGGAGCCGCTGGCGCACCAGCTCGGCGCCGAGCACTACATCGACAGCACCGTCGGTGACGTCGCCCTGGCCCTGCGGGCCCTCGGCGGCGCGAAGGTGGTCCTGTCCACCGTCACCAACGCCGACGCCGTGTCCGCCGCCGTCGACGGACTCGGGCGGCGCGGCGAGCTCATCGTCGTGGGCGTCTCGACCGACGGCATCTCGGTCAGCCCGCTGCAACTGATCACCGGTGACCGCAGGGTCTACGGCCACTCCTCGGGCACCGCCGTCGACACCGAGGACACGCTGCGCTTCGCGGCCCTCAGCGGTGTGCGGGCGTGGATCGAGGAAGTGCCGCTGGAGGAGGCCGCCGCCGCGGTGGACAAGATGACCAGCGGGAGGGCCCGCTTCCGCATGGTCCTCACCACCGGCCGCTGAGCGTTCGTACCGAACCCAGTACCGAAGCTCGCGCACCCGGGCGATCGTCCGGCCCACCCCCATGGTGCGGGACGTACCCCTTGGGTCACCCGGGCCGCCCCGGTGCCCCAGGGGCGGCTCGCCACCCTCCACGACCAACTCGCTTGTTGACGACGGTCGTTCGAATACGTCACGCTCGATGGACCGCCGAGGCCGGGCCGTCGCCCGGGACCATCCGACCGCCACGCGCGCCGTACGCCGCGTGGTGCGCCGCGCCAGCCCCGCCGCCCCGGCCCGGATGTCCACCGTGCACCCGTGTGGAGGTACCGCCATGTCCAAGCGCCGTCTCGCCGTCCACGGAGCCGCCGTCGCCGCTCTGACCCTCGCCTCCCTGCTCCTCCCGGCCACCGCCGCCCACGCCGCGCCGCCCGCCGACTCCTGCACCCAGAACTGGAGCATCAGCTCCGGCGAGGGCTACGCGAACGGCAAGTGGTGCAACTACAACACCAAGGTCGTGGGCACGGTCCACGACACCAAGGCGGACGGCCGCTGTCCCTACGTGCGCGGCGCCCTCTCCAGCGGCGGCTACGTCGACAGCGACTGGGCCGGCGGCAAGGGCAAGTCCCGCGCCATCACCCTCCACGCCCCCTCGGGCGCCCACTTCACCAGCGTCAGCATGCGCTACATCGGCTGCTGACCCCCGGCCGCGGGCGGCCGCGGATCCCCCGCCGCCCGCGGATCCCCCGCGGCCCCCTCTCCGCCGCCGCGCCCCTATTTCACCGCCCGAAACGGCGAGAAGTGCGACGGCGCGTCAAGCCACTCGTGATCCACGTTCCACTGGCAGTGGGTCGCGATCACGTAACCGGCGCCCGAGTTCAGGACGAACAGTTCCTTGGGGGCGGGAGGGAAGGCGATGCCGAACTCGCGCGATTCCTCCGGCGTCTCGATCCGGTCGATCGACAGGCTCGACATGTCCGCCGAGATGCTCATGTGGTGGACATTGCTGAAGAGGACCTCGATGCGCTCGTCGGCGTCGAACCTCGGCGCGCTCCGGAGCAGGAGTCTGGAGTAGCTGAACCCGTAGGCCCAGATCCTGAACTCGCGGTCCCACTCGATCAGACGCATGAACTTCCCCATTCGATGGAAACACAGGATTCGGCACGTCAGGCCCTCGCGAACGTGACGCAACGGCCGAAAGGCCCCTTCGGACGGCAGCAGTGGCCGCGACAGAAGGGACCTCTCGGTCGACGTTAGCCGATTCGACGGCTGGACCGACTAGTCGCCGTCGGTACGCCCCCGGTGGAACGTGACGGCCGGCTTCCTGGTCATCCGGCGGCCCGAAGGGCGTTGAAGTCGGGCAGGGTCAGTGAGATGTCCTTGCCCTGCCAGCGGAACGTGATCGATTCCCATGACCGGTTGCCCAGCCTGACGGCCTCTCCGAGGATGTTCATCTCCCGCTGGGTCGTGATGTAGCTCCTGTCGATGCGGCCTTCCTTGTAGAAGTCCTCGAAGAGCTCCTGCGGCGTTCCGGCCTTTCCGTTGGACATCCTGAAGCCGTCGAGGACGACGTAGATCCGACGACCGGGCTGCTCGTTGGCGACGTCCCGGACGGCTGCCAGCGCGCCCTCCTGTGTCTTGTCGAGGAAGTGCTCGTACCGGTTGCTGTCCGCGAAGTTGCGGAGATCGCCCTCCTTCTGGATCCCCAGTGCGACCCCACAGACCTCGGCGTTGTGCACCAGGACCGGCGTCTCGCCGGCGAGGACGTAGTACGTGTGGAGGTCGTCGACGGTGAGGTTGTAGGCGGGCTGGAGGGTGTTCCAGTGCCGGACGCTCTCGATGCGCCGGGGCTGTCCGGCCGGGTCGCGCAGTTCGTCGCCGGTCTTGAGCTCGGCGGCGTCGATCCACTGCTTCTGGTTCTCGGACCAGAAGGGGTGGTGGTCGGTGCTGGTCAGGGACTGCCCGGCGCCCAGGGAGACGTCGGTGAAGTCACGGTCGTCCGGGGTGTAGATCGTCGCGCTGACGCGGCGCGGCGCCGTCAGTCCGGTCGCGGGATCGGTGGCGAGGACCTCGTCGCCCGCCTTGACCGTCTCGATCGGACGGGTGGAGCCGTCGCCCATGAGGACGCGGGTGCCGGCCGGGAAGCTGTTGACGGGGCAGGACTTGGGGAGCCGGCCGACCAGCTTCTTGATGAACTCGGCGGCCTTCTCGCCCCAGGGGCCGAACTTCTTGGCCCACTTGGCGAACTTGGCGACGGCGGCGCCGTCGCCGACGAGGGGAATCGCCGCGATGCAGGAGAGGTAGGCGTCCTGGGTCCGGCCCTCGATGGCGTAGTAGGCGCAGTTGACGAGGTCGGCGATGTCGGCGAGGCCGGGGGCGATGACACCGCCCGCACCGCCGATGACGTCGAGGGTGAGGTGGACGCTCTCGGAGAAGAGGCGGTAGACAGCATTGATGTTGTCGTTGTCCTCCTTCTGCTTCTTGAGCTCCTCCTCCAGCGCCGCGATCGTCTCCTGCTTCTGCTTGGCCTCCCTGGCCTGCTCCTCGGCCTTCTTGCGCTCTTCCGCGAGCCTGGCGAGCCGGGCCTTCTCCTCGGCTTCGTACTTGGTCTGGTAGCTGGCGAAGGCGTCGATCCGGGACTGCTCCGCAGCTGTCGCGTCCTTGCCGGCCGCCTCCGCGGAGGCCCGGGCGGAGTTCGCGGCGCCGTAGGCATTCGATGCCGCGAACCGTGCCTCGCCGGCGGAGTGTTCCGCCTGCCTGGCGGAGTACATCGCGGCAGCGGCGTCGCGGTTGGCGGAGGCCTTGGCGGCCTTGGCGGCCTTCGCGGCAGCCGCGGCCTTGGCTGCGTCGGCCTGGGCGGCGTCGGCGGCGGCCTGGGCCTTGGCGACGTGGTCGGCGGCGGTGGTGGCCGACGCCGTGGCCGCGGCCTCGTAGCCACGGGCCTCGTCGGCAGCGTCGCGGGCGAGGGCGGCGGCGGCCTGGGCCGTGGCCGCGTTCTTCTGGGCCGTCGCCGATGCGGCGGTGGCTTCGGCGATCAGACCCTTGACGTCGGCGACGTGGACGGCGGTGAGCCGGTCCTTCTGTTGGGCGGTGAACTGACCCTCGGCCACGAAGGCGCGCAGCTTGAGTACCGGGCCTTCGAGGGCGATCCTGGCTGCGGCCTTGAGCTCGGGCTCGGTGGTCGGGGAGTCCTCGAGCCGGGTGGCGGTGAGAAGGTCGTCGGCGGCCTGCGCGTCCGACAGCCCCTTGCCGAGGAAGTCCCGCAGGGCCGCCGGGGTGTTGGTCCGCAGCGCGGCGTCGGCGGCGGCCTTGACGGCGGGGCCGGCCTTGTCGCTGAGACGGGTGATCGTCAGCCGGTTGTCGGAGGCCGCGGCCTCGTACTGCCCGCTCTCCAGGAACGCACTGACCTGGTCCGCACCACCCTGGAGCGCGGTGTACGCGGCCGTGCGGACCGCCTCGTTCTCGTCGTCCTCGTAGATCTGCGCGGCGTGTTCGCGGGCGTCCCGTGCTTCGGCCGCCCGGCGTTCGGTCCTGAGGTAGCTGAGGACGGCGATGTCATTGCCGGACAGGGCCGCCTGGGCCGCGGCGGCTCCCCAGGAGCCGGAGATCTTCCGGGAGAGGATGGCGAGCTTGCGGCCGTCGGTGGCGACCAGCTCCGGGGTGGTGCCGGGCTGGTCGGCCAGCTGGGCGAGACGGTCGGCCTCGGCCTTCGCCTTCTGGACCTCCTGGGCGGCCTGGCCGGTCTGCTCCTGCTTCGCCGTCTCGTCGGCCTTGGCCTGGCGGGCCTTCTCCACGGCGGCCGCGGTGCGGTTGGCGAGGTCTTCGGCCTCGGTGCGGCGGGCCAGGTCCTGGACGTCGTTGGCCTGGTTGACCGCCTTCTGGGCTTCCGTGGCGTAGCCGGAGGCGGCGTTCGCGTGGTTGGTCGACTCCTGCGCGGCGTTGGAGCTCTGGCCCGCGTGGTCGGCGGCGTCCCGGGCGGCCTGGGCCGCCGCGGTGGCGTGTTGGCCCGCGGTCTTCAGCAGCTCTGCGGCGGCCGCGGCCTGCGTCGAGGCTTCGGTGGCGAACTGCTGGGAGGCGGCGGCGGCACGGCCGGCCTCGGCGGCCTGGCGGCGCGTCGCCGCCGCGGCCTGCTTGGCCTTGGCCGACTGGCCGCCGGCGCTGGCCGCGTAGGCACCCGCCTGCTCGGCGGATCCCGCCGCGGCGTCCGCGTTGCCCTTGGCGCTCAGCGCGGCGCCCGCCGCGTCCTTGCTGCTCTTGGCGGCGTCGTTCGCGTGACCGAGCGTCGTGTTCGCTTCCGCGGCCAGCTTCGCCGCAGCTGTGGCGGCATCGGCGGCGACCCGCGCTTCGTGTGCCTTCGTCGCGTCGCCGGCGGCCCCGGCCGCGGCGGTTTCGGCATCGGCTGCGGCCCGCTGGGCCCCGGCCGCGGCGGCCGCGGCGTTCGACGCCGCGTAGGCGGCGGCCCGTGCGCCCGCGTTGGCGGCCCTGGCGGCCGACATCGCGGTTTGCGCCGCGGCACCCGCGCGCTCGGCCGCCGTCGCGGCCTTGTTCGCCGCCTCGGTCGCCTTGGCCGCGTCATTGCCGGCCTGCTGCGTCTCGGACGCGGCCAGGGCGGCGGCCTCCATGGCCTTCCGCGCCTCGTAGACCGCCTTGTCCTTGGCGTCGATGGCCGCAGCCGTCTCCTGGGCCGCCTGCGCGCCCGCTTCCTTCGCCTGCTGGACCAGCTGCGCGATGCTCGCGCGCTCCAGGTCACGGTTCTGCGCGATGTACTGACCGACCGCGAGGAAGTCGCGGACGTCCTCGATCGACCCGTTCAGCGCCGCACGAGCCGCCGCCTGGGTGTTCGCGCCGCCCGCGCTCAGGATCTGGACCAGCTTGACCCGGTCGTCCGCGTCCTTGGCGGCGAACTGGCCCTCGGTCAGGAACCGCTGCAGGTCGTCACTGCTGTTGCTGCGCAGCGCGGCGTCGCCGGCCGCCTGGATGCCGCGTCCGGCGCCCATCGCCGGGTCGGTGAGCCGGGTGATCCACAGTCGCCGGTCCGCGTCCAGCGCCGCCTGCCAGCCGCCTTGCAGGAAGGTGTGCAGCTGGTCGGGGGTGCCGCCGATGGCCTTGTCCACGGCCTCGCGGACCTTGGGCCCGCCCAGGCTCTCGATCTGGGTGGCGGCCAGCAGGTCGTCCAGGTGTTGGGCGCCGGCGAGGTCGTTGTCCAGGAACCGCTTGACGTCCTGGTCGGAGCCTGCCAGCGCGGTCTCGGCGAGCTGGTGCACGCGGGGACCGCCGCTGAGCCAGGCCTGTACGGTGCGCTCGCGCTCGCTCAGCCGGACCTGGTCGTCGGTCGGCTCGACGGCGACCGCGTTCGGGATGCCGGCCCCCACCAGACCCGCCGTCAGGGCGAGCGGCAGCAGGCTCAAGGAGAGCTTGCCCAGCAGCGGAGGCCCTCCCCTTCCTCGCCGTTGTGAGCGGGATATCGATAGGCGCACGGGAAACCTCCACTGTCGAGTCGGCCGAATCACGGCCGCAGCGGAGCCTACGACAAATGACACTGCGACAGAACGCCTACGAAGTCCGATTGTTGCCGGCGGATAAGGCATGGGAGATCCACGGCCACGGGCATAGGCCTGCAAATGCAGCGCATCGCCAAGAACTCCTTATTACCTTCGAAAGCATGACATCTCGCCCCATCTGACCATGGAAACAGTTGTCGAGACGTCAGTTCATCTGCTTCGATGGGCCGGATTCCACTGCCGTCGACATTGGCGGCAATGCGACCGGCGAAGGCATTCCCACCGACATTGACGCTTCGTCACCGCCGGTCGGTTCGCCGGTCATGCGGGTTGGTTCGCGCCAATCCGTGGATCCGCCCTTCAGGGCAACACCAGCTGAACGAAAAGGATTAGGAATGGCAAAGCACGTGTCCCGCTGGCTCGTTGGCGGTGCCGTCGTGGCGGCCGTGACGCTGGGCGCCACCGCGCTCGCGTCGGCCGACGGCGCCCCCGCGGACAACTCGACCGCGCCGGTGGCGGTCGAGGACTTCAACCACCCCGGCCCGGCCCCGTACCCGAACGTCAAGCTGCTGCGCGGCGACGGCCACATCATGCTGTCCGACTGCGCCGTGGACAACCAGATCAGCGTCCTCAGCTTCGACCTGCCCAACAGCAGCGGCAACCAGATCTGCTTCCGCGCCACCAGCACCACCGGCTACCTCACCCTGGAGGTGCCCAACGTCTTCCGCATCCGCACCGACGACTACTCGGTCAACGCCAAGCTCACCACCGTGGACGGCGTCCAGAGCGTCGACATCGCCAAGGGCACCGCCGCCAGCGTCGGCATCGGCAGCGGCACCGGCACCGGCAAGCCCGCCGCGCTCCTCGAACTGCGCATCACCGGCTGACCCCCACCGGCACCGCTCCCCGCTCACCCTTCCCGATGGAGCCCCAGGTGACCCACACCCCCCTCCGCAGCACCAGGAGGACCGGCCGCACCACCACACGCCGGTGGCTCGCCGCCGCCGCCGCCGTGACCGCGACCGC
Organism: Kitasatospora sp. NPDC096204; assembly: GCF_044763205.1. Lineage (NCBI taxonomy): Bacteria > Bacillati > Actinomycetota > Actinomycetes > Kitasatosporales > Streptomycetaceae > Kitasatospora > Kitasatospora sp. NPDC096204. The sequence continues at coordinate 163,000 of NZ_JBIWFT010000018.1, forward strand.
GCTCGCCGGAGCCACCGCGATCGCCTCCGCCGACACCACCCCACCCCCCGCCGACAACTCCGCCGCACCCCCGGCCGTCGAGGACTTCACCTACCCCGGCGCCGACACCGTCACCAAGGTCAAACTGGTACGCGGCGACGGCCACATCCTGCTCGGCGACTGCGCCAAGCCCACCCAGATCCAGATCTGGACCCGCGCCCCGGGCAACCCGGACAACCGGATCTGCTTCACCGTCGCCGGCACCACCGGCACCCTCACCCTCCAACTGCCCGACGCCTTCGCCGTCCAGACCAGCGGCGGCCGCTCACTGAAGGTCGGCCTCACCCTCGACGGCACCGCCCAGACCCTCGACGTCCCCAAGGACGGCTTCAAGGGCATCGGCGAAGGCACCAGCGGCACCCCGGCCGGCATCACCGAGCTCACCGTCACCGGCTGACAGCCACCGCCCGAACCCACACGCCACCTCTCACCTCCGGGAACACACATGCTTCGCAACTCCTCGCCCCGCAACCTGCGGGCGGGTCTGCTGGCCGCGGCAACGGCCGTCGGCACGTTGAGCACCTTCGCCCCGGCCCATGCCGTGGTGGGCGACGCGGCTCCCGACAACACGTACGCCAGTACCGCCCGGATCGTCGTCGGTGACTACCTGCGTGGCTGCACGGGTGCGCTGGTGGACCGCTACTGGGTGCTGACCGCGGCGTCGTGCTTCTCGGACGACCCGGCGCAGCCGCAGGTGCTGGCGGCGGGTGCGCCGAAGTGGAAGTCGTCCGTCACCGTGGGTGCGAAGTCGGCCGAGGTGGTCGAGTTGGTGCCGCGTCAGGACCGTGACCTGGTGTTGGCTCGGCTGTCCACGCCGGTGGACGGGGTCGCTCCGCTGGCGCTGGCGACCACGGCCCCGACGGCCGGGCAGAGCCTGCGGGTGCCCGGTTTCGGCCGGACCAAGGACGAGTGGGCGCCGCTGAAGCTGCACACCGGCGTGTTCTCGCTCGACACCGTGAGTGCGACGGCTGTCGGCATCACCGGTACGGGCGGTGCGGCGATCTGCAAGGGCGACACCGGTGCCCCGGCGATCCGTGAGGTGAACGGCAAGGCCGAGCTGGTGGCCGTCGCGTCCCGCTCGTGGCAGGGCGGCTGCCTGGGCACGCCCGCCACCGAGACCCGTACCGGCGCCTCCAGCTCCCGTGTCGACGATCTCGGTGACTGGGTGAGGTACCAGCGTTCCCGTACGGCGGAGGTCCGGTCTGGCCTGCACGTGCAGGCCATCGGCGCTGACAGCAAGCTGTGGGAGACCGTCGCCGACTACCGGGCCGGCACCTGGCTCGGTGGCTGGCGGCCCCTGCCGAGTGGCGACCTCACCGCCGTGGACTCGGTGGCCATCGGTGACACCGTGCACGTCTACGTCATCGGTTCCGACGGCCACGTGTACACGTGTGACGGCAAGGTCGGCGGCGGCTGGACGCCGTGGGG